>DAOTZZ010000116.1:0-3798 GCA_034433965.1 Anaerolineae bacterium
CCTGGTCGTAGGGCGTGGCGACGATCTCGCCTTTGATCTGCCCGACCAGCACGCCGTAGTTGTCCGCAGCGATCTGCTCGACGGCGTAGGCTCCGAAGCGCGTGCCCAGCAGCCGGTCAAACGCGCCGGGCGTCCCGCCGCGCTGCACGTGCCCCAGAATGGTCACGCGCAACTGAAAACCCAGTTCCTCGTTGTGCTCGCGGAAGTATTCGGCCAGGCGGGTGGCGTTGTAGCGCGCGCCCTCGGCCACGACGATCAGCGCATGGGGTTTACCGCGCTCGTAGGCGGTGGCGATGGCCTCGGCGACCGCTTCGGGCGAAGTCTCGAACTCCGGCACGCAGATGGCTTCGGCTCCACCGGCCAGGCCCGCCATCAGCGCCAGGTAGCCGCAGTTGCGCCCCATCACCTCCACCAGGAAGGCCCGCTCGTGCGATGAAGCGGTCACCTTGAGCCGGTCTATGGCCTCCAGGGCGATGTTGAGCGCCGTGTCCACACCCAGCGTGATGTCCGAACCGGCCAGGTCGTTGTCAATGGTGGACGCCACCCCTACCACCGGAAAGCCCATCTGATAGAGCGCCTGAGCGCCCGCCTGTGAGCCGTTGCCGCCGATGACAACCAGCGCCTCGACGCCGCGCCGGTTCAGTTCGCGCAGGGCTTTGCGCCGTCCGTCGTCGGTCTTGAATTCCGGGCAACGGGCGCTGCCCAGGATCGTGCCGCCAAGCTGCATGATACCCCCCACGTCGCGCCGGTTGAGGGGCACGAATTCGCCGTTGAGCAGGCCCCGATACCCATGCTCGACGCCGAAAACCTCCCAGCCGCGCTCGATGCTGGTGCGCACGACAGCGCGGATGGCTGCATTCATACCAGGGGCGTCGCCTCCGCTGGTCAGTACCGCGATGCGTTTCATAGAGCCTCCTGTTCTGCTACGTGTCGAGCTGGAGAACACCGGTTCGTTGCGCGGGCGCAGAGAGCCTCAGTGAAGGCGACGCTGGTCAGCAGCCACAGCGCGCCCGCCAGCAATCCGCCGATCACGTCCGAGGGAAAGTGCGCCACCAACACTAACCGGCTGAGCGCAATCAGCGCGATCAGCGCGGTCGCGCCCGCCAGCAGTGCCCCGCGCGGACGCACCCGTTGCCAGCTCAGGTAGACGAGCATCCCATAGGCCACCACGGATTGCATGGTGTGTCCGCTGGGGAAGCCATAGCCGCTGGCGGGGTTGTCCCAGCCGGGGAAGACCGGACGCGGGCGCGCCAGCCAGGTTTTGAGTGCCTCGTTCCACAGCTTACCGGCGGCCATGGCCAGTGCCCAGCCGGCCAGCAGTGCCCATTGTCGCCGGATGATGAAATAGAGGCTCACTGCGAAGCCAAGTACCCACAACACCGGCGAGCCAAAGGCTGTCACTACCGTGAACAGGTCGTGCACGGGCGGGCTGACGTGTTCGTGGAACCAGGCGGCGGTCTGCGCGTCCACGTCGCGCACGGGCGCGCGGTCGAGAATCGCGTCGCTGCCGAGCGCGAACAGCGTCAATAGCAGGCAGCCGAGCACGACTGCTCCCCAGGCGAACTGTGCCGGTCTCGCCGCCAGATGACGTTGCCACCAATCTCTCATCTGTACTCTGCTTTCTCAAGGGGGACGATGCGCCCGGCCATGATGTTCCCTGGGTTACCTGACCAGGGCGAGCCGTACTTCCATAACTATAACGCATCCTGGCAGGGCAGGTTGCACACTGCTTCTACGTCGCTGAAAATTTGTAGTATCCATGAAAATATGTTATAATAGTTTTACTAGCCTGTAAAAATAGATCAAGAGAAGTCTGTCATGGGCATCATTGCCTGGATCATTGTCGGAGGTATTGCCGGGTGGCTGGCCAGCATGGTGATGAAGACTGATCGCCAGCAAGGGTTGATCATGAACATCATCGTGGGCATCATCGGTGGAGTGCTGGGTGGCTTTGTGCTCAACTTGCTGGGCGTGGGCGGCGATGTCTCTGGCATCAATGTCGAGAGTATCGCGGTCGCTTTCGTCGGCGCGGTGATTCTGCTGGCGCTGCTGCGCTACCTGTCTGGGCGACGGTAACCGCCGGCCTGCCCAACGCATGGCGACCCAGGCCAGTTGCGCGTGCCTGCTCTGAAGCGACGGCGTGCTTCCGGAAGAGGCTGCCAGTTTGCAGTTCTCGATTGAACATGCTCCCCCGTGTTCGCGGCAGGCACGCCCGGAACACCGGTGACTGATCGCTGTCTGCCGATACTGCTGCTCACTTGCACGGCCCGTCGGCGCGGCTAGAATGGGGCATGTGCCGGAAAGGGGTCGCCATGGCGGGACATGCGCCACGGGTGGTGCTGCAACTGAGCGATCAAGAGCAGGGGCTGTCGGTGACCGTGCACGACGCGCCCTACGGCGCTGGTCAGACGGCGAACGTGGTGTTGCAGCGCCTGGAAGACGTGTTGCGCATGGCCAGTCAGCCGACCTTTCACCAGGATGTTGGGCGGGGGCTGTTTCGCGCGCTCTTCCCCGGCCCGCTAGAGGAGGTCTATCGGGCGGCGCTGGCCGAGGCGACCGTGCAGGGCGTCCCGCTGGAACTGGAACTGCGCTTCGACCGCGCGGCCATCCGCATTACCCGCTATCCCTGGGAATTGTTACACGACGGCACGCGCTTTCCCCTGCAAACCGGCGCGCTGACACTGCGGCGGGCGCTGCCCTGTCCGGAACCGCTCCCTGCCGGAGCACTGCGCCCGCCCTGCGACGTGTTGTACATCGCCGCTCATCCTGCCGATCAACCTCCTCTGGTGCCGCAATATCAGGCGCTCGCCGAGGCGCTGACCATGCCCCTGCAGTTCGGGCAACTCGACCTGGCCTATCTGCTGCCGCCGACCTGGGACGCTCTCATGGACTGGTTGCTGGCGGGCGTGCCGCATATCGTACATTTCGAGGGGCACGCCGCGCTCACGCGCACGGGTCGCCTGCTCTTCCTGGGCGAGCGCGACACCTCCGACCCGGTGGACGCGGAGCTGATCGCGGCGGCGTTGCGCGGCGTGGCCTTGCGGCTGGTCTTGTTGGGCGGGGCCGCGGGCTATGTCGCCCCGGACGATCTGCCCGCGGGTGCAGCGCCCTGGCTGATACTGGCGGGCGTGCCCGAAGTGATCGCCTTGCAGGGCGTCCTGCCCCCCGACGAAGCGCTGACGTTCTGGCAGACGTTCTATCTGGCGCTGCTGGACGGTCAGCCGGTCGCCGGAGCGCTCGATCAGGGGCGGCGGGCGCTGCGTCGGACGGTGCACTGGCACATACCGGCGCACTTCGCCCGCGCCAGCGAACCCCTGGTGGGGCCGCGCGGCCCGCTGACTGTTCGACTGGACACAGCCGCCCCGCGCACTGGCGCGCTGGGATATCCCTTGCGCGTGGCGCTGTGGCTGTCCGGGGCCGACAGCCCATCTCCTTCTGCCGAAGCGCTGCGCCGCCTGATCGGCCTGCGGTCAATCAGTCCGGGTGACGACGAGGCTGCGCCTGTCCCCGTGCCCTGTCAGCCGCGGGCCAGGGGACTGCTCAGCGCTGGCGCAGTCGAAGTGCGGCTGATGGCGGATGGATGCACGGTGCATACCCCGCCAGTTCGTGCGACGCTGTGGCCGGGCAGTGATCCGTTGCCCGTGTGGTTTGCCCTCACGCCGCATCAGGTGGGCGCGGTGATGCTGCGCTTCAGCGTCTGGCAGGCCGGGCAACTGCTGGTCGAGGCGACGCACCCGCTGGAAGTCGTGCGCGGTGAAGGAGCTTCGGCGGAAGTGACGCTGCTTTCGCACTACTGGC
>DAOTZZ010000117.1:0-12891 GCA_034433965.1 Anaerolineae bacterium
TTTCCTTCACCAGTTCGTAGGGCGCGCCGATTTCCTTGGCGTAGGTCATCATCTCGTCTTCGCGCATGGTGGTCAGGCGGCGAATCTCGCCGAGCACGGCGCGCGCATGGCGCACCGCCTCGACCACGTCGCCGGTGCCCGCCTCGCCTTTGGTGCGGATCATGGCCGCACCCTCACCAATGCGCCGCAACGCTTCACCCAGGTTGCGCGCCCCACAGACGAAGGGCACTTTGAAAGCGTGCTTGTTGATGTGATACTGCTCGTCCGCCGGGGTGAGTACCTCACTCTCGTCAATGTAATCTACACCGATCGCTTCGAGAATCTGCGCTTCGACGAAGTGCCCGATGCGGCACTTGGCCATGACGGGAATGCTCACCGCGGCCATGATGCGCTCGATCAGGGCGGGATCGCTCATGCGGGCCACGCCGCCCGTCGCGCGGATGTCCGCCGGGACGCGCTCCAGCGCCATGACAGCGACCGCGCCCGCCTCTTCGGCGATCTGCGCGTGCTCCGGCGTGACCACGTCCATGATCACGCCGCCCTTGAGCATCTGTGCCAAACCGCGCTTGACGGTGTCGGTGCCTTTCTGCGCCCCATTGTTCGCTGCAGGTGTTTCGGGTGCCATGTGGTTTTCTCCTTATGCTGACGATCGCGCACGGTCACACAGGATGTCCGCGCGAAAACTCACGAGAATAGCCCTCAGTGCTCAGACCTGATGTATCACACCTCGTCTGTCCATATTCCAGCTCAACTGTTCACTGAAAACCGATCGCCTTCACAGAATCGGGGCGCGGCGCACCGTCGGAGCATAAGTCTCCTGCCAGGCGTGCCAGGCCGCGCCCAGCCTGCGGAAGCCTTCCTCGATGCGCGCGGGCGGATGCGCCGCGAAATTGATCCGGATATGCCGCCCGCCGCCCCCGTCCGTGTGGAACAGCGTGCCAATGGCATAGGCCACGCCATGCTGCACAGCAGTGACGTATAACTCGGCGGCGCTCGGCCCGTCATCAGGCAGACGCACCCACAGGTACATCCCCCCGCCCGGTTCGTCCCACTGCGACCCAGGCGGCAGGTGACGCCGCGCCGCCGCACAGGCCGCCGCGCAGCGCTCGCGCAGTTCGTGCCGCACGCGGTTGAGGTGCCCGACCAGCATCCCGTTGGCCAGGAACACGTGAATCGCTCGCTGATTCAGGCTCGGCGTGCAGATATCGGCGGCCTGCTTGACCCGCGCCAGTTGTTCGCGCAGCGTCCCGCCAGCGATCACATAGCCGATGCGCGTACCGGGCAACAGAATTTTGGAGAAGCCGCCCACATGAATCACCAGGTCGTCTTCGTCCAGTGCCTTGAGCGGTGGCGGCGGAGTGCCCCGGTAGCCCAGTTCGTGGTAGACGGCATCTTCCAGCACCGGCACCCCATAGCGCTCCGCCAGTGTCAGCAGTTGTCGCCGCCGGTGCAGTGGCATCACCGTGCCGGTGGGGTTGTGATGAGTCGGCGCGGCGTAGATCAGGCCGACCCGCTGCTCGCGCAGGACGGTTTCCAGCGCTTCCAGGCGCAGCCCGTCCACATCTACCGGCACGCCGATGACGCGCACGCGCCGCACATGCGCAATGTCCAGGATACCCAGGTAGGTCGGGTTGCCCGTGACCAGCACGTCGCCTTCGCGCAACAACGTCTGCACGGCCAGGTCGAGCGCCTGCTGCGCGCCACCCGTGATCAACACGTCATCGGGATGGCAGCGAATGCCCAACGACGACACATACTCAGTGATGCCCGCGCGCAACGGGGGGTAACCTTCCGCTTCTTCATAGGCCACCGCCGCTGCGCCGTCGCGGTCGAGCACCAGGTTGAGCGCGTGCCGCAGCGCCTCGACCGGCAGGAACTCCTCTGGCGGAGCACCTCCGTTGAAAGCGATCACGCCCGGTTGCTGCGCCAGGCGCGTCATTTCGCGCATGGGCAGATTGGGCACGCCCGGCAGGGTGCGGGAAGCGCTATCGTGCGTGCGCGGCAGGAGTCGCCCGCCGGTGACATACGTCCCCCGCCCGGCATGGGACGCGATTAGCCCCTCCTCCTGCAACTGAGCGTAGGCATTGACCACGCTGATCCGCCCGATGCCGAGTTGCTGCGCCAGATCGCGCGACGGCGGCAGGCGGTCGCCCGGCCCCAGCCGCCCGCTTTCGATCTGCTGCCGAAAGTAGCGAGCCAGTTGCTGATAGATCGGCTCGACTGAGTCCTTGACCAGCACAATGTCGCGAAATTGGGTGTCCATAGCTTTGATCCTAACAAGACCAGTGGACAGCGTACAGGGCCAATTAGAACCAAGTGGGGCAATCAGTGCAATGCCGCAGGGGGACGACCGCGGCGCTCGGCAATGACTTCGTCATAAAGGGCCTCGTATTGATCGGCCACGCGCTGCCAGGTGAAGGTTTGCTCGACCAATGCCCGTCCACTCTGCCGCAAGACCTGCCGCAGCGAAGCATCGTGGATCAGATGCACGATCCCCTTCACCAGGTCGGCGTCGGTCTCGCCCAGCCAGACGTGCTCGCCATGGATCACGGGGATGCCGTCGCAGCTCAGCGGCGTGGCGACGACCGGCACGTCCATGGCCATCGCCTCCAGCACCTTGTTCTTGATGCCCGCGCCCAAACGCAATGGACTGACGAAGAGCAACGCCTGCTCGAAGTAGGGCCGCAGATCGGGCACCCGCCCTGTCACCTCAATCTGTGGATCAGCCAGAGCCTGCAACTCCGGTGGCGGATTGCCGCCCACCAGCAACAATCGCGCCTCTAGCACCGCCTCGCGGACGCGCGGAAAGATGTCGCGGGCCAGGCGCAGCGCAGCGTCCAGGTTGGGCCGGTAGTCGTAGTTGCCGATGAACAGCAGGGTTGGCTCGTCCGGCTCGTAGCCAGTAGGCGCGTAGAAGTCTAGATCGACACCGTTGGGGATGGTCACCAGGGGCAATTGCGGAGCCAGCGCGCGCAATGCCGCCGCATCGCGGTCGGTCAGCACCACCACCCGGTCGAAGCCTGCAAACATCCAGCGCTCAAAACCCCGCGCGAAGTGTCGCCGCAGCTGCGCCAGCAACGGTGCGACCAGGCCGTGTGCCTCGGCCACTTCGCGGCTCAGCCACAGGCTGAAGGACTCGTAGGGCACAATGACGTTGGGCAGGGCGCGCACCAGCGGGCGAAACTCGTACATGTGAATGCCACCGAACAGGTGCACTACGTCACAGCCCTGCGTCGTCACCTGCTCCTCGATCGCCCGCCACATCTCCGGAGACCAGCTCTCCTCAGCCCGACGCGGATAGCGCGCCGCCGGACGCAGATAGCGCGCCGCCAGGCTGCCCGGAGACCGGCGCGGCTCGCGGATCAGCCGCACGCTGCGGAAGAGATGCTCGTAACGCGGGATATCGGCCAGGTCTTCTGGATACTGGTAATAAGCCAGCAGATCGATCAGGTGCCGGCGGGCGCTCAACTGCCGCGCCAGATGGTAGACGATCAGCCGGTCTCCGAAATAGAGCGGAAACGGTGGACAGCGCGAGATGAGCAGGATATCCACAGGGTTTACCTCAAGTCCTCCAGCAGTTGCGCAAACGCCCTGGCGTAACCTGCCGCCGTGAAATGCGCCAGCACACGCGCGCGCCCTGCGGCGCCCATGCGCGCCCGCAAGGCCGGATCGCGGAGCAGTGTCAGCACGCGGTCGGCCAGGGCGTCCGGGTCTTCGGGCGGCACCAGAAAGCCTGTCTCACCGTCCACCACGGTTTCGGCGGGGCCGCCGTTGTCCATGCTGACCACCGGGCGGGCCATGGCCATGCTCTCCAGGTGCACCATCCCCAGCGACTCGAAGCGCGACGGGCAGACGATCACATCGCAGGCGGCGATCACCTGGCGGGCATCTTCCCAGAAGCCCAGATAGGTCAACCGTTCGCGCAGCACGGGATCGGACTGCGCGGCGGCGAGAATCGCTCGCTTGTACGCCTCATCCTTCGCCACACCGAAGACGTTCTCGCCCGCCACCACAAAGCGTGCCGCGGGCACTTCGGCGGCGACGCGCTGCGCCATTGTCTGGAAGACGTCGTGCCCCTTGACGCGCTGAAAGCGGGCGATCATCCCCACCAGGGGCACGTCCGGGCCGATGCCCAGCCGCTCGCGCACTGGCGATCCGTCCACGCCGGGATGGAACAGGTCGGGGTCCACGCCGGGCACCAGCACGCGAATGCGCTCCGGCGGCAGAAAGTGCCCGGAAGCGGCCAGCCAGCGGTCGCGCACGGCCTGTGTGATGGCGACGATCTGCGTCACCTGCGCGCAGAAGAAGCGTCGCTGCCAGGATCGCGCGGGAAACCACCAGCCCATCGCATTCCACACCACGGGAATACCCGCCCGTCGCGCAGCGCTCGCCGCAAACGGCAGCGAATGATAGTCGCTGTGCACGGCGGCAATGCCTTCGGCGCGGATCAGGTCGGTCAGCCGCCCGACGACGGGCAGGCGCGTCCAGAGGGCGGGCACAAACCAGGCCGTCGCCGGGCGATAGGGCACCAGGTGCACCTGCACGCCGAGCGCGCGCGCCGCTGCTGGCAACTGTCCCTCGCGCGGGCAGACCAGGTGCAGCCGAAAACGCTGACGATCCAGCGCGCGCATCAGGTTGAGTTGCACGCTCTCGCCCCCGCCGAGACCCGTGTAGGCGGAGACAAAAAGGACATTGCGCACGGCAGCGACTCCCATGAGCGATCACTTCTGCCTGAGAGTGCGGCGACCATTTCGCCGCCCGTTCCGGCGGATGATTGTACCGCAGGCGCTCTTCTTCGCGGCAATTTCGCCGCGCCCTGTTATACTTGAGGCGCATCTGGCTGTGATCAGCGGGCGTGACTCATAATCGGGGTGAAGAATTCACCGCAGAGGTGCAGAGGACACAAAATACTGCGCTCTCCGCGTCTCTGCGGTTCAATCCCCATCCCTTCGAACGTCATGCCGCTGAACGTCTTCAACGAGGGGTTGGACGAACCATGACGCTATGGGGCGGAGCGTTCTCTCAGCCGACTGACGACGCCGTGCGCCGTCTCAACGACAGTCTGCGCTTCGACTGGCGACTTTACGACGTTGACATCACCGGCAGCATCGCCTGGGCGGGAGCATTGGCCGAGGCTGGTGTGATCACGCCGGAAGAGCGCGACGCCCTGGTCGGCGGACTGGAGCGCGTGCGCGCCGAGTTCGCCGCCGGGCAATTCGTCCCCGCGCCGACGGACGAGGACATTCACACCGCCGTCGAGCGGCGGCTGGGCGAGCTCATCGGGCGGGTGGCGGGCAAGCTGCACACCGGTCGCAGCCGTAACGATCAGGTGGCGACCGACGTGCTGCTGTGGCTGCTGGAGGCTGTCCCCCACCTGACGGCGCTCCTGGCCGAGCTGATGGCCGCGCTGCTGGAGCAGGCGGAACATCACACCGCGACCCTCATGCCTGGCACCACCCATTTCCAGCCCGCCCAACCGCTCAGCGCGGCGCACTGGCTGCTGAGTCATTTCTGGGCGCTGGCCCGCGATGTAGACCGGCTGGAGGGGTTCGCCGACGCCTGGCGCGACAAATGCCCCCTGGGAGCGGGTGCGCTGGCCGGGACGCCCTACCCCATTGACCGGCAACGCCTGGCCGAACGACTGGGCTTCCGCGCGCCCGCCCCCAACAGCCTGGATGCCGTCGCCGACCGCGATCACATCGCCGAGTTTCTGTTTGCTGCCGCGCTGATCGGGGTACACCTGAGTCGCCTGGCGGAGGACGTGATCGTCTTCGCCAACCCGGTTTTCGGTTTTGTGCGGCTGGACGAGCGTTACAGCACCGGCAGCAGTCTGATGCCGCAGAAGCGCAATCCCGATCCGCTCGAACTGGCGCGAGGCAAGGCCGGGCGGCTGATCGGGCATCTGGTCGGGCTGCTGACGACGCTCAAAGGGTTGCCCAGCGGCTATAACAAAGACTTGCAAGAGGACAAAGAGCCGCTCTTCGACGCATACGACACGCTGGCAGCCCTGTTGCCGCCGCTGAGCGGGCTGGTGCGCGCGTTGACGCTCGTCCCGGCGCGGATGCGCGCGGCGCTGGACGAGGGGATGCTCGCCACCGATCTGGCGGACTACCTGGTGAGTCGGGGCGTGCCCTTCCGTCAGGCGCATGGTCTGGCCGGGCGCGCCGTCCGCCTGGCGGAGGCGAAAGGCGTGCCGCTCTCCGCCCTGACGCTCGACGATTACCGGACGCTGTCCGATGCTTTCGGCCCGGATGTGACGCAGGTCTTCGACTTCGACGCGGCGGTCGCGCGACGGGCGGCATTCGGCGGCGCGGGCGAAGTTGCCGGGCAGATGGAGCGGGCGCGGGCCTGGCTCGCCGGGCGGAAGACGCGCAAGTGAACTTCGACGGAGTGAGCCGATGGACAAGCAACGGATTGTGAATGTAGGCGTGCAGGTCTTGCCGCTGACAGAAGACGCGCTGCCCCTGGTAGACCGGGCCATCGCCGCCATTGCCGCCAGCGGACTGCGCTATGAAGTCGGCCCGCTGGAGACGGTCATCGAGGGGCCGTTTGAGGAGGCGCTGGCCGCTGCCAAAGCCGCGCACCTGGCCTGTATCGAAGCGGGCGTGCAACACGTGGTGACTATTATCAAGATTGCTGATGGTGCGGCGGGCGGCCACACGATTGACGAGAAGACCGCCAAATACCGCGCCTGAGGCTTGTCGTGCTCCTCGCTTTGGCGTAGAGTACAGACAGGCACAGATGAGTTTATTGGCCGAGCTTGTCGCCGGCTACTGATCGCTGACAACTATCAGGAGAGAGCCTTATGGAAAAATACGGTTACCGTTTCTCCTTTGGCCCCTGGAACATTCACGAGGGGGCCGACCCGTTCGGCCCAGCCGTGCGCCCCAGCGTGCCCTTCGAGAAAAAGCTGGAAGCGTATCAACGCCTGGGCTTCGACGCGGTACAGTTTCACGACGACGACGCGGTCCCCAACCTGGACAGCAAAACCCCTGCTCAGATCGAAGCGGAAGCGCGCGCTCTCAAAGCGAAGCTGGATGGAATGGGGCTGGCGGTCGAGTTTGTAGCCCCGCGTCTGTGGGAACACCCCATGACCATAGACGGCGCGTACACCGCCAACGACCCCGCCGCGCGCGCCTATGCTCGTGAGCGGTCGCGCAAGGCGCTGGACATCGCGCAGGCGCTGGGCACCGACCTGATCGTGCTCTGGCTGGCCCGCGAGGGGACGTATATGCGCGAGGCCAAGGATGCTGCCCGCGCCGTTGACCTGCTGGTCGAGGCGATCAATGATATGCTCGACTACGCGCCGGGGATGCGCTTCGCCGTCGAACCGAAGCCCAACGAGCCGATGGACCTGGCCTATATCCCCACCATCGGGCACGCCGTCGCGCTCAGCTTCAAGACCAAAGACCCGTCGCGCGTGGGTGTGCTGGTGGAGTCCGCGCATGCCATCCTGGCCGGACTCGATCCCGCCGACGAGATGGCGTTCGGCCTGGCCTACGGCAAGCTGTGGAGCGTGCACCTCAACGACCAGAACGGTCTGAAGTTCGACCAGGATCGCTCGTTCGGCGCGGTGAACCTGCGCCGGGCTTTCGACCAGGTGCTGGTGCTGGACCAGCACAGGTACTATGAGAAAGGCATCGTCGGGCTGGACGTGAAGGCGTTGCGCACGCAAAAAGCCGAAGTTGCCGAAAAGCACCTGCGCAACAGCCTGGAGACTTTCCTGTGGCTGGTGGAGCGCGTTCGCAGTCTGGATCGGGCGGCTATGCAACAGTGTATCGCCGCGCGCGACTATGAAGAACTCGACCGACTGATCCTGGCACACCTGCTGCGGGCATAATCGAGCGTAGGGGCGGGCTTCTAAAACCGCCCCTACAAAATTTCGTACATCTCTTACTGCGCCGTCCAGCCGCCGTCTACGTGCAGTATATGCCCGGTGACCATGCCCGCCGCCGGCGAAGCCAGGTAGATCACCGCAGCGGCCACGTCATTGATCGTCCCCACTTTGCCGATGGGCAGCTTTGCCAGCACACCTGCCAGATAGTCCGGATCGTCCAGGCGCTCGGCGGTGCCCGGCGTATAGATGAACGTCGGCGCGACGGCGTTGACCGTCACCCCGCGCGCCGACCATTCCAGGGCCAGCGCTCGCGTGAGTTGGTTGACGCCGCCTTTCGAGGCGCAGTAGACAGCGCTGCCCGGCAAGCCGACCGCGCCAAGCTGCGAGCTCATGTTGACGATGCGCCCGTACCCGCGCGGGATCATGACACGCGCTGCCGCCTGGCAACAGAAGAACAGCCCCTTGAGATTTACGTCTATCAGCGCGTCCCAGTCCGCTTCGGTCACATGAAGCGCGTCGTGCTCTGCGCCCAGCCCGGCATTGTTGACCATGATGTCGAGTCGGCCAAACCGGGCGACGACTTCGTCTACCACGGCGTTGATTTGGGGAATGTCCGTCACGTCGAGCGCCAGGGGCAGGGCCGTGCCCCCTTCGGCGCGAATTTCCGCCGCGAGTTGCTCCAGGGCAGGGAGCGTGCGCGCGGTGAGCACAACCGTTGCCCCAGCGTTGGCCATCGCCCTGGCAATGCCCCAGCCAAGGCCCTTGCTCGCCCCGGTGATGAGGGCGATCTGTCCATCGAGCCGGAAGTTGGGATAGGCGTTCATTGTGACCAGTTCGTCGGGACGCGGTCCCAGCGGTGCTCGCGTAGCTTCTTAATCAGTTCGGGGGGCAACGCACGCCCGTCGCTGGCGGCGATGTTGGCTTCCACGTGACGCACTTTGCGCATGCCAGGGATGACCGTGCTTACCGTGGGGTGCGACAGGCAGAAGCGCAGCGCCATCTCCGGCATGGTCATGCCCGGCGGGATCAAGGGGCGCAACGCTTCGGCACGCTCCACCGACGGGATCAAGTTCTCCGGCACGAAGTAGGTGTTGCGCCAGTCACCCTCTGGCCACTTGCTATCTTTGGTGAGCGTTCCCGTCAGTGAACCTTCGTCGAAGGGCACGCGGGCGATTACTGCCACATTCTGTTCGACGCACACTTTGAAAAGCTGATCTTCGGGAGCCTGGTCGAAGATGTTGTAGATGACCTGCACGGCGTCCACCAGACCAGTGCGCAGCGTCTCCAGGCTGTTCCACGGCTCCCAGCGGTTGACGCTGATGCCCACCGCACGGATCAATCCCTGACGCTTGAGATCGTCAATGGTGCGCTGCCAGCGTTCGTCGTGCGCCCAACAGTCTTCCCAGACGTGAAATTGCATCAGGTCAATGCTTTCCAGCCCCAGATTTTGCAGACTCTTTTCGGTGTATTCGCGGATGTGATCGGGCGGGAAACACTCATCGAGCGTGTAGCCGCGCCGCGATGGCCATTTGAAGTTCTTGGGCGGGATTTTGCTGGCGGTGAACAGCTTCTTATCGGGATGGGCGCGCACCAGTTGGCCCAGCAATTTCTCGCTGTGCCCCGCGCCATAGGCCCAGGCCGTGTCGAAGAAATTGCAGCCCAGCTCGACGGCGCGTTCCAGCGCTTCCAGCGACTCGGCATCGTCGGAGCCAGTCCAGCCAGCCATGCCCCACATGCCATAGCCGATCTCACTCACGTGCCACCCCATCCGGCCAAACACCCGGTATTGCATGGCATAGTCCTCCTTGGTACGCCAACCGACCCACTTGCCCGCATAGCATACCGCCAATCGCCGCCCAGGGGAAATTTCTCGCACTGCGTGAGCAAAATCACGCCACAATCTGCTATTGGCTACTGGCCGGATGATGCGATTTCGACTATCATTGCTCTCGTGTTACGCGGTCGGTGATAACCAACTCTCATCGCTTGCCATCTTCCCGGTGCGCTGGCAGGCTGGGGCATGTCTGGCTGGCGCGGGACAAAAAGGAGTTCACGCACAATGTCCTTGATCGAAGAAATCCGCCAAGCTGTCATCGAAGGCCAGGCCAAGGCGGTAGTGCCCAAGGTGGAGCAGGCCCTTGCCGATGGCATCCCCGCCGATGAAATCCTGCAGAAGGGCCTGATTGACGCCATGGCTGAGGTCGGTCGTTTGTTCGAGGAAGGCGAGTACTTCGTGCCGGAGATGCTCATCGCCGCGCGTGCCATGTCCGCCGCCCTCGAACTGCTCAAGCCGCATCTGGTCGAGAAGGGCGTCGAGCCGCTGGGCCGTGTGGCAATCGGCACCGTCAAAGGCGATCTGCACGATATCGGCAAGTCGCTGGTGGCGATGATGCTCGAAGGCGCGGGCTTTGAGATCGTCAACCTGGGGGTAGACGTTGCGCCGGAGAAATTCGTCGAAGAGGCGAAGAAGGGCGCGCAGATCGTAGCCATGTCCGCCCTGCTGACCACCACCATGCCCAACATGAAGAACACCATTCAGGCGCTCAAGGAAGCCGGTGTGCGCGACCAGGTCAAAGTGATGATCGGTGGCGCGCCGGTGACCCAGGCCTATGCCGACGAGATCGGCGCGGACGGTTATTCGCCCGATGCGTCGTCGGCAGTGCGCAAGGCCAAAGAACTGCTTGGCATCTGAGCAGCGCGCTGCTCTACAGACACACGCGCCATGAGTCAGGTCGCCGACTCATGGCGCGTTGTTTTCGCTGTCTCCAGATCGCCCGCTACAGACTTGCCTGGCGGTGAAACGCCGGTTTGAGCATGGGGTAGAGTTCGCGGTAGAGCTGATAAGCGCCCTCGTATGCCCCGGCAGCCTCGTCCGGTTCGACGCGCTCGCCCAGCTTCACGGCAGCGCGGGCCGCGGTCTGCACGTCTGGCCACACACCGCCGCCCACTCCGGCCAGCAACGCTGCGCCGTAGGCTGCGCCTTCGATAGCCTCGGCCACCACCAGCGGCACGCCCAGCACGTCGGCCAGGATTTGCCGCCACAGGGGGCTTTTGGCCCCGCCGCCGCTCACGCGCACTTCTTGAATCAACCCGGCAGGGCTGGCCTTGATCAGTTCGAAGCTGTCGCGCAGGCCGAAGGCCACACCTTCCAGCACGGCGCGGGTGAGATGCGCGCGCGTGTGCCGCGCCGTCAGCCCGACGAACGCGCCCCGCGCCAGAGGGTCGGGGTGAGGGGTGCGCTCGCCCGTGAGGTAGGGCAGGAAGATCAGGCCCTCGCTGCCGGGCGGAGCATTGCGCGCCTCGTCGGTCAGCTTGCCGAAGTCCTCCTGCGGGGCGAGCGTGTCACGATACCATTGCAAGCTGCCCGCTGCGCTGAGCATCACGCCCATGAAGTGCCACTGCCCCGGCACAGCGTGACAGAAAGCGTGTAGCCGGCCATCAGGTTCGTAGGCGTAGCTGGCCAGCGGCGCGAAAACTACACCGGACGTGCCCACCGTCAGCGCGACGATGCCCGGCTGTACCGCGCCCACGCCTACGGCCTGCGCCGCCTGATCACCGCCGCCGCCCACGACCGGCGTGCCCGCCTTCAGGCCGGTGAGCGCCGCCGCCCGCTCGTGGACTACGCCGGTCACCTGTGGCCCTTCGTAAGCTTTGGGTAGCCACTCGGCGGGGATGTGCAGTTCGTCCAGCACGGCCTGCGACCAGCGCCGGTTGGCCACATCCAGCAGCAACATGCCCGCGCCGTCGGCCAGATCGGTCGCGTAGTCGCCGGTGAGCTGGAAGCGGATGTAGTCTTTGGGCAGCAGGATATGGCGGATGCGCGCATAGACTTCCGGCTCGTGCTTGCGCACCCACAGAATCTTGGGCGCGGTGAAGCCGGTAAGGGCGCGGTTGCCGGTGAGCTGAATCAGACGGGACGCGCCGATGGTGGCCGTGATCTCGTCGCACTCGGCTTGTGTGCGCTGATCATTCCACAGGATCGCCGGACGCAGGACGTTATCCTGCTCGTCCAGGCACACCAGGCCATGCATTTGCCCGGTCAGGCCGATGGCCTGAACGCTCTCCGCCGCACCGGTCCGTTCCAGCACAGTGCGGATGGCCGTCACCATGCCGTTCCACCAGTCCGCCGGATTCTGTTCGCTCCACAGCGGGAACGGCTGACTGAGCGGGTGCGGCACGGTGTGGCTGGCGATCACGTCTCCGCGCTCGTCAATGAGCAGCGCCTTGGAGCCGGTGGTGCTGACGTCAAGACCCAGCAGATAGCGCATGCCTTTCCTCCTTCACCGCACGCCCAGCAGCAACTCAACCGTGAGCTGATCCAGCCGCTCATAGCGCAGATCGCGCCGGCCCAAAGCGCGGCGGTCGAATGTCTCGCCCTTGAGGCGGGCGGCCTTCTCCGCGCTGTAACCGCCGTCCAGCCAGGCATATGTCCCGTCGTCTGCGTTGATCTCTGCCAGCAGCGCCTGGATTTCTGCGTCGGCGTTGAAGCGTTCGGCCTTCTCCTTGAGGATCAGGTAGGTGCGCATACAGCCACGCGCAAAGTCCTTGACCCCTTCCGGCCCTTCGGTGCGGTAGGCATGGGCGTCGAAATGACGCGAGCCGCTATAGCCGACATCCTCCAGGAACTTGACCAGGAAGAAGGCTTGCTTGAGCATCTCCGCGCCGAAGCGGAAATCCTGGTCGTAGCGCCCGAAAAGCTGATCGTTGAGATCAATGTGGAACAGCTTGCCCGCGTCCCACGCCTGAGCAACGGCGTGCATGAAGTTGAGGCCCGCCATGTGTTCGTGCGCCACCTCTGGGTTGACGCCGACCATCTCCGGATGATCGAGCGTGGCGATGAAGCCGAGCATGGCCCCAGTGGTGGGGAAGTAGATATTGCTGCGCGGTTCGTTGGGCTTGGCTTCCAGGGCGAACTTGAGATCGTAGCCCTGGCCCAGGGCATAGTCGCACACGAAGTTGAGGGCGTCGCGCATCCGCTTGATGGCGTCGAGCGGGTTTTTGCTGGCGTCGGTCTCGGTGCCCTCGCGCCCACCCCAGAAGACATAGACTTTCGC
>DAOTZZ010000118.1:0-5340 GCA_034433965.1 Anaerolineae bacterium
TGCACGGTCAGGATGCACGCCGAGCCACTGGCAAGCGGAAGCGTGGCGGCGGGAATTGGGCTTGCTCCCGCGGGAACGGTGCTCGCGCTCACCTGCGCCAGCAGCCAGCAGGCGTCCGGCAGGTTGGGGTTGAGCGCATCCACGAAGGCGTCGCCGCGCGCCCAGCCAGCAGCGCCCAATCGCCACCAGGTGTAGCCATCTGCGCCGGTGTCCCACCCATCGGCCACCACAACCTGCCCACTGGTCAGCGCTCCCACGACCTGCGACGTCTCGTCTGGCCCGGCATACAGAGTGACCGTCTGCACGCGCACGGTCAGCGCGCACACGTCACCGCCGCCCTGTCCGTCAGCCAGGGCAGGTGTCGCCGTCGGCAAGACTATTGGCGAAATGGCGGGCATCTGCGTCGGGACAGGAGTTGCCAGGGCAGGCAAGCCAGCGGGCGCGGTTGGCAGCGGGACGGTGGCTGTGGGCGCATTCCAGCCATAGGGTACCACCTGGACTTCTGCCGGTTCGCCGAAGAGCAGGGTGGCGATCAGGGCATAGACCAGGAAGCACAGCAGCGTCAACGCCGCCGCCAGCACCACCAGCGGAAACCAGTCTCCCTGGCGACGGCGGTCGAACCAGCGCCAGCCGAGCCAGAGGGCCTGCCAGAATGCCCGCATTGCCTTCCCGCCTCCATCGCCTTTCTCCCTGAATCATAACATTGAAAGAAGCGACGGGCGAGAAGGGATTGCCAGGGGCGTTCTTCGGCAGGGCAAAAGGTTTGACCCGCCGAGACGTCTTCTCTGCGTTCCCCTAGAGATTGTTATGAACTTTTGCGGAGAGAGTCTTTTCCTCACCCCTGCGCCCCTCTCCCTCGCGACTGCGTCGCGGGGCGAGAGTTTCGCACAAGTGCTCCTCGTCTTCCGCTTACGTGGGAGACGGGGCCAGGGGTGAGCGGGAAAAGCGCCTAATACGCTCTAGCGCCTGCGCCTCGGCGGGTTATTCCGCGGCACTGCACCCTGATGCTCAGCCTGCAATTCGGGCACTCATTCGCCTGGGATCAGCGCTTCGTAGTCTTCCAGACGTCCACCATCCAGGCAACATTCGATGATCTGCCGCCCCAGGGGATGCAGATCGGGTTGCAGGTAGGGCACCAGGCATTGGCGGAAGAAGCTGTAGAGAATCTGCGCTCCCTGATCGTATGCCTCTTCGCCAACTTCGGGCTGTGTGTCCACCTGCAGGAACCAGCGGGCCACCATGCGCCCTTCGACATGCAGTTGGTGCAGGGTGTAGCCCAGCAGAGGGCAGCGGGCCTGACGAATCTGATCCGGCTTGAACTTGGCCCCGCCGCGGCGGGCCAGATACTCGCGGGCGATCCATTGGGGCATGAAGCCCACGCGCCAGGCCCCGACGTGCTGATTGGGAATCAAGACATGACGGGTGCGCTTGTAGGTGGCGAACTGTTCCAGCAGCAGGTTGGCCTGTGGAACTTGTCGTCCGACCAGGAATGGCCCGTAGGAGCCGACTCCCTCGCTGCTAAGACCTATGGTGTCCACAATGCTGGGGCTTTCGTGTCCACGCGGCGCAACCAGTCGCCACAGCCAGGCCAGCGCGGGTGGCAGGAGATGGAACAGGCCAATGATGCCATAGGTTGGCTTCTCGCGGGTGCAGGGAGGCGTGCGCACGCCGAAGCTGCGCACGTCTACGCTGACCGGCCCATTGATCACATTGGGGACAATGTGCCGGGGGACAATGACGCGCGGGTTGGGGCAGGGCTTGCCAGGCGCATCCTGAGTGTGCTCCCAGATCAGGGCGCGTCCGCCGGGCACCGCATCAATGTTGAGGAAGAGCAGCGGCGAGGCGGGTTGCGCGGTCAAGCGTTCCAGGGGCATATGCGCGCCGTAATAGTTGATATGGTTGACGCGCACGAACCACGCTTCTTCAGCATCCATCAGCCACAGTTTGCTGTTGTTGCCCTGCACGGCGGGATGACAGAGCGCCATGTCGTCGCAGACGGGCATCAGCTCGCAACTGCGCGGGATTTCCAGATAGCGCTTCTCACCAGTGACCAGGTTCTCGCCCAGCAACAGACGCCCGTCGGGTTCGCGGTGCGCCTGTTCGAGCATCTCGCTCTTGCCGCCCCCGCTGGCCCCCTCGTGCATGATCGTCACCACGTTGTCGTAAGGCGTGATCACCTGCACCGTCGAGCAGTGCGTAGTCACCCACCCTTCGCGCTCGCCCAGGTTAATCAACATGCCGTAGACGCCTTTCTTGGCGCTCGGCCCCGGATAGAGATTGAAGGAGAACATCTCATGCAGTCCCGGCAATCGGTTGTGCACTACCACCTGCCTGCCTGCAAAGTGCGTGTGCCGGAAAGGTGGCACGACATAGATGATCGCGCGGGGCGAGAAATCGGGCGGGAGCTGATCGAGGGGTAGAATGCCCTGCAGCAGCGCCAGCCCAAAGGCGAAGAAGCCCGCGTTGGCCGGCGCGATAGCCAGAGCGTGGAGGCCCATACCCGGCTTGCCCGCCAAAAAGCCGAAGACTGCCAGTTCCTGGCCCTTGAGCCAGTCGAAGGCTTCCTGGCGCACGGTGGCGAAATCGCGCCCAAAGCGGCGCTGGAAGGTATCCTTGTCGGTGGGGCAGTCGTCGCCCACCACCAGACAGTCGGGATCGCGCCGTCGCATATACGGATCCGTATAGTTGACGGCGATCCCGTTGCGCACCCGCACGACTGTCGCCTCAACGCACCGTCCCCGGCCAGGGACGTCGTAGGCCACTTCGTAGGAGTCGCTGTGCGGCCCGCCACACGCCAGTTCGAGCAATTCGTCCGTGCTGTTGGCGACGACTACGCGCGGGCAGGCGGCCAGAATAGCCGCCACTTCGGGCGGCGGCTGGTAACGGTGCCAGTCCAATGCCTCTCTCTCCTCTCGGCCAAGAATAAAGGAGCGTGCCGACTCTCCACTGTAGCGAATCACGCCGAAGGGGAGTTAGTCTATTTTGCCCAATTGGGTGGCTGCGAAAGGTCGGTGTGCCAGGCGCGTGTGCGTTTCACTCCCCCAGGGCCGCCTTGAGGTTCTCCGCAATCTGTCGGGTGATGCCGGGCACGGCGGTCAACTCTTCGATGCTGGCCCGCCGGATGGCCTCGATGTCGCGGTTGAATGCCTTCAACAGGGCTTTGCGTCGTTGCGGGCCAATGCCGGGAACTTCTTCAAGCTGACTGGCCAGACCGGCTTTGTTGCGGCGCTGACGGTGACTGGTGATGGCGAAGCGGTGCGCCTCGTCGCGCACGCGCTGTAAGAGGTACAGTCCCTCGCTGCGGCGCGGCAACAGGATCGACTCGGCGCGGCCCGGCACGAATATCTCCTCGAATTGCTTGGCCAGCGCACACACCGGCACACGCTCCATCAGCCCGAACTGCGCCAATACTTCGACCGCCACGCCCAGTTGACCTTTGCCGCCGTCTACAATCAGCAGGTCGGGCAGCAAGCGCCAGGTCTCGTCGTGATCCTGCTTGCCTGGCTCGACCGGCAGCGGATTGGTGACGGCATCGGTGTAGCGCTGGAAGCGGCGCGTGAGCGCTTCGCGCATGGACTGGTAGTCGTCCGACCCTTCGTGCGCCACGGTGCGGATATTGAAGCGGCGATATTCGCTCTTGCGCGGCACCCCCTGGGCGAAGACCACCCGGCTGGCGACAATGGCCGTGCCCTGCGTCGTGCTGATGTCGAAGCACTCGATGCGATTGGGCGGGCGCGGCAACCCCAGCGCCTCCTGGATTTCGCGCAGCGCCGTCTCCTGCTTGACGGTGTCGGACTCCCACTGCGCGCGGAGGATTTGCAGCTTCTCAGCGGCAGTTTGCGCGGCGAGTTGCACCAGTTCGCGCTTGTTGCCGCGCCGGGGTACGACCAGTTTGACCTTCTTACCGCCGCGCCTGTCGCGCAGCCATTGCTCGATGATACGGGCTTCGCTCACATCGGCGGGCAACACCACCTCGCGCGGGATGTCGGTGGCCTCCTGGTAGAACTGCGTCAGGAAGCTGGAGACGATATCCTCTGCGTCGGAGTCCTCGGAACCGGTCAGGGCGAAGTATTCGCTGCCGATCAAGCGTCCGTTGCGGATGAGGAACATCTGCACGACGGCGTCGCTGCCCTCCTGGGCGAAAGCGATCACGTCCTGGTCGGCGTCTATGTCCGCCACCAGTCGCTGACGCTGCGCGATCTGCGCCACCACCTTGACCCGGTCGCGCAGGATCGCCGCCCGCTCGAAGTCGAGCGCTTCGGCTGCGGCCTCCATCTGCGCGCGCAGGTCGGCCAACACTTCTTCGGCGTGACCGGAGAGCACGCGCATCAGCCCGTTGATGTTCTCCCAGTACTCCTCGCGGGTCTGCGCGCCAATGCACGGCGCACCGCACAGCTTGATGTCGTAGTAGAGGCAGGCGCGTTTGTCCTGGCCGGTGATCTCGCGGTCACAGGTCAGGTAGGGGAAGGCGCGGCGCAGCACGTCGAGCGTCTCGCGCACGCCGCCCGCCGAGGTGAAGGGGCCGAAGTAGCGATGCCCGTCGCTGCGATCGATGCGGCGCGTCATCTCTACGGTGGGGTAAGCGTCGCCGATCGTCACACGGATATACGGATAGCGCTTGTCGTCCTTGAGCAGGACGTTGTAGCGCGGCTTGTGCACACGGATCAGCTCTGCCTCGGTGATGAGCGCCTTCAACTCGTCGCCGGTGAGGATGAACTGAATGTCGGCGGTGTCGTGCCGAATGCGCAGCACCTTGGGATCGTGGTTGCTGGGCTGAAAGTAGCTGCGCACGCGGTTGCGCAGGCTCTTGGCCTTGCCCACATAGATGATCGCGCCCGTGGGATCGATCATCTGGTAAACGCCTGGCTCAGCGGGCAGGTTGTCGAGGATGCTCTGGATATGTTCGCAGGGTGCGTATTCGGCCATGGCGAGTTGGGAGTCAGGAGTCTAGAGTCTGGAGTTTAGAGTCTGGAATGCGGTCAGCAGCGACGCAGCAGACCGCAGCAAACATGATTGTAGCGCGTTGGGGGTGGTTTTCCAGGAGCAACTCTTATTTTGGGGCGGGGGGGTAAACCGCTGAGACACGGCAGACAAAAAAACGCTCTTCTGTGTGCCCTCCGCGTCCTGCGGTGACGTACTTCTTGCTGCCCGCTGCGTCCCTGATTCCCCGTCGCGCCCGCTTTACAAGCCCTCTGGACATGTTATACTTGGGCACCGCCGGGGATGGAAACTTATCCGCTACAGAGACGAATTCGGAGGCAACGCATGGCTGAACGCAAAGAGCGGGTACTGATCCTGTGCACCGGCAATTCGGCTCGTTCGCAGGTCGCCGAAGGGTGG
>DAOTZZ010000119.1:0-15137 GCA_034433965.1 Anaerolineae bacterium
CCTTCGAAGATGCGACCGGTGAAGACCTGGACGCTATATTCTATCAATGGGTGGGCGAATTCGAGGGTCTCGACCCCGCCGTCATTGCCGAAGCACAGGCGCGAACCCGATCGTAACACAAACCCAGGGCGCGCCGTGTGGTACGCCCTGGGTCATCTTATCTTCCCGATCCTCAGTCTGCCGAGACCAGCGTGACGACGGTGACACCGTCGCCGCCCTCGTTGGGTTGTCCGGTTTCGTAGCGCTGCACCAGGGGATGCCCGTGCAGGCGTTCACGGATGGCCGTGCCCAGCGCACCTGTGCCCTTGCCGTGAATGATGCGCACGAAGGGCAGTCCGGCCAGGTAGGCGGCATCGAGATAGTCTTCCAGGGCGGGGATAGCGTCCTCCACGCGCTGACCGCGCAGATCGAGTTCCAGCCCTGGCGAGGCAGGTCTGGTCGCCACGTCAACGGGTGTCGCCGCTGCGCCACGCACGCCTCCCGCCGCGCGCTTGCGCTTCTCGCGCTTGCTCTCGCCCTTTGACCGCACTGACAGATCGTCCAGCTTGGCCCGCAGCCGCAGCCGCCCGACCAGCACTTCCGCCTCGTCCGGCCCGATCTCGGCGATCTGTCCCTCGGCATTGAGCGAGTTCACCCACACCAGATCGCCCAGCCGGAAGTGCGGCGTCTCTTCGTCTTGCAGGGTCTCGATCGTCTCCGGCACGAAGCGCGGTTCGGCCTCCAGTGCCCTGACCTGACTCTCGATCTGCCGGATCACATCGAGCGGCTGTCCTGCGGCGTTGAGTCGCCGCCGCAACTGCCGGATTTCGGCCCGCAACGCTTCCAGTTCCTGTTGTGCTTCTTCGTGAGCCTGCGCCAGGATGGCCCGGCGCTCTTCCTCGATGCCGTCCAGCCGCCCGCGCAACTCCGCCCGCAACTCCTCCAGCGCGGCGAAAGAGCGCAGGCTGGCTTCGGCGGCGCGGCGGGTTTCCTCGCGCTTGCGGTGAATCTCGTCGAGCAGGTCGTCGGCGATCAGGTCTCCCTCGGTCATCAGACCGCGCGCCCGCTCGATGATGCGCGGCGGCAGGCCCAATCGCTCGGCGATCGCCAGCGCATTCGAGCGCCCCGGCAAGCCGATCACCAGGCGGTAGGTTGGCGCGAGCGTCTGCAGGTCGAATTCCACGCTGGCATTCTGCACGCCGGGCGTCTGATGGCTGTAGATTTTCAGTTCCGGGTGATGCGTAGTGACCAGCGTGGTGATACCCCGACTCACCAGGTCATCGAGCAAGGCGCGCGCCAGCGCCGAGCCTTCAGCGGGATCGGTGCCCGCCCCCAGCTCGTCCAGGATGATCAGCGAATACCGGTCGGCCTGCTCCAGAATACCGATGATGTTGGTCATGTGCGACGAAAACGTGGAGAGCGACTGCTCGATGCTCTGCTCGTCTCCGATGTCAGCGAAGATGTCGCGGAAGACTGTCAGCCGTGAGCCGGCGGCGACCGGCAGATGCAGCCCGCACTGCGCCATCAACGCCAGCAGCCCCACCGTCTTCAGCGCGACGGTCTTGCCGCCGGTGTTCGGCCCGGTGATGACCAGCACATAGGTCTCGTCGTCCATCTCCACATCAATGGGCACCACCGTTTTGGGATCGAGCAGGGGATGGCGCGCGCTCAGCAGCCGGATGGTGCTGCCGGGATGCGGCGGCGGCGCGTCGCGGAAGCCCACCAGGTCGGGCATGGTGGCGTCCAGCGCCTCGGCGTACTTGGCCTTGGCCAGCGCCAGGTCGAGCGCCGCCAGCGTCTCGACGGTGTGCACGATGTAGGGCGCTTCGTTCCCCACCAGGGCGCACAGTTCGCGCAGAATGCGGCGAATCTCGTCTTCTTCGGCCAGTTGCAGCTCGCGCCAGGCGTTGTTCAGTTCGACAGTCGAGAGCGGCTCGATGAACAGAGTCGCCCCGCTGCCACTCTGATCGTGCACGATGCCGGGAATGCGCCCCTTGAATTCGGCCCGCAGCGGGATGACGTAGCGCCCATGCCGCTGCGTGATCAGCTTTTCCTGCAGATAGGGCGCATTGTTGGGATTCTGGATGATGTGCTGCAGCTTGTCCTGCAGCCGGTCGAAGGCGATGCGCATCTCGCGACGGATTGTCGCCAGTTTAGGGCTGGCCGTGTCCAGAATCTCGCCCGTCTCGTCGAGCACGCGCCCGATCTCATGTTGCAGGGCCGTGCATTCCTCCAGCCGCCCGGCGATCTCCGCCAGACGTGGAAATTGATTGCCCAGCCGCCCCAGAAAACGGCGCAAGGTGGTCGCCTGGCGCAGCGTGGCGCGGATGTCCAGCAACGTCTGCGGATCGAGGATGACGCCACGCGCCGCCGCCAGGGCGTCGGCCCGCACGTCGCGCGCCCCCCCCACCCCGATATGATCGTAACTGTTCAGCACCACACGGGCTTCGCTGGTCTCTTGCTGGCGTTGCCGGGCTTCTTCCAGGTCGGGCGTGGGAGTCAGGGCCAGCGCCAGTTCGCGGCTGGCAGCAAACGCCGTATAGCGCGCCAGTTGTTCCAGGATTTTCGGCAGTTCAAGGGTCTGTGCCGACTTTTGGTTCATGGTTGGTCTCAATGCTCACTCAACAAAAAACGCCGTGGTCTGTCATTGGCGACTTCCACGGCGATCGGAAAAACCCAGACCGTCATTCGGGCGCGCGCCCGACCGGGCACCTACTAGAGGCCACGCCCGGCACCGAGGCGCGCGACACGCGCGGAAGCCAGACTGCGCGTCAGCAGCAGTACAGCGCTGTTCACCGGGCGGCCTCCTTTCTCACGGACTCAGACACCGTTACCGGACACAGTATACGCGAAGCGGGTCGCCTTGACAAGGGGTGACGCGCTCCTTCGCCCCGACCCGAATTCAGGTACAGTGTTCAACTCAGGGCCACGGAGAGCACAGGGGAGGTCTCTCTGCGCTCAGCGCCCGTGCGATTGATTCAGGTGACCTTTCTGCGAACAGCCGCCCCGCCTATTACGCAGACGCTGTCCGCGCCGGCTTGCGGGCAGTGATACGCCCGCTGAACACCGGCAGAGTTTCACCCCCGCAACAGGCGTCCAGTCCGGCATCTGCTGCCCCGAACTGCCGCTCGACCTTCACATCCACAAAGCCCGCTGCTTCCAGCGCCGCCACATACTCCGCCACAGGCAGCGCCCCGCCCACGCAGGCTCCCCAACTTTCCAAATCGGCCCGCAATGACTCCGGCAGCGGGCGTTCGGCCAGGACATCGCTCACGCTCAGCCGCCCGCCCGGTTTGAGCACGCGGAAGGCTTCGCGGAAAACAGCGGGCTTGTCCGGGCTGAGGTTGATCACGCAGTTGGAGATGATCACGTCCACGCTGGCATCGGCCACCGGCAAATGCTCGATCTCGCCCAGGCGAAACTCGACGTTGCTCATGCCCAGCCGTTGGGCGTTGGCGCGCGCTCTGTCGAGCATCTCCGGCGTCATGTCCACGCCGATCACGTGACCGCTCGGCCCCACCCGCTGCGCCGCCAGGAAACAGTCCAGCCCTGCGCCGGAGCCAAGGTCGAGCACAGTCTGACCAGGCTCCAGACTGGCGAGAGCCAGCGGGTCGCCGCAGCCCAGCGACAGCCCGGCAATATCGGCGGGCACATCGGCGACTTCAGGCGACTCATACAAGGCGACCGCGGCGGGTACGTCGGTGTCATTGCCACAACACGACGATGACCGCCCGGCAGCGATCGCCCCGTAGCGAGCGCGCACAGCGGCGCGCAGCACGGCAGCGTCATCGGCGTTGGATTGCGAAGTCATGGAAGACCCTCCTGTTTGCATAGACATATATACATGTATCAATACAAGAGACGAAAAAAGAAGAGCGGACGCTCAGCGTTCGTCCGGCTGCACAACCCGCAATGGATAGCCCGGCGCGAAATCCTCCGCCACCTGACAACAGCCAGCCACGATCTGCTCGCGGTTGAGGGTGTAGAGCACCTGCTTGCCGCGTCGTTCGCTGCGCACCAGTCCGGCACGCTTCAGCACAGCCAGATGGTGCGAGACCGTCGGTTGGGAGACGTTGAGCGCGTTGACGATGTCGCTTACGCTCAATTGCCGACAGCAACACAGCGCCATGATCTGTTGCCGGGTTTCGTCGGCCAGCGCCTTGGCGAATTCCACCTTATCCATCGGGCTATCTCTCATATTGACGAACGTCTATGCGAAAGTATAGCACGGGCCGGCGCGCGTGCCAAAACAACCCCGTCCCATCTGCAGCACGTACTTCGCCACGGAATCGCAGAAAAGCCCAGAGGGATTTGCCCTGCCCTCTCTCGGCGCGTAGGCAGTTCGACCTCCCACATCAGGGCAAGACACGCCTGTCAAAACCAACAAACGCAGCAAGCCGATCTCCTCATCCGCTCCGAATGCGCTATAATCGTCTTGGCGTACACAACAGATCACCAAGGGGCGTAAGGTGTCCGTTCGACAACCTGTTTATCCATTCACTGCGATCGTCGGCCAGGAGCGCATGAAGCGCGCGCTCATTCTCAATGCGGTCAACCCCAGCATCGGCGGCGTGCTGATTCGCGGTGAGCGCGGCACGGCCAAGTCCACCGCCGCGCGCGCGTTGGCCGCGCTGTTGCCGGAAATCGAGGTCGTGGCCGACTGTCGCTTCAGCTGCGATCCCCATCACCCAGAATGGCTGTGCGACGAATGCCGCGAACGCGTGGCACGCGGAGAAGAACTCCCGGTCAAGCGGCGGCGCACCCGCCTGGTTGATCTGCCGGTCAGTGCCACCGAAGACCGCGTGGTGGGCACGCTCGACATCGAGCAGGCCATTCAGAAGGGCGAGCGCCGCTTCGAAGCCGGTGTGCTGGCCGCCGCCAATCGCGGCATCCTCTACGTGGACGAAGTGAACCTGCTGGACGATCACGTGGTAGACCTGCTGCTGGACTCGGCGGCCATGGGAGTCAACGTCGTCGAGCGCGAAGGCATCAGCTTCCAGCATCCGGCGCGGTTCATCCTGGTGGGCACCATGAACCCCGAAGAAGGCGAACTGCGCCCGCAGTTGCTCGACCGCTTCGCCCTGTCAGTGGACGTGGCCGGGCTGGCCCGCCCCGAAGACCGCATGGCCATCCTGGAACGGCATATCGCCTTCGACGCCGACCCGGTCGCCTTTCGCCAGGCCTGGCAGGCCCAGGAAGATGAGCTTTCCGAGCAGATCGAGGCCGCGCGACAGATCGTGGACAAGGTGAAATACTCGCGCCGCGACCTGTTCGTCATCGCCAACCTCACCGCGGGCCTGGGCGTGGACGGTCACCGCGCCGATCTGGTCATCCTCAAGGCGGCCCGTGCCCATGCTGCCTTCGAGCGTCGCCTGCAGGTGACCGAGCGCGATATCCTGCTCGCCGCCGAACTGGCTTTGCCGCATCGCCTCAAGCGCGGCCCCTTCACCGAAGCGAAGCTCTACGAAGGGGAATTGGAGAATCGCCTGGAACAGATCGCCGAGGACTACTCCGACGAGCCGGCTGATCTGCGCGCCGATGTAGACCCGACGAGTACGGAAAAAAAAGTGAGGCGCTGACCGAGCCTGCCGGTCAGCCTGAGGAAGACATCACCCAAAAACCACCGGAGCCAGGGCCGCAGGATGTCTTCCGGCAATCGCTGGAAGCGCACTGGTGGGAAGGTGGTAAGAAAGTGGAGCCGGGCCAGGAGTTCACGGCCCGCCGTCTCGACACGCCTCTGGATCGCCTGACGCGCAAAGTGCGGGGTCGCCGCAGCCGCACCCGCACCGAGCGCAAGAATGGGCGCTACATTCAGGCGCGCCCCGCCGGTGACCGTACCGACGACATCGCCTTCGACGCCACGCTGCGCGCCGCCGCGCCTTTCCAACTGCGCCGCAGCCAGGAACGGCGTTCCAATCGCCTCGCTTACGCCATCCACAAAGAGGACTTGCAGCGCAAGGTGCGCGTGCGCAAGTCCGCCAACCTGATCCTTTTCGTGGTAGATGCCAGTTGGAGCATGGCCGTCGCCGAGCGCATGAACGCCACCAAAGGCGCGATCATGTCCCTGCTGACCGACGCCTATCAGCGCCGCGACCGGGTAGGGCTGATCGTCTTTCAGAAGGATCGCGCCCAACTGGTGCTGCCACCTACCAACTCAGTCACGCTGGCCAAGAAGGCGCTGGCCGATATCCCCGTCGGCGGCAAGACCCCGCTCTCTGCCGGTCTGTACCTGGCCTTCCAGGTCTTCCAGCAGCAGAAACTGGCTCACCCGGACGTGATGCCGCTGATGATCTTGCTCACCGACGGGGCGGGCAACGTCTCCATGACCGACCTGCCGCCGCAGGAAGAAGCGCACCGCATCGCCGAGTTGATCCGCGACGCCGACATCCGCAACGTGACGATCAACATGGAACACACGGCCTTCGACCAGGGGCTGGCGCAGGAACTCGCCGAGCATCTGGGCGGCCCCTGCTATACCCTGGCCGAACTGCACGCAGAGTCGCTTTACGAGGCGGTGAAGCAAGAACTCGATCAGTGAGGCGATGGTCGCAGCCCGGCCAGAGCGTGTTATGCGTTTTTGCTCTCAACCCCTGTGTCACCCGTAGGGACGCTGCGCCGCTGCACCTGTGGGCGACAGCGCAGGCCGTTCCCCTCGCCCCACGACGCAGTCGCGCGGGCGAGGGGCGCAGAGGTGAGGGGAAGACACCGGGCAGAAGTTCATAACAGCCTCTAGGCCGAATGCACACTCTTTCCGACGCGCCCCAATGCCGCGTCAATGCGGGCCAACTGATCGGCGGGTGTGTCCGCGCGGAAGCGCAGGATCACATAGGCGCGCTGTAGTGGGTTGCAGAAGCAGTACTGACCGGTCTCCGGACGCTGCAGCACCCCCTGATCCACCAGCTTTTTGAGCGTGTGATCAATGTCTTTGTCTTCCCCCACCCACGCTGTCAGGTATTCCTGAATGCGCGCCCGCGAGAGCGGCTCTTCCCGCGCCGAAGCCACGATATAGGCCACCTGCAGGGCGCGCTCGGAAGTCTTGATCTGCTCATAGGCTTCGGCAAGCGACGGCGGTGAATTGCGCACCGCCTCGCGGATGGCCGCCGGCACGTCGCTGGCGCGGATCGTCCAGTCATGCCGCTGACTACTGCGGGCCTGCGCCACATATGCCCGCACGATCCCTTCGCACAGCCGGTGCGTGTAGAAGGGGAAATTGGCCGAATAACGCACGATCTGCTCGACCGCTTCCGGCTCGTACTGCAGACGCAGCGCAGCAAAGCCATTCACCGCAATCTGACGAATCTGCTCGTCGGTCAGGCGCGGCACATGGATCGCCGTCAGGTTGCGCTCGATGGAGGGATGCACGCGGATCAGATCGTGCGTACTATCACCGATGCCCACCACCATCAACGTGACCGCGAGCCGGTTGTCGGAGATTTTCTTGATCAGTTCGGGGAAGAAATGGCGCGTCTCCTGGTCGGTGATGCGCTCGTAATCATCCAGGATGATCACACCGCGCTTGCCGTGCAGATGATCCACCACCACCTGCGGGCTGAGCAGCGGCTCCACCAAGGGCTTGGCAGCAGTGGTGGTTTCAGTATGGGTCTTGTCTTCCAGTTCTGCCAGGTAGAGATTTACGCGCGACTTCTCGCCGGAAGTAGAAGTCGTTTGCACCTTGGTCACGATCCTTTCCACCCCCAGGCGCGGCAGGATCGCCCCCAAGATGTGCTGATAGGTATCGCTCTCGCTCACCGAATAGTAGATGGGGGTAATGCCCTGCAGCGAAGGCAACTCCTTGCACAGCTTCTCCGACGCCAACTGTGCCAGCGAGGTTTTGCCCACCCCCCGCTCGCCGTAAATGACGATGGCCGATCCCAGGTGCACCAGCGCACCGCGGATATCCTCGATCAGGTCATCGCGGCCCTGCAGGAAGCGGATTTCGCGCACGGGCGAACGAGGGGTGAACACCAGCGGCAGATCGCGCTCGATCAGGTCGCGCACAGATGCTGATTTGGTAGGCGGTTCGGGCAAAGCCAGCGCCTGCCGCAACACAGGTGCGCGGCGAAAACGCCGTTTCACCTTACTCCACCGCCGTTGCGCCGCCCGCAGAAACAGTTGTAGCGATCCCAATGCGCCCTGCTCCCCCAAATCGCTTTGCTCAGGCAGCAACGCCAGTGTGCCGCTGCAAGGCTATTATATGCGGCCAGCACGTCCCGCAAAAATCGTTGATAGACGGCACACCCCGCCAGGCTTATAATCGCGCACCGTGTGACGACCGCACGCTTCCAGAGGAAATCATGCATCTGTCCATCCCTTCTTCTCGCCGCGCTGGTGTGACGCTGGTGGTGATCGGCGCCTTTTGCTTCAGCCTGGCCATCCCCTTCACCCGCTGGACCGAGGGACTGAGCATCGGCGCGATCGCCTTCTTCCGGGCGCTGTTCGGATTCCTGTTCCTGTGCACTCTGGCCACGGTCACGCGCCAGCCGATACGCCCGGCGCTGCGTCGCGCTGTGCTGCATACGCTGATCGCTTTGGGCCTGGCCGTCAGCGCCACGGTCACGCTCTATACCTATGCCGTGCAGCACACCACCGCCGCCAACGCAGCGCTGCTGGTCAACTCTGCGCCGCTCTACGTGGCCTTGCTGGCCCCCCTGACCCTGCGCGAACCGCGCCCCCGCTACACCTGGTTCAGTCTGGCCCTGGCGGGGATTGGCATGGTGTGCATCGCCAATCCGGCGCAACTCGACGTGCGCTCGGATGAAATGAGCGGGATCGCCGCAGCGGCCCTCTCCGGCCTGGGTTATGGCACGGTGATGATGCTCAGCCGGTCGCTGCGCGGGCGCGTGACCGGCCTGATCCAGAACCTGTGGTCGAACGGGATGATCGTGCTGGTGCTCATCCCCTGGGCCGTGCGCGCCCCTGCGCAGACCGTGCTGGACAACCTGCCCGTGCTGATTCCCCTGGGCGTGTTCTCGCTGGGCCTGTCGTATCTGCTCTATTTCCTGGGGTTGCAACGCATCAGCGCGCAGCAGGTGAGCGTGGTCTCGCTGGCCGAACCGGTCTTCGGCGTGCTGATGGGACTGATCTTCTTTGCCGAAGTGCCTAACCCGCTGGGGTGCCTGGGCGCAGCGCTGATCCTCAGCAGCATTGTGCTGATCACGCGCTGAGCAGCTCTCAGCGAGCCAGGGTTGCGGCGCACGTCCCGCCGCCCACCCGACACGTCACCAGCGCCGTATTGCCCATCTGCAGGCTGAAGTCTCCCTCAGCCCAGAAGCGGGCTTCTGGCGCGACATTGATCACCCCGCGCCGATAGCGGCATCCGGCAGGCAACGGCAAGTCGCCCGTTTCCGTCCAGGCCCACGCCTGCAAACAGTCACCGGAAGCGAAAACCGCCAGCGAGCCGCTCAGCCAGGGCGTCTGCCAGCGATTCGCGGGGAGCGTCTCGTCGGCGCCGACAATCTTCAGCGCCGTAAGATCGAGCGCCCTGCCGGACACGTTGATCAGCGCCAGACTGCGCGCATCATAGATCACCAACACATCCGGCTTGTCTGTGCCCGTGACCGTCGCAGTAGCAGTGACCGCCAGCCGTGTAGCCGTTGGCTGTGACGTCCGGCGCGGGGTCGCAGTCGGCAAAGGGGACATGGGTGGCGTCGGGCTGGCAGTTGCAAAAGGAGTTACTGCCAGCACCTGCTCGCTCTGCACATCAGGCAGCAGCGCCACTTCGATATCCAGATGCACCACATCGAACGCCTGTTGCGACGCCGTCCGGTAGACCACCAGCAGATCGCCGCTCCCCGCAGTCAACGGCAAAGTGAGACGCCAGGGCTGCCAGTCGGTCAACGGTTGCCCATCGTCGTCGAACAGGCGCACTTCGCTGGCGCGGTAGAGCCAGTCTCCAGCCCGCGCCGCGCCGGAAAAGCGCTCGTCGGAAAGATAGAGCAGGCCATGCGCCAGATCAGCCTGGGCGGGCAGCACATTGGGCCGCGCCCCAAAGACGACGATGAACAGGTACCCGAAGCGATACGGCAACGCGGCAATGCCCACCTCACGATAAGCCGGGTTCATCACCGTGCGGTGATGCACGTCGGACGATTGCCAGTACTCGATGGCATCCTGCACGCCAGGGCCGATCTGCCCGATCTCCCCGATGGCGATCTGCTCCGGTCGCCCGTAAGTGGGCCAGCCAGCCGCACGCGCCCGATCCTGGGGTGTGCTTCCGCCTGGGCCACGATGGATGTCGTCGGGCAAATCTGGCAGACTGAGCAGATATTGCGCCTGCTGCCTCGCCAGCGCCACCAGTTGTTCGTTAGTTTGCAGCGGCCAGAGCTGCCCCTCGGCCTGCCGCCAGCCGTTCAAAGCCACCAGCAACTGCTCTTCGATACGAGCAGCGGGTGGAATGGCCTGCGCGGGTGCAGACCACAGCGCGATCACCGTCCCCAGGAGTACCACGAGTCGCCAGTGCATGGGAGTCTCTTTCTGTAACAGAATTGCAAAGCGAATAATTGTGATTATAGTCACTTCGCCCGCTTTTCTCAAGGCTGACACTCTGGGGTATACTTGGCGCTACATCCTGGCCCATCGTTGCCCGCAAGTGGCTCGTCACGCAAAAGAGAGTCTCCATGGCCCACGATCCGCTCATCGGCAGAAAACTGGGCGACTACACCATCCTGCGCCTGCTGGGGCGGGGTGGCATGTCGCGTGTCTACGTGGGATACGACGAGAATCTCGACCGCTACGCCGCCGTCAAAGTGATCAGCGGTGATGCCTCGACCATGGACGAAGCCGAATACGCGCGCCGTTTCCAGGCCGAGGCACGCGCCATTGCCCGCCTGCGTCATCCCAACATCGTCGGCATCTATCAGTTCGGGCGTTCCAGGGGCATCTACTACATGGCGCAAGTCCTGCTGGAAGGGGCCGACCTGCGCACCCTGCTGCGCGCCTACGCCGAGCGCAACCAGCATATGCCGCCGTCGGAGATTGTGCGCGTGGTACGCGACGTGGCCGATGCGCTCGACTACGCGCACGAACAGGGCGTGATTCACCGCGACGTGAAGCCGTCCAACATCATGCTGGAACGCCGGACAGGGCGCGCTATCCTGATGGACTTCGGGCTAGCCCTCAGCGTGCCGGAAGGGACGCTCGGCGATACCTTCGGCAGCGCGCACTATATCGCGCCGGAACAGGCGATCTCGTCGGCCAAGGCCGTGCCGCAGAGCGACCTGTACTCGCTGGGCGTGGTCGTCTACGAGATGGTCACCGGTACCGTCCCTTTCGACGACCCGTCGGTGATGAACGTGGCGCTGAAACATCTCAACGAGCCGCCCTCGCCGCCCTCACTGCACAACCCCGACCTGCCCACCGCTGTCGAACAGGTCATTTTGCGGGCGCTGGAAAAAGACCCCGCCCGCCGCTTCCGCACGGGAGCCGCCTTCGCCGACGCTCTGGCGCGCGCCTATGCCGACGCGCCCGCCCGCCTGAGCCAGGGGCCGACCATCGCCGAGTTGCTGCGCTGGCAGGCTACCCCGCCGCCCGTTGAGGTAACCCCTGCCCCTCCACCGCCGCCATCCGCCCCCTCGCGTCCGCGGCATACGCCGTTGCCAACACCCGCTTCTGGCGTCGCAGCGCGCTTTGCCCAGCATCGCCAGGAGAAAGAGGCCGAAGAAGCTCTGCGATCCATCGAGGATGGCGAGCTGCTGCTGGACGACGAGGCCCTGGAAGACCTGCTACAGTCCTACGACTCGGAGGGCCAGGCAGCGGGCACGGGTAGTGCGTTGGCTCCCGCCCAGTCCTTGGAGAGCGCCTCCGCACCGGCCCAGGCGCAGCCTGTGCAGACGGCACCCAGGCGGCGCAGACGGGTCCGGCTGCTCCTGCTGCTGTTGATCGCGCTGGTAGTGGCCGCAGGAGTGTTCGCGTTGAAGGGGCAACAGGGCGAGCAGGAGAACAAGGCAAGCGCTCCGGCAGCGCAGGTCGCCTCGCCCACAGAGACCGCACAGTCAGCTACAGCCACGCCCACGTCCGCCCCGACCGCCACGCGACAACCGCCACTCACTCTCACGCTGTCGGCTACGGGTACGGCTTTGCCCGCCGGGGGAGCCGTTCAGCCCAGCGCTACCCCCGTGCGCACGGCCACCCCCTCCCCCACACTGACAGGTACGCCGACCCCGTTTCAGACACCGTCTGCGACCGTCACCGTTTCGCCTACGCCTTCGGCCACGCCAACCACCGTGCCCAGCGCCACCGCTGGCCCGCCGCCGACCCTGCGCTTGCTTTACACGCCGGACTCCCTGTTGCTGATCAACATCTCCGGCGCGGCGCTGGACGTGAGCGGGCTGGTCTTCGAGCAGACGCGCGACGACGGGAACGACCGTCTGTTCCGCGCGACGGCCTGGGATCGCGAGGGCATGGCCGACCGGCCCGCGCAAATGCGCAGCGGCGGCTGCTATCAGCTAGTGACGCAAAACACCACACAGATGCAACCTGACCGCAGCGTATGCCCGGAATTCCTGGGCTACGTGCGGCTGGATAGCGTGCGCCGTTACTTCTGGGAAGCGGGGGGGCCCGAAGCTACCTTCACCGTGCGCCTGGCCGATCAGACCGCGCCGCTGGGCATCTGCTCCGTCGCCGCGGGCGAGTGCGCTATTTACCTGGCCGCGCCCGCCGCCACGCCGACGCCCACTCCGTCGCGTACCCCCACGCGCACACCGACGCCCACGGCCACTCCAACCCCTATGCCGGATGTGCGCCTGCTCTACGATGGCGAAGCTGTACTGCTGATCAATGTCTCGGCGACGACGCAGGACGTCAGTTCGCTGGTCTTCGAGCAGACTTTGCCGGACGGTCGGGTGCTCAGCTTTGAAGCGGCGCTGTGGAATCGCCCGGAGATGGCGCAAACGCCCGCGCAAATGCCCCCCGGTGGCTGTTACCAGGCAGTGACGGGCGAAGGGACGCAGATGGCCCCTGACCAGTCGGTCTGCGAACGTTTCCTGGGCTGGTTCCGCACCAGCGCTCCCAGCCGCTACTTCTGGCTCTCGGACGACCCCGCCGCCGTCTTCACTGTGCGCCGCGCGAATGAGAGCGCCCCGCTGGCGACCTGCTCCATCGCGGCGGGCGAGTGCAGCTTCAGCCTGGGAGGGCGTCCGTGATCGCATCCAATCGCAGAGTCATGTTGTGCGTTTCTGCGACAGCCTGTACTGAGCGCTGAATGCTATCGCCGATTGCTCCCCACTGTGAGGCAACCATGAACTTCTCTGTCAACCTCTCTGGCAAAGTCGCCCTGGTAACTGGCGCAGGACGCGGCATCGGCAAAGCCATCGCCGAGGCGCTGGCCGGTGCGGGCGCGGCAGTGGCCGTCAATGATATTGACGCGGTCAGCGCCCAGGCTACGGCGGAGGCGCTCGGTGAATCAGCGCGCGCTTACCCCGCCGACGTGAGCGATCCGCACGCCATGCAGCGCATGATCGAGCAGATCGCGGCGGAGATGGGTGGGCTGCACATCCTGGTCAACAATGCGGGCATCGAGCCGAAAGCCTCCATCCTGGAACTATCGCTCGACGACTGGCACCGCACGCTGGAAGTGAACCTCAGCGCGGCCTTCTACACCAGCCGGATCGCCGGGCGACTGATGCGGGCAGCGGGCGGCGGAGTGATCGTCAACATTGCCTCGATTGCCGGGCACAACATTCCCCTGCCCAACCGCGCTGCCTACGTCGCCAGCAAGGCCGGGCTGATCGGCTTCACCAAGGAGTGCGCGCGCGAATTCGCCGCCTACAACATCCGCGTCAACGCCGTCTGCCCCGGCGTCATCGAAACGGAGATGACCGCCGCCTCCCGCAGCGACCCGGCGCAGATGCAGAAATGGCTGGCCGACATCCCTCAGGGGCGGCTTGGTCAGCCGCAGGACGTAACCGGCCTGGTGCTCTTCCTGTGCTCGGATGCTGCCGCCTACCTGACTGGCCAGGCCATCAACGTAGACGGCGGCAAGGTGATGCTGTAGCCGTCCAGCGACCCGACCGCTGGAACGCCTTTCTCCCTTTGCGCCAAAATCGGCGATTCCTGCCGCGCGCGGTATACTAGAAGCGCTCGTCTGCTCAATGGTTGAGGTGGGGACACAGCGGTATGCCACAATCGCCCCTGGACATCAGCGAACAGGAAATCCGCAAGCGCTGCGGCCCGCTGCTCGAAGGCGCTATCCAGGAAGCTACCCGATTGCGCCACAATTACATCGGGACAGAGCACCTGTTCAACGCCATGACGCGCCTGCCCAATAGCGTCACGGCGCAGTTGCTGGTGGAAGCGGGCCTCGAACCGCGCCTGATCCGCAACCTGATCCGGCGCGAGGTGGGCGCGGGCGACGATGTGGTGGGCGAATGGCCGCCGCTCACTCCGCGCGCGCATCGCGTACTGGCGATGGCCGTCTATCTGGCCGACGATGCCGACGAGCGCCAGGTCTCTGAGCTGCACGTGCTCATAGCAATGTTGCAAGAAGGCGAGGGCGTGGCGGCGCGCGTGCTGGCGCGGCAGGGCATTGACCTGTCAGCGTGGATTGAGCGTCTGCTGGTGGAAATTGATAGCGACGCCGACGACTTCGACGAAGTGCTTTTCGGCGACCTCGACACATTTCTCGACGACGATGAGGACGAGGCGCGGCCCGAACCAGGCCGTCATATGCCCACCCCGCTGCTCGACCGCTATGGGCGCGATCTCACCGAGCAGGCGCGCCAGGGCAAGATCGGCCCGGCTATCGGGCGCGAGATGGAAATCCGCATGGTGGCGCGTACCCTACGCCGCAGCAAGAAGAACAACCCTCTGTTGCTCGGCGACTCCGGCGTGGGCAAGACAGCGGTGGTCGAAGGGTTGGCCTACGACATCGTACACGGGCGCGCGCCCAAGTTCCTGCACAACCGGCGCATCATCGGCCTGGAGATCGGGATGCTGGTAGCGGGTACCAGCCTGCGCGGACAGTTCGAGGAACGCATCGTCGGCATTGTGGACGAAGCCAAGAACGCGCCGGATGTGATCCTGTTCATAGACGAGATTCACACCATCGTCGGCGCGGGCGACACCATAGATAGCAACCTGGACGCCGCCAACATCCTCAAGCCAGCGCTGGCCCGCGGGGAGATCACCTGTATCGGCGCGACGACCTTCGAGGAATATCGCAA
>DAOTZZ010000120.1:0-4154 GCA_034433965.1 Anaerolineae bacterium
AGCACCTGCGGTACGATCAGGGTGCTCGCTCGATCTTTTTTCCGGCTCAACTCCAGAGGAGAGGAGACGTGCCTGCCGCTGCACCCATCACCGCGCTGCCGCCGCACTACGCCGAGGCGTATCATCTGCGCATCACGCAGCTGCGCCTGTGGTTGCCGCTGCTGCTGGCGACAGTGCTGGCTGTGGCGCTCGCCATCGTCATGGCTTTCGTGCCGCTGGTCCTTTATCACAGTCACGGTGCGCCGCTGGTATTCCTCCATCCGCCGGAGTCACTGGTGTCGCTGGTGGGGATGGGATTGTTGCTGGGCGTCCTGCCGCTGCACGAATGGGTGCACGGGCAGACGATCCGGCGGTATGGGCACCGGCCCCGCTATGGCATCAAGTGGTATGCGCTGTTCACGACCGCAGATAACGCCTATTTCCGCCGCGACGAATATGTGCGCGTGTTGCTCGCTCCGTTGTGGGTGATTTCGCTGGCTGGCATGGCCTTGCTGTGGTGGATGCCCCTGGAGGCAGCGCAGTGGATCGCGCTGGCGATAGTCGTCAACGCCTCCGGCGCGGGCGGCGACCTGTGGATGGCCTGGGTAGCGACTCGCTTCGGGCCGGAGGCGTTGATTCGCGACGAGCAGGACGGGATGCGCGTGTTCCTGCCGGAACGCGCGCCTCATTCTCCCTGAGCGCGGAAGTGCGCGACAATCTGATCTATGGTCACGTCGAGCGGAGTCGTGGGGTGCCAGCCGATCACGCGCCTGATCTTGCTGATATCCGGCACGCGCCGCCGCATGTCTTCGAAACCCACTTCATAGGCCCGATCGTAGGGGATCAGCACGATCTCTGAGCTGCTGCCAGTGCGCGCCTTGACCCGCTCGGCCAGTTCGTAGATGGTCACTTCCTCATTGCTGCCGATGTTGAAGACCTCGCCGATAGCGGCATCGCAGGCTGCCAGGCGAGCGATGGCGTCTACCACATCGTGCACATTGGCGAAACAGCGCGACTGTTGCCCGTCGCCGTAGACCTGAATTGGCTCGCCAGCCAGTGCCCAGCGTACGAAGCGTGGCACGACCATACCATAGTGCCCCACCTGACGCGGGCCGACGGTGTTGAACAGGCGCACGATGGTCACCGGCAGGTTGGCCGCTTTGTGATAGGCCAGCGCCAGGAACTCGTCAAGCTCCTTGGATGCGGCGTAGCTCCAGCGACTTTTCGTGGTGGGGCCGAGGATACGGTCGTCGTCCTCGGAGAAAGGCACTTTGACACCCTTGCCGTAGACCTCGGACGTGGAGGCGATCAACACACGTTTGCGATAGCGGCGGGCTGTCTGTAGCACGATCTCCGTGCCGCCGACGTTGATCTCCAGCGTATCAATAGGGCTATGCACAATTGAGAAAACGCCGACGGCTGCGGCCAGGTGATAGATCACATCGCACTCGCTCACCAGCCGATCCATCACCGCCGCGTGCCGGATGTCTTCGATGGCGTAGCGAAAGCCTGGCGTGCCTTCCAGATGCGCGATGTTTTCGAAGCGTCCGGTGGAGAGATTATCGATCACGGTCACCTGTTGTCCGCGCGCCAACAGGTACTCGGCCAGATGGCTGCCGATGAAGCCAGCGCCGCCGGTGATCAGGGCATGGGTCATGCGGGGTCTCCTCCTCACGGTTGACAGGAGCCAGGGATCATTGCGCGGTAATGATAGCCAGAGGCGGGACAGAACGCCAGCCGCGCTAGCTCTGCGGCGGGCCAGCCTGGGGCAGGTTGGGGGCCAGCCAGGCCAGGAAGGCATCTGCCGAGCGCGTCTGCATGTACACCCGCCCGGGGCCGGTGAGGTCTACTACCAGTCCCTCACCGCTCAGCAGGGTGGAACGTACACCGCCCGCCGGGCGCACCCGGAAGCCGATGCCCTCAGTGAAGGCGACCAGATGCCCGGTGTCCACCGTGTAGCGCTGTCCAGGGGCCAGCTCGATCGGGTGAATCGCGCCATAGCTGGAGAGCAGCAGCAACCCTTCGCCGCGGGCGCGCAGCATCACCAACCCTTCTGAGGCGAAGAAGGTCTGCGCGCCGCTCCACTTGGCGTCAATGACGATGCCCAGCGACGAGGCCACGTATGATCCGCTCTGTACCAGCAGCGACTCCCCATACATTTCCAGGATCATCATGTCACCGGGCATGGCCGGGGCCAGGTTGATCTGCCCGCCCTGCGCCGGAGCCTGGAAGACGTTCACGAAGAAGCTCTCGCCCCCCAGCAACGAGCGGGTCAGGCTGCGCAGAACACCGCCCTCGGTGCGCGTCTTCAGTTTCATCCCTTCGGTCATGCTGACCATCGCGCCGGATTCCACGCTGATTTCCTCGTAGGGTTCCAGGTCAACGATCGCCATCGAATAGGACGGGCGGTACAGAATTTCTGCACGCATAATCGTTCTCCTCTGTCGGGCTGATCCCTGGTTGTAGTATAGCGCCGGATGGCGCTGACGATCTAGCCAGGATCGCGCTGCAGGCATGGCTGAGCCCCGTCACCTTAACGGAGCTTTACGGCCATTTGGCTGTCTCTTGACAGGGACGGGTCACACTGAGACCGGCTGAACGGCTTTGTTCTTCCCTTGCCGAGTCGCGGATAGAGTACCCGCGTCAGGAGGCCGCGATCGGAACATATGGCGGTGCTGCTTGTATTCTTGCCCCCACAGGTGGGGGATCGCCCTGTCCGGCACTGGCGATCTGCCGGCAGACCTGGTGATTTGAGTACTACGAACATCTGTGCTATTCTTGTCCTATCAACCGGCTGGATGCCCAGCAGGGTCCGCCCCGTGCGGAGGAGGCGCGTCATGCTCCGGGAGATGGTGATCCTCGTCTGTCATGCCCAGGATGGGCGTTTCGCCGATGGAGACCGTGCTGCTGTGCGGCAGGTTCTCGAAACTTCGGACCAGGTAGCGCGTGTCTTGTCGCTGGGATCGGACGTGAAGCAGGTGTCGTGCGCAGACGGGGGGCGGCTGGTGTTGCGCGCGCCAGGGCTGGACGGCTCACGTTCGTTTCACCGCATTGATATCTTCCCGGTCTCTGCCTGGACGAGGGCAATGGTTGGGCTGGTGTATGAGTTGATGCGCAGCGGTGGCTTTGCGCTGGTACAGGACCTGGTGACTCTTCAGTTCCTGGTGACACAGCCGCAGCAGATTGCCTACTATCCCTGGCTGCCAGAGCCGCCTATTCTGGTGCGCAGCGCCAGCGAACTGGCCCGCACCCTGGAGCGGGCCGGTTGAGTGGAGTAGAAAACAGCAAGACAGGCGACGGCGGGCACTGCTGGCCCGCCGTCGGTGTGCTTGAGGGTCATTTGGCGTAGTCTACGGCGCGCGTTTCGCGAATGATCGTCACCTTGATCTGACCAGGATATTGCATCGTCTCCTCGATGCGACGGGAGATGTCGCGGGCCAGCCGCATGGCGGCCAGGTCGTCAATCTCCTCTGGCTTGACCATGATGCGCACTTCGCGCCCGGCCTGCAGAGCATAACTCTGCTCGACGCCTGGGAATTCCTTGGCCAGGTCTTCCAGGGCTTTGATGCGGCGGATGTAGGTGTCCAGGCTCTCGCGCCGAGCGCCGGGTCGCGCGCCGGAGATGGCATCGGCAGCCTCGACGATCATCGCCTCGACACATTCCTGCTCCACTTCGTGATGATGCGAGGCGATGCAGTTGATTACCTTCGGGTGCAGGCCATAGCGGCGGGCAAACTCCGCGCCAATCTGCGCGTGCGTGCCCTCGACCTCATGATCGATCGCTTTGCCGATGTCGTGCAACAGACCGCCTGCCTTGGCGACGGCCACATCAGCGCCCAGTTCTGCCGCGATCATGCCGGCGATGTGCGCTGTCTCGATGGCGTGCGCGTGCTGGTTCTGACCATAGCTGGTGCGGAACTTCAGCCGCCCCAGTAGCGTGATGATCTCGTTGTGCAGACCGGGCACGCCTGCCTCGTAGGCGGCGCGCTCGCCTTCCTCGCGCACAATGCGGTCAACCTCTTTGCGCGCATCGGAAACCAGTTTTTCGATGCGGGCGGGATGGATGCGCCCATCCAGCACCAGTTTCTCCATGGCGCGGCGGGCCACCTCGCGGCGGACGGGATCGAAGCTGGAAATGGTGACTGCTTCCGGGGTGTCGTCCACCACCACGTCAA
>DAOTZZ010000121.1:0-2798 GCA_034433965.1 Anaerolineae bacterium
TGCGAATCCTGCCCCCTTCCTCCACGTTGCTCAAGCTCCTTGGTCGTCCAGCCAGCGGCGGATCGTCTCTATCACTATCTCCGGCGCGGTCTGAGACAGGTCGAACCAACAAATGCCCGTGTCGTGGCCCCGAAACCAGGTATATTGACGGCGGGCATAGGCGCGCGTCTCACGCTGGATGGTCTGAATCACCTGTTCCAGGGTGACCTCTCCGGCGAGATAGGGCTGCCACTGAGCGTAGCCCAGGCCGGACAGCGCCGGACATTCCCAAGTATAGCCTGCCTGGAGCAAAGCGCGCACTTCGTCTTCCAGACCCGCGGCGATCATCTGCTCGATACGGGCGTCAATGCGGGCGTACAGGTCGCTGCGAGGACGGGTGAGGCCGATTTGCAGGATGCGAAAGGCGGGGGGTGACTTGCGTTGCAGGGCGCTGATCGGCGTGCCAGTGCGCAGCCAGACTTCCAGGGCGCGGATGACACGGCGCACGTTGCGGTAGTCAATGCGCGCGGCGGCAGCGGGATCGGCGGCGCGCAGGCGATCGTGCAGGGCGCGCGCGCCGTGCGTGGCAACGAAGTCTTCCAGTTCAGCGCGCAGGGCCGGGTCGGGCGGCACTTCGGGGATGTTCCACCCCTCGACAATGGCTGTGAGATACTGGCCGGTACCACCTACCAGCAAGGGCACTTTGCCCCGCGCCAGGATATCGGCGATGGCCCGGTAAGCAGCGCGCTGGTACTCTGCCAGAGTGTAGGGTTGGTCGGGGTCAACGATGTCTATGAGATGGTGGGGGACGGTCGCCAGTTCCTGTGGGCTGGGCTTGGCCGTGCCAATGTCCATGTAACGGTAGACCTGACGGCTGTCCGCGCTCACGATCTCTCCGTTGACGGCCAGCGCTGCCTGGATGGCGAGGCCGGTCTTACCTACGGCGGTCGGCCCCAGGATGACCACCAGCGGATCGTACGCGGAGGCCGGGGCAGGAGCCAGCGCGGGTTGGGGGGCGGGCCGGCGTGTCTGCGCGATAACCATCTCACCACTCCACAGCATCGGGCAGAATGGTGACGGTAACCGTCGAGCCAGTGCAGGCGACCGCAGCCACATCAATGCGCCAGGGGGCATTCTCCAGCCCATGCGCGGCCAGGAATGCCTGCGCCAGAGTGATCAGGCGGGCCTGTTTGGCCTCGTCTACACTGGTGAGGGCAGCTTCGAGGGCGTGTCCACGGGCACCCTGACGAGTGCGCACCTCGACGAAGACGATCTCGTCCTCGTGGCGGGCCACGATGTCCAGTTCGCCCAACTGCGGGTGTCGCCAGTTGCGGGCAAGGATGCGATACCCATCGCGGCGCAGGCGGGCGAGCACGGCACGTTCGCCGCGCCTGCCCAGCGTGTGGCGAGGATCGCTCATCGTTGAGATCTCCAGGTAGGGCCTCTGGGCCAAGCCATCTGGTTGAGACGATGCTAGATGCGCACTGTTGTCCCGCAGTAGGTGCATGTGAGTTCGGTCATGCCGCGCAACAAGGCGGGCAAGGTCGCGCCACACGTCGGGCAGATGGTCGGAGCCTGGCGTATGGCCTCCGCCTGCGCTTCATCAACAGGAACAGCGCGTTCGTTCTCGATGTCGCCGCTCAGGACGCGGTTGAGCTGATGAGCATAGGCTTTGCTGTCGATTCCCCCCTTGATTTCCAGCGAAAGCTCCGCATAATCCCCAGAGCGCAGCGTGAGATGCACCAGGTCTTTGCCGCCGAATACCCCCTTGTCTTCGGGGCGAATCTCGGAGACGGCCCCCACCGGAACCGCCCACAATTCTTGCTGAACCATCTCGCCGCCGAAGCCGAAACGACCGCCTACTTTCTCTTTTTGTTCGAAGATCAGGCGTTGGTCGGTGAGATAGAGAATTCCTTCGGGAGTGTCTTTATTGCCCTTGAGCCATTTGGCTTCGATCGCGCTGAAAAGCCGCTCGGCGGGTTTCCACGAGACATGAGCTTCCTGAGCCAGCTTGAGGTATTGCTGAATCTGGCGAATCTGCTGCTGGGTCTGCGAGACGTTGCCGGGCACATCTCCGTACATGGCCTCGATGCGCTTCTGTGCGGCTTTGATCTCCTCGCTGAGGCTGCTGATGGCTCGTTCGATCTGAGTGAGAAGAATCGCCCGGTTGCGGTCCATCGTCTGCTGTTCGACTTTGCCCCATAGATCGGCGAGGATATCCAGTTGCTCCTGGACGCGGGCGATTTCGCGGACGACCGTCTGGCGCACCAGGTCGCTGATTTGTTCCCACTGACTGGCGAGAACTTCGGCTTTGCGCTCCAGGTAACTGGCAAAGACGTAACCCTGGCTCCGCAGTCCGGCAATCTGATCGGGAAGACTGGTGATTTCGCTGGTCACTGAGCTGAGCTTGTGGGTGACATCGTCCATGGCAGCAGAGCGGCGGACTTCTTCGTAAGCGCTGCGCAGCCGGTCAATTTGCTGTTGAAGAGGTGGCGGTTGGACGCCCATGTCAGCAACTCCTCCTTAGCGAAGTTGGTCTGCGCAGGCAGCGCAGAAGATCCTGAAGCAAGTGTAGCGTTTTCCGCAAGGGGCGCAACAGGTTTCAAGCGAAACGGCTTCCCTACGCGCGGGGAAGCCGCCCGTTATACCCAGGGAGTGAGTCAAGATGGGGTAATCTTGTGATCCGGACGTAAATCTGAGGCTGCCCCTCACCCCCTGCCCCCTCTCCCACTGCGACGCAACTGCGTCGCGGGGAGAGGGGAACAAATCCCTCTCCCCTTGAGGGAGAGGGACTTAGGGTGAGGGGCTATCGGTGAGGC
>DAOTZZ010000122.1:0-5086 GCA_034433965.1 Anaerolineae bacterium
CCCTCACCCCCTGCCCCCTCTCCCACTGCGACGCAACTGCGTCGCGGGGAGAGGGGAACAAATCCCTCTCCCCTTGAGGGAGAGGGACTTAGGGTGAGGGGCTATCGGTGAGGCTTTCACAATCCCGGTCAACCATTTACATCCGGATCTCAGGGGGTAATCAGGAAGTCTGGGCGCTCACCGTCGCGGCCAGGTAGGCTTCCATGAAATCGTCGAGGTCGCCATCCAGCACGGCCTGGGTGTTGCCGGTTTCGTAACCGGTGCGCAGGTCTTTGACAAGCTGATAGGGATGCAGGACGTAAGAGCGAATCTGGTTCCCCCAGCCGGCGCTGACGTGTTCCCCTTTGAGCGTGGCGAACTCTTCCTCCTGCTTCTGGCGCTCCAGGTCGAGCAGGCGCATCTTGAGCACCTGCAGGGCGCGCTCTTTGTTCTGCGTCTGACTGCGCTCGTTCTGGCAACTCACGACCAGACCCGTGGGCAGATGCGTGATGCGCACGGCGGTCTCGTTCTTCTGCACGTTCTGACCGCCCGCGCTGCTGCTGCGAAAGGTCTCGATCTGCAGGTCTTTTTCGTCAATGACAAGTTCGATTTCTTCCTGGACATCCGGCCAGACCTCGACCAGGCAGAAGGAAGTGTGTCGTCGGTGATTGGAGTCGAAGGGACTCAACCGCACCAGACGGTGCACGCCGCGTTCGGAGCGCAGATAGCCGTAGGCATAGTCGCCCTGGATGGAGACAGTGACGCTCTTGATGCCGGCTTCGTCGCCGGGCATTTCGGAGACGATCTCGGTCTTGAAGCCGCGTCGCTCGGCCCAGCGCAGGTACATGCGCAGCAACATCTCGGCCCAGTCCTGGGCGTCGGTGCCGCCCGCACCCGCGTGAATGGCCAGGTAGGCATCCTCGAAGTCGTACTTGCCGCTGAGTTTGGCGCGAAAGACGAGCCGATCGACTTCGCGTTCCAGGGCGTCGGCCTCGGCTTCGAGGTCAGCGGCGATGCTCTCGTCTTCGAGTTCGGCCAGTTCGAGCGTGTCCAGCAAGCGCTGGTGCGTTTGCAGCCAGGGGCTGACGCTCGCCCGCAAACGGGCAACGCGGCGCATGGTCTGCTGAGCGCTATCGGGATCGTTCCAGAAATCGGGCTGGGCAGATTGGGCTTCCAGATCGGCCAGTTCGGTTTGCTGTGCCGCTACGTCAAAGACGCTCCATGAGTTCTTCGATGGTGCGGCGCATGGTGTTAAGGCGGCTGATCAGGGCTTCCATGGGATTACTCCTCGTTTCCGTTTTCGAACAGGCTGTCAACAAATGCCGCCGGATTGAAGAAGACCAGGTCATGTATGGATTCGCCGATGCCAATGTAGTGCACAGGCAAGCCCAGTTCCTGCTGGATGGCGAACAACATGCCACCCTTGGCGGTGCTGTCGAGCTTGGTGACGATGACGCCGGTCACGTCTATGGCTTCCTGGAACTTCTTGGCCTGGGTGAGGGCATTCTGGCCGGTGGTGCCGTCCAGCACCAGCAATGTTTCGTGTGGCGCATCGGGCACGACCTTGCGCAGGACATCGCGCACTTTGACCAGTTCGGCCATCAGATTGAAGTTGCTGTGCAGGCGACCGGCGGTATCCACGATCAACACTTCGGCACCGCGCGCTCGCGCCGCGCTGACGGCATCGTAGACCACCGCGCCGGGGTCGCTGCCCGGTTGCCCGGCGATCACCGGCACGCCGGCGCGTTCGCCCCATAACTTCAGTTGGTCAATGGCGGCGGCGCGGAAAGTGTCACCGGCGGCCAGGATCACCTTGCGGTTGTTCAGGCGCATGCGATGGGCCATTTTGCCGATGGAGGTGGTCTTGCCGGAGCCGTTGACGCCAGCGACCAGCACCACTGACAGCTCGCGCCCGCTGAGGTTGAGGGGTTTGGGTTCCATCAGCAGCTTGCGCAGCTCGTCTTTGAGGGCGGCGATGAGCTGCTCCTGGCGGGTCAGACCTTCGCGGCGGACGCGGGCGCGCATGGTCTCGATGAGCTGCATGGTGGTGTTGACGCCGACATCGGCTTGCAGCAGCAGCGCCTCGACCTCATCCCAGGTGTCATCGTCAATTTCCGTCGCGCCGATCACCTGGGCGATGCGCCCAAAGAACGACTGGCGCGTGCGTTTCAATCCTTCGCGTAGTGAAGCCACAGTTCCTACCCTTGTGCGTCATCAAACAGGCTGGTGCCGCCGGTCTGTCCTGTGCACCGGTGGCCGCTGTATTATAGCCGATCGCTGCAGCCCCGACTATGCTGAACTGTGGGCGGGTGTGTGCAAAGGTTGTCAGCGACTTTGGTTCACCTGATGGCCCTCACCCCTGCGCGAAGGAGAGTGTATGTGCGACCGAAAACTGGTCCCCTTGCCCTGCGACGCAGTCGCGAGGGGTGCGGGGCATCAGAGTGCAGCGAACTGCCTGACATATTTTGCCCCACTCTGCGGGTGTGCACTCTTTGGGCGAAAGTGCCTGTCCAAGCAGAGTCAGATAGGCTATACTGGGAACAGGGGGCGTACCCTTTGTGTGTCCAGTCAGCGCAGCGGCGCAACCGACCCAACTCATGGACAAGACCAGAATCCGCAATTTCTCCATCATCGCGCATATTGATCACGGCAAGAGTACGCTGGCGGATCGGATGCTTCAATTGACGGGCACCATCTCCGAACGCGAGATGCAGGAGCAGGTACTCGATGATATGGAGTTGGAGCGCGAGCGCGGCGTGACGATCAAGGCGTCGGCGGTGCGCATGTTGTACACGGCCCAGGACGGCGAGACCTACGAGATGAACCTGATTGATACGCCGGGGCACGTGGACTTTTCTTATGAAGTCAGCCGGGCCTTGCAGGCGTGCGAGGGCGCGGTGCTGGTGGTGGATGCCACGCAGGGTATCGAGGCGCAGACCCTGGCGAACCTGTATATGGCGCTGGAGCAAGACCTGGAGATCGTGGCCGTGGTCAACAAAATTGACCTGCCTGCGGCCCGTCCGGATGAGGTGGCGCAGGAAATCGAAGACCTGATTGGCATAGACGCGGCGGATGTGGTGCAGGTCAGCGCCAAGACGGGGCAGAACGTGCAGCAGGTGCTGGAGGCGATCGTCGAGCGCATTCCCCCGCCGCAGGGTGATGAGCGTGCTCCGGCGCGCGCTCTGATCTTCGATAGTCATTACGACTCCTACAAGGGCGTGATCGCCTACGTGCGGGTGGTGGACGGGGTCATCCGCAAGGCAGATATGCTGCGGCTGATGTCTACGGGGGCACTGGTCGAGCCGGTGGAGATTGGCGTCTTCAGCCCTGGCATGAAGCCGGTCGAGTCGCTGGCGGCAGGGGAGGTGGGCTACATCGCCACCGGCCTGAAGACAGTGCGTGACTGTCGCGTGGGCGATACCATCACCCTGGCGCAGGGGGGCGCAGAAATCCCGCTGCCGGGCTATAAACAGGCCAAACCGATGGTCTTTGCCGGCTTCTACCCGTCGGACAACGACGACTACAACGACCTGCGCGATGCCCTGGAGAAGCTGCAACTCAACGATGCGTCGCTGGTATTTCAGCCGGAAACCTCGCAGGCGCTCAACTTCGGCTTCCGGGTGGGTTTCCTGGGGCTGTTCCACATGGAGATCGTACAGGAGCGGCTGGAACGCGAATACGGCCTGGACATCGTGGCGACTTCCCCCAGTGTGGAGTATCAGGTGGTGCTGCGCAATGGCGAGACGATCACCATTCACAGCCCTTCGGAGTTGCCGGACGAGAGCGCCATCGCCGAGATTCGCGAGCCGTGGATGGTCATCGAAATCTTCACGCCGGAGGAGTTCATCGGGCCGATCATGGACCTGGTCACCGGCAAGCGCGGCGAGTATGTCAGCATGGAGTATCTGGATGCCAAGCGTGTCCAACTGAAGTACAAGATACCTCTGGCCGAGTTGATCGTAGATTTCTATGACCGGCTGAAGTCCATCACGCGCGGCTATGCCAGCCTGGACTACCATTTCGACGGCTACCGGCCAGAGAAGCTGGTGAAGCTGGAAGTGCTGGTCAACAAGCAGCCGGTGGATGCGCTGGCACTGATCGTGCACGAGACAGAAGCATTTCACAAAGGGCAGCGGCTCGTTTCCAAGCTCAAGCGTCTTATCCCCCGTCAACTCTACGAAGTGCCCATTCAGGCCGCGGTGGGCAAGCGCGTGGTCAGCCGGGCCAACATCAAGGCGCTGCGCAAAGATGTACTGGCCAAGTGCTATGGTGGGGACGTGACGCGCAAGAAGAAGTTGCTGGAGAAGCAGAAAAGGGGCAAGAAGCGCCTGAAGATGATCGGCAACGTCGAAGTTCCCCAGGAAGCATTTATGGCTGTGCTGAGGCTAGACGACGATGATGAGCAATGACAACACCCTTCCACCGGTACCCCAGCGTGTCGAGAGTCAGCGCCTGCTGATTCGCCCCTCTACCCGCGCCGATGCGCCCTACTTGAAACGATGGTGGAATGATCCTCAAGTGACGGCCCCTGGCGGAAACCAGGCCGGCATGCAGTACGACGATGAGGATGTGGAGACCTGGTTCCGCCGTTACGTGGACGGGCGCGCACACAGTACCCATTTCGTCATCTGCCTGCGCGAACCGACGGAACAGCCGATCGGGGAGTTCTATATCGCCAGCGACGACCGCCCTGGCTGTGTGGGTTGTGCCCTGATCATCGGTGAGCCGTCGCTGTGGGGCAAGGGCTATGGCAGCGAAGCACTGGCGGCCTATGCCGAAGCGCTCTTTGCCACCGGCACCTGCGAGGCGATCCGCATTGACATGCCCGTAGACAATGTGGCGGCGCAACGTATGGCCCAAAAGGTGGGCTTCACTGTCGAGCACGTATGGGCCAACGGGCAGTTCCAGACGATGCTGCTCTCGCGGGCAGCATTCGAGCTACACAAAGTGCGCCAGGCGGAGATCGCTGCTGGTCTGCGCCGCTGAGTGACATCAGCAGCGTATCCTGGCTCTTGCAGATCACTCTATCGCGCGAGCGGCTGTTGCCAGCCAACGTTCTATGGTTGCGCGCAGAGGGGTGGGGACCAGTCCAGCCTGGACGAACGAG
>DAOTZZ010000123.1:0-6091 GCA_034433965.1 Anaerolineae bacterium
CCTCGCTGCGGTTCAAGCTGATCCCAGGCGAACTGCAGCTTGATCCACTTCACCCCCAGCCGTTCGGCAAGCCAGAGCGAGGTATCGTAGCCTTCCAATGTGGTATTGGGGTTGAGTTGAATGCCCATCAGGTCGGCGGTGAGCGTGGGCAGCGGAGTCGGGCTGATCGAGGGCGTCGGCGTGATCGTCGGCGTCGCGCCGCCCGGCGTAGGAGTTCGGATGGGCGGGACAGGCGTGGCCGTCGGCGGGCCGCCGGGAGTCGGAGTCGGCTGTGGAGGAGCGGTGATGATGGGTCCAAACCCCGGTGTAGCCGTTGGGAGCGCCTGAGCGACTGGCGCTTCCGGCTGCAGCGGCGTATCTTCGCCGTTTGACCGCGCAGCCCACACCTGCGAGGCGAGGACCAGCGTCCCCAGCGCGATCACTCCCAACCACCAGACATGGCGGCGTCGCATTCTCTGGCCCATAGGTCTTTCCCTCTCGTCCGAACCGATTTCTGATGGTAGATGCGCCGCGTGGTATGTTCAGGCTGGCGCTGCAAGCAGAGAGACTATAGATGAATTGAGGGCGTCTGACAAGGGGCCTGCCGCGATCACTGCCCAAACGGTGGGCGAACGTCGGGCGGAAATTGGGGGGACAGCTTGGGCCGGAAGCGGATGCACCACCACGATTGCAGGGGGTGCAAAGGTGCCCTCTATTTTCCCCTTTGTGTATGTTCTGCGGTTCAATGCCGCATGCCCCGGTTTGACTTTTCGCCCACCTGGGACTAATGATCAGGGAGATTGGGTTGGCACCTGGACAGCAGAGGAGAAAGCGCATGGAGTACCGCAAACTGGGCCGCACGGGCCTCAAGGTCAGCGCCCTGTGCCTGGGCACGATGACCTTCCGCTGGACGAGCACCGAGCATCAGGCCCTGCGCGTGCTCGACCGGGCCTATGATGCCGGGATCAATTTCATTGACACCGCCGATGTTTACAGTTCCTGGGCACCGGGCAACCCCGGCGGTGTGGCCGAGCGCATCATTGGCCGCTGGCTGAAGACCAAGCCGCGCCATCAGATCATCATCGCCACCAAGGTGCGCGGGCGTATGTGGGATGGCCCCACCGGCGAAGGCTTGAGCCGCCATCATATCATGGCTGCCGTCGAAGACAGCCTGCGCCGGCTGGGCACCGATTACATTGATCTGTATCAGACGCACTGGCCAGACTGGGACACGCCGCTCGAAGAGACGCTACGCGCGCTCGACGACCTGGTGCGGGCGGGCAAGGTGCGCTACATCGGCGCGAGCAATCACGCCGCCTGGCTGCTGACCAAAGCGCTGTGGATCAGCGACAAATACAACCTGGCCCGCTACGAGTGCATTCAGCCGCACTACAACCTGCTGAATCGCGCCGAAGTCGAGCCAGACCTGGCCGCCCTGTGTCTGGATCAGGGTATCGGCATGATCCCCTACAGTCCGCTGGCAGGCGGCTTCCTCACCGGCAAGTACACCCGCGAGACTATCCCGCCGGATTCGCGCGGAGCACAAAACGAACGCATCGCCGCGCTGCGCACCGAGAGCAACTTTCAGCTGCTCGACGCGCTGCGCGAAATGGGCGAACTGCGCGGGGCCACCATCGCGCAGATGGCCCTGGCCTGGTTGTTCACTCAGCCCTTTGTCACCGCGCCCATCATTGGAGCGAATACGGTTGCACAGCTTGAGGAGTTGCTGGGGGCAGTCGGCCTGCGTCTGACCGAAGACGAGATGCTGCGCCTGGACAAACTGACCGGCGTCGATCGCAACTGGTTCCGCCGCTGAAGCCGATCCCGACGGTTTGCCCTGACAGGGCGCTCGCCATACACTTACGGGGGACAGGCACACCGGCAAAGAGCAAGGTCATGAGCGTGGCAAATCCCTATAATCCCCTGTTTTCCCCTGACGAGGCCCTCCCTTTCGTCGGGCGAGAGGATGTCTTTTCTTTCTTCCGTCAGCATCTGGTCGGCGCGCCGCTGACACACGGGCTGGTCCTGATCGGGCGGCGCGGACTGGGCAAGACGGCCCTGTTACATCACCTGGCAGGGCAGATTGACGAGCGCTATCGCCTGTGTCTGATCCCGCTGGCCGACCTCGACCTGACGGGTGAAGAACGCCTGCTGGCCGCCCTGACGGAGGCGATCTACGCCACCCTGGAAGCGGCAGGCGTCAGCACTTACCGCATTCCGGCCTGGCCCGCAGCGTCGCCGGATGGCTCTCTGCCGAATCCGCGAGCCTGGTTCAAGGAAGAATTCCTGGAAGTGGTGATGGCGGCGCTGCGCCTGCGTCACCTGCTGCTGGCCTTCGACGACGCGCACCTGCTCTTCGACGCGCTGGAACGCGGGACCTTGCCCCAGGATTTCTTCGCCTATTGGGCGGATTTGCTCAGCACCTACGAGCGGCTGGCGCTGATCTTCGCCCTGGACGCGGCTTATGAGGATCGCGTCCTGATCACCGAATTGCTCAGCAATCCAACGCTACACCTGCGCCTGGCCGAACTGCCCCGCGAGGATGCCGAACGCCTGATCCACGAGCCGATGGAGGGCGTGTTGCAGCTCGATCCGCAGGTCGTGGACGGCATTCTGGCGCTGGCCGACGGACATCCCTTCCTGTTGCACTCCGTCTGCCGCCTGCTGTTCCGCCGCTCGGAGGAGCGTCATCACGCCGGGCCAATCACGCCGCACGATCTGGCGGCCATTCACGACGCCGCGCTCGATCAGGCCGACGAGATTCTACGCCCGCTGTGGCAACATCTGACGCAGAACGAGCAATTCACCCTGATCGCGCTGGTGAAGCTGGACGAGCAGGCCCCTGGCGAAGCCTTCTCGTTCGATGCGCTGCGCGGTTGGTTGCTGGGCGCGGGCTATGCCATGGGCAAGACCCAACTGGCCGCGGCATTGCGCGGACTGGTCTACAACGGTCTGGCCATCGTCCAGGAGGACACCTACAGCGTGCCGGCCCGCCTGATCGCCGACTGGGTACAGGCCAACTCTCGCGCGTCGCAGCCGTCGCCGCCGGCGCGTCCGGTGCGGGTGCGTCTGCCTCTGCTGGGACTGCTGGTCGTGTTGATGGTCGTCATGGCACTGGGTATCGCCGCACTCGCCGGACTTTGGGAGGACACAGAAAAGGATGCGACGCCCGGTACGGCGCTACCTACCGCCACACTGTCGCTCAACCTGGAGGGGACGCGCCGGGCCGAATTCGCCAGTCAGACCGCCCAGGCCCTGCCTACTGCCACGCCGACGGCCACGTACACGCCTTCGCCGACGCCCTCACCCACTGTCACCGATACGCCGCAGGCCAGCGCCACCCCGCGCCCGGCCCGCACGCCCCGGCCCACCCGCACGCCGATTACCATCGCCCCGACGCCCACGCCTGTGCAGCCCGTGACGCCGGTCAGCACGCCCGCCGGAACCGCCACCCTCGACCCCGGCGGATAGGACAGGCCCGGAGCACAAGAAAGCGGTTCGCCCGGTCAACAGAGCGAACCGCTTTTGCTTCCGAAGTACTGACAGCACAGGTTGAGTGAGCGCTATACGTCTACTCCGCACCGAGCACGGTCAGGGAGTCCAGCAAGGGGCACAACAGCTCATCATCTACGCTCTGGAAATCGTAGGCGAGCGGCACCACTGCGCCGATCACGACCCAGTCGTCCGGCCCCAACGCCAGCGCGTACAGAATCGCCGTGCTGTCCGCCTGGACAATCAAGCCGCGCGCCGCCGGGACGTCCATCTGCACTGGCGTGATGTTCGCCGCCGGCACGTTGAACAGACCGCTCAGCAGACCCGCTGGCGTGTTCCCCGGCACGTCGAGCGTCTCTGCACCCGGCTGGGCACGCAGAACCATCAGCAGCGGTTGAGAGGGCGTGTCGGCAGGACGAGCGGCATCCTCAGCGCTGGCGAAAAACAGCACACCGCTCACGTTGGCATCGGCGAGATGCAGATCGTCCGGCGCGGTCTCCGTCCACCCTTCGGGCGCGAGAAACTCCAGGCCCAATTCTGTATTGCGATAGGTCACCAGCGCTGGCCCAGACGGAGTGGGCGTGGGCGGAATAACAATCGGCGTGCGCGTCGGCTGCGGAGTGCGCATGGGGCGCGGCGTGGGTGTCGGTGTCACGCCCGGCGGCATCACTTCGAGCGCCAGCAGCAGCGGCTCGAAGACATCAGCCTGATAAGCGGGCAATTTTGCTTCGGGAGCGTTGCCCGACAGCAGTAGCCATTCTCCATCGAGCGGAGCCAGATAGAGCACACCCTGTCGTCCCGCGCTCGGTGCCAGCAGGATGGGAATGGCCGCCTTGCCCTCGAAGGGCTGTAGCTTGCCGTTCACCTGCCGGGCCAGGGCCTGCGCCGCCGCCACGAGATCGGTTTCATCGGCGGGGATGCCCCATGCTTCCGCGAAGTAGGCGGGATCGCCGCGGTAGATGAAGATTTCCGCTGTGCCGTCGGTGAGCCGCAGCGTGTACGCGTCCAGTCGCACCGGCGCGCGCCAGCCTTCGGGCAGGGGGAAGACCAGGCCCAGCGGCTGCTCGGCCAGCGCCTCAGCAGTGGCCGTCGCACCCAGCACGATAGCCGTCGCCGTGGCCCGCAGATCGGGCGTAGCGCTTGGCGGCAGGGTGGGAGTCCGGGCAGAAGCCGCCTGAGTGGCCGTCAGATCGAGCGCCACCTGTGTCTGAGTCGCCTGGGCGATGGCCTCGTTGGTAGCCTCGGTGACGATCTGCGTTGCCGTCAGTTCCGGCGCGCCAGGCGTAGGCGACAGGGCCAGCGCCGTCGCCGTGGCGAACAGATCGGGCGCAGCACCAGTCGGCGACGGTTCAAGCACGGCGAAGGGAGTCGGCGGTAGCGGCGTCGGCGTAGAGGTAGGCGTATCCGTCGGCCTGGGCGTCGGAGTCGGCGGCAGCAGCGTAGGAGTAGCCGTCGCTGTAGGCAAAGGCGTATTCGGTGGCACAGGCGTCCATGTAACCGTGTCTGTCGGCCTGGGCGTCGGAGTCGGCGACACTGGGGTGGGCGTATTGGTGGGGCTGGGCCAGGCGGTCAACGTTGCCGCCACGCCCTGGGCCACCAACGCGGACACGGTAGCTTGCGCCATCTGCGTGCCCGCCACATCAACCGTCGGCGTCAGCGTCGGCGGGATGGCCGTGTAGGTCGGATACGGTGTGGCGCTGGGAAGCGGCGTATAGGTCGGGTAGGGCGTGGCGCTGGGAAGCGGTGTGTACGTCGGATACGGTGTGGCCGTCGGCAAGGCCGCTTGCGTCGCCCCGACCGCCTGCGCCGCCAGCGCGGCAACGGTCGCCCGGGCCGCCTGGGCCGCCGTCCGCGTGCCCGCCACATCAACCGTCGGCGTCAGCGTCGGCGGGATGGCCGTGTAGGTCGGATACGGCGTGGCGCTGGGAAGCGGCGTATAGGTCGGGTAGGGCGTGGCACTGGGAAGCGGTGTGTATGTCGGATACGGCGTGGCTGTCGGCAGAGCCTGCAAGGTAGCCCGCACCGCTTCTTCCATCTGCGCCGCCTGGACAGTCGCCTCATGCTTGGCTGTAGCCGTCAGAAAGGGCGCAGCGCTGGTGGGAGCCGGCGTGTTGCTCGGTGAGGCGGTCGGTGAAGGAAGCGGAGTGTCGGTAGGAGCGGGAGTAGGCGATGCCGGAGTGGCGGCTGGCGTGTCCGTCGGGAGCGGTGTCGGAGAGACACGCGTGGCTGTCGCAGTCGCGCGTTGAGCCGCCTCAAGGGGGGTGGGAGTCGCCGTCAATTCGACAGTACTCACACGGCCTTTGCAGGCCGCCATCGTCAACAACAACAGCATTGACAGAGCCGACAGAAGAAGGTGCCGTCGTAACACGTCTGCCTCCTTTTTTCGGTTCGTCGCCAGGTGGTGCAGGGCACGAACGGTCAGCAGGAACGAACGACGGGCCTGAGTATAGCATCGGGTGGCGGGTGGGTAAAAAAAGAGGAAGTGAAAGGCTGGAAAGTGATCCGTAAAGTGGAGTTACCACAGCCTCAGGAAAAAAAGAAGGCTCATGGGTAGAAAGAGTGAAAAGCGACTAACTCAGCGATAAAGTAGGGTGTAATGCGCTGATAGTTACGGCGGATT
>DAOTZZ010000124.1:0-5919 GCA_034433965.1 Anaerolineae bacterium
CACCCGGCTGTGCGCCTGAATACGGGCAAAGTCTATGCCGCGCTCGCCGCCCAGCCGGTAAGCCGCATCCACACGCACACCGTTCAGCGTCAGCGGATAGGTGGGCAGGGCGCGCACGCCCATCAACTTCTCGCGCGGCCCGACAGTTAGCCCTGGCGCGTCGCCGCGCACCAGGAATCCATCCACCTGCCCGGCGTCCGGATTCCAGGCATAGACCAGAATCCACCGGGCACCTTCGGCCAGTGGCACGTAAGCCTTCTGCCCGTTCAGGACGTATTCGCCGTTCTCGTGCGCGGCGGTCGTTTTCAGATCGTCAGGGGAAAAATGAATGCGCGGTTCGATCAGGGCGGCGGTGACCGGCGGGGGTGTCTCGTCCAGGAACAGCGGCAACAGTTCCTGTCGCTGCGCGTCCGTGCCGCCCAGCACCAGCGGGATCGCCACCAGCGCCGGAGTCATCAGGTGCAACGCCAGCGACAGGTCGCCATAGCCCAGTTCTTCATAGGCCAGCGCGCCCGTCAGAGCGCTGTGCGTCTCGCCGAAACCGCCCAGCGCCTCCGGAATGTTGCCGGGCAGGATGCCCAGTTCCCAGCCGGTCTGCAACACGTCCGCCGGAAACGCGCCGCTTTCGTCGGCGTCGTGCGCTACGGGCCGTACGTTCTGGGTGGCGTAGCGGCGCACTGTTTCGATGAGCATTTGTTGTTCGTCGGTGGGGGTAAAACTGATCATAGGGGTCGGCCTCCCACAAAACAAGCGGACGATTTCTGAGGGATCAGCAAGAACACCGGTACAGGCAGGCGCAGGTCATACCTGCCCTCCCAGAGACGCATGGTGGGACGGGCAGCGCAGCGCGGCCAGGAACGTATCGGCGATCTCGTGAGCGATCTCCTCGCCGGAAAGCCGCCCGTCGGGGCGATACCACACGCTCACCCAGTTGAGCGCCCCGAACAGCGCCTTGACAAAGATACCCACGTCCACCGGTCGGAACTCGCCCGCTGCGATGCCCCGTTCGATCACCTGCCGATAGAGGGCTTCCAGAGCGTCGCGCTGCGCCACGAACTGCTCGCGCACATCCGGCACGTCGAGCAGGGCGCGCCCCTCGAAGATCACGGCAGCGGCGATGTTGGCATTGTCAATCTGACTGCGGATATGAATGGCAGCGATACGGCGCAACGTCTCAGCCGCCGACGAATCTGCTGCGTCCACGGCGGCGCGCACCTCGCGCGTGATGCGCTCCAGGCCGGTCGCCAGCACGGCGACCAGCAGGTCTTGCTTGCTGGGGAAATGATGATAAAGGCTGCCCGCCGTCAGGTTCACCGCCGCCGCGATCTCGGCCATGGTCGCGCCATGATAGCCTTTGCGGCGGAACACGGTGGCCGCGGCCTCGATGATGGCTGCGGGGTTGGCAGTCTGCGCGGCGGGTTTGCGGGCCATAGGTGGATTTTCCGACAAGATCGTAATCAAATCTCAATTTGATTATAGGGCAAAGTGTTCGTGCGAAGCAAGCAGGGAAAAACTCACCGCGGAGACACAGAGAGCAGAGAGACCAAAGAGAGTCTCCGCGCTGACCTCTGCACCCTCGGCGTCTTCGCGATTCAAGACACGGCCCCAATCGGTGAATGCCCCCTTGCAAGAGAGCGAATCAGGGCCGCGTTGCTATAATAGGCATAACCTGACCGGAAATAGGCATAACCTGACCGGAGAGTGTTTGCTCAGGAAAGGATTACTGACAGGCATGGCCCACTACATTTTGGCGCTCGACCAGGGCACGACCAGTTCACGCGCGATTCTCTTTGACCAGGCGGGCAAGCCGGTCGCTGTCGCTCAACAGGAATTCCCTCAGCACTTCCCCAGACCCGGATGGGTAGAGCACGATCCGTTGGACATCTGGCGCTCGCAGCGCGACACGGCACACACCGTGCTGACCCAGGCCGGCATCTCGGCGTCTGACGTGGCGGCGATTGGCATCACCAATCAACGCGAGACGACGGTCATCTGGGATCGGCGCACCGGCGAGCCAGTCTACAACGCCATTGTCTGGCAATGCCGCCGCACAGCGCCTCTCTGCGACGCAATCAAAGCGGACGGCTTCGATGCGACGATCCGCGCCAAAACGGGTCTGGTCACCGACGCCTATTTCTCCGGCACCAAGGTCGCCTGGCTGCTGGACAATGTGCCGGGCGTCCGCGCGCGGGCCGAGGCGGGCGAGCTGGCTTTTGGCACGGTAGACACCTGGCTGCTGTGGAATCTGAGCGGAGGCCGACTGCACATCACCGACGTGACCAACGCCAGCCGCACCCTGCTCTACAACATTTACACCGGCGATTGGGACGACGAAATCCTGGCCTATCTCAAGATTCCGCGCACTCTGCTGCCGGAAGTGCGCCCATCCAGCCAGGTATATGGCGAAACGGTTGCCAATCTCTTTGGCGTCTCTATTCCCCTGGCGGGCATTGCCGGCGATCAGCAGGCGGCGATGTTCGGGCAGGCGTGCCTGAAGCCGGGCATGGCCAAGAATACCTACGGGACGGGCAGTTTTGTGCTGCTCAACACGGGCACAGCGGGCGTGCCGTCCAACTCTGGTCTGCTGACGACGATCGCCTGGCAATTGAGCGGCGAGCCGGTGATCTACGCGCTGGAAGGCAGCGTGTTCATCGCGGGGGCGGCGGTGCAATGGCTGCGCGACGGCCTGCAGATCATCAAAAGCGCGCCGGAGATCGAAACGCTGGCCGCCAGCGTCGAGAGCACCGACGGCGTCTATTTCGTCCCGGCCTTTGTGGGGTTGGGCGCGCCCTACTGGGATCCCTATGCGCGGGGCACGCTGGTGGGCATCACGCGCGGCACGACGCGAGCGCACATCGCGCGGGCGGCGCTGAATGCGATTGCGCTGCAGTCGCGCGACGTGCTCGACGCCATGCACGCCGATTCGGGCATTGCGCTGAGCGCCCTGCGCGTGGACGGCGGCGCGGCGGCCAACAATCTGCTGATGCAGATTCAGGCGGACGTGCTCGGCGTGCCAGTGCAGCGCCCCGCCGTCACCGAGACGACGGCCCTGGGCGCGGCCTACCTGGCCGGGCTGGCCGTGGGCTTCTGGCCGGGTCTGGAGGCGCTCGAGGCAGCCTGGTCGGTCGAGCGCACCTTCGAGCCGCGCATGTCCGACGACGAACGCACGGCTTTGCTGGTGGGCTGGCGACGCGCCGTCGAGCGGGCGCGCGGCTGGGCGAATGAGGAATGAACAGTTATCGGTCCTCAGTTTTCGGTTTTCAGCAGTCGGCGTATCGTCCGCGAACCGTTCTGCAGAAGCACGTATCACTGGCTGTTGACTACCTGTACAGGCGATCAGAGATGTGAATCCGGAGATAATAATGTCAGCCATACATCATAGCCCTCACTGGTACACTCAGAACAGCCGCTATCCCCGCTGTGTGGACTGTCGTCCTGCGGAGGTCTATGTCACCTGGCAGGATGGACACTGGCGGGTAGAGAAGCGCGCTGAGGCTGCGCGACAGGAACTCGGCCCGCAGTTTCCGGGCGGGTCGCTGGCCTTTGTACACGTCCTGGAAGCAGTCGGCGGGATCGAGCGCGAGCGCGCTTTCGATCTGGTGGAACAGGTGTCAGCACAGGTGGGACTGGGTCTACAGATTCATCTGGACGATGAGCGGGGGCGGCGCGACCTGCGTGCCCTGGACGACGCCGCGATCGTAGCCCTGATCCAGCAGCAAACTACAGGCTGTGGCTTTGTCGCGCATACCTGGCAGGGCGAGGCAGATGCGGTTGTACGAGAAGCTGTGCGGCGAGGGTGGCGCGTGCAGATTGTCACCGGTCCGCTCCAGCCCACAGGGGCCTGGATCAACCGGCGGCCAGAGCAGACATTCGACACCTCAGCGGCAGCGTCGGCAGGGCAACCGTGCTTCAACCTGGACATCGTTCGCGCCCGGCCTGTGCTGGCCGCCCTGCAAACACTGACCGGTCAGGAGGACTTCGCCGTTCGCGCTGAGACCTGGTTGCTAGACGCCTATCGCGCCCTGGTGCCGTTGCTGGGTGCGCCCTGGGTGATCGAGCGTGAATGATGGAAGAAGCCGCTGTTCTGGAAGGCTTCGTTTCGGTACGCGCGGCGCTGAAGGCGGGTAGTCGCCCGCTTCATGCCATCCTGATCCGGCAGGACAAACGCGATGCGGACATTGCCTGGCTGGAGCGGGCCGCTGCCGCTGCCGGAGTCCCGGTGCGGCGCGTGGCAGCCGGCGAGATCGAGGCGTACGTCAGCGGCAGCACGCACGGCGGCGTCATCGCGCTGGTCGGGCCGCGCCGACTGACGACGCTGGATGAACTGAGCGCAGGCAGCCCCGTGCCGTTCGTCGCCATGATTGACGGCGTAGAGGACCCGTTCAACTTCGGGCAGGCCGTGCGCGCCCTCTACGCGGCGGGCTGCGACGGGTTGGTGTTGCGTCCGCGCAACTGGCTGTCGGCGGCGGGGGTGGTGGCGCGGGCGTCAGCGGGCGCGTCCGAATGGTTGCCCATCGCCATTGCCGAGACGGTGAGCGAGGCAGCGGCGCACTTTCGGGCGCGCGGATTGCGCGTGGCCGTCGCCGACGAGGAGGACGCTGTCCCTCTCTACGACGTTGACCTGACCGGCCCGCTGTTCCTGGTCATCGGCGGAGAGAAACGCGGTATCACGCGCTCTTTCCGGCAGGGGGCCGACCTGCGCCTGGCGATCCCCTATGGCAGCGCCTTCGACCAATCGCTGGGCACAGCGACAGCGGCAGCGGTGATCGCCTTTGAGGTGCTGCGGCAGAGGAGGATGAGGGCCAGCGGCCAGAGTGGTTCGGGTCAGTCCGGCAGTGATGCGCATCAATAGTTCTCATCGTCCGCATTTGAGGAAGCCGACATCAGTCTGGCAAGGAAAGAGCCGCAGTGGACACATCGCCGCACGTACCAGGGAGTATCACGCCAGCGATCTATGTCATCGCTGGGGAAGATCGTTTCGGGGAACACCGGGGGTTGGGCGTCAGTGCTGTGAATCTTAAAGTGGCTGCCCAGGATAGCAGCGCTCTCTTCATCCTGGAAAACACCTTTCACCAGAAAGGCGGTCCAGCGCGTCATCTGCACTATGACCAGGAAGAATGGTTCTATGCCCTCGAAGGAGAGTTCATCGTCGAAATCGGGCAAGAGAGATTCAGCCTGAAACCTGGCGACTCACTGCTGGCACCGCGCCGGGTGCCTCATGTCTGGGCCTATGTGGGCGACTCGAGGGGAAGAATGCTGATCGTCTTTTCCCCTGCCGGTAAGATGGAAGCGTTCTTTCGGGAAGTGACCAAAGCCAATGCAATGCCGCCCGAGAACCCGGACCTTTGGCGTGCCTACGGTATGGAACTGCTTGGGCCACCTCTGGCGGTGGAGTAAGGCCCTTCCATGAATTCATCATTGTTACCTGTCAGTATCCAGAACAACGGCTAATCGCCAGTTGCTCGCTTATCAGGACTCGCCTATGTCCCCCCATGAGTCCCCATCCGGCAAGCCGCCCCTTCCGCGCAAACCGCGCGCCGCGCGCGGTCCCCGGCGTGGCGAGGCGACCGAGAGCATCTACCGGGGCGCGTTCATGCGCTCGCGCCTGGAAGTGAGCTTCGCGCAGGAACTCGACCGGCGCGGCATCGCCTGGCAGTATGAGCCGGAGCGTATCGGCGGCGGGCGCTATCTGGTGGACTTTCACCTGCCCGATCTCAAGTGCTGGGTGGAGGTCAAGGGGCGCTTCGAGGCGCGCGACGATTTGCTGTTGCCCAATGTTGCCAATCACCTGCGGGCGGAGCGCGGTGAGCGGCTCTTTTTGTTCATGCGGACGCGCGCTTTCCGCGTGACATGGCGTGGCTTCGAGCCGCTCACGCTGGACGAATTCTGGGCGGCGCTGGAGGATGCAACAGACGAGGC
>DAOTZZ010000125.1:0-16980 GCA_034433965.1 Anaerolineae bacterium
CAGTGCAGGTGTGCGTGGATGCGCGCGGGAACGTGAGCGTCTCTCAGTCGGGCTGTTCGCGCCGCGCTATTGTGCCAGCAGTGGCGGGAGGATGGCTGGCAGCTCTGGCGGCTTTGTGTGCCGCGCTCATCGCGTTGTTGGGATAGCGCTAGTGGCGAGGAGCAAATGCCGATGGATTCAGCGAGCCTATTGCCCAGCGATCCTCGCCGCAGGCTACCGGTCTGGCCGCCCTATGTGGCGCAGGGCGATGACGATGAAGAGATCATCGAAGCCGATGACCTGATCATGCGCCCGGCGGAACAGGCACAGGCGTCCGACTGGGTGGCCTGGGACAACGGAGAGCGAACACCCCCCTGGCGAGAAGAAGAGCGAGTACGCGCTCCACATCGCGAGGCGGCGGATGAGCGGGAGCGGGTGGTTCGGAGCGGAGAAATATACTCTGATTACGGTCCGCCTCCCGCACGGGAGCCGCGGCACCGGCCTCTGATCGCGCTGACGTCTAACTCGTGGGGCTACCACCTCTTCATCAGCCATGAGGCCAAGAAAGTGCTGGTACGGGTGGGGCTGATCCTGCTGGCCGTGTTGATGATGTTGCTATGGGGAGATCTCGCCCAGGCGGTGGAATTGTTCTTCAGCATCTTCGTGCTCTAGCCCGATTTTCGGGTCTATGCTACAGTGTGGGGCAGGGGATTCTGTAGCCGGCACAACAGACTCGCAACGCAGCAGGCTCCGGTGTCGCCAGAAAAAGAATGGAATAATCAGCATGACAGAAGCGGCTACCTTGGTCTTTATCAATTACGCCAACGCGGACGAGGCTTTTGCGCTGCGTCTCTACGATGATCTGCACAAGCTCGGTGTGGGGGCGTGGATCGATCGGCGTGACATTGCCAACGGGCAGCACTGGAACCAGGCGATCACCCGTGCGCTGGCCGGAGCCACCCATATGGTTCTGGTCTGGTCGCGCTATGCTGAAGAGTCGCACGAGGTGGAGAGCGAGTGGATTCATTTCAGCAAGCTGAACAAGCCGATTATCGTTGCCAGCCTGGATAACACGCCTGTGCCGTATCAACTGGAAAATGCGGTGGTGGTGGATTTCAGCCGCGACTACGCGGGGGCACTGCGTCAGTTGATGGCGCGGATCAAGGCCCCACAGCGCGATCCGCAGGCGGCTTTGCTGCTGTTCGAGCAGGGTAACGCGGCCTTCGACAATTTCGACTACACCAACGCCATCAAGATGTATAGCCGGGCGCTCAGCCTCGACCCGACCAACGCTGCCATGTATTTCAGCCGGGGCATGTGCTACCACAAGCTCGGTCATTATGAGCGGGCACTGGAGGACTACGCCGAGGCGATTCGCCTGGATGGTTCCAACTACGAGGCGCACTACAACCAGGGTCTGCTGCTGCGCATTCAGGGCAAACACGCCCATGCGCTGGTGGCATTCTCGGAGGCGATTCGCCACGCGCCGACCAAAGCGGCAGCCTATTACGATCGGGGCCTGACGTTCGAACTGCTGGGCAAGCCGGACGAAGCATTGGCCGATTACACCCGTGCGATTGAGCTTGACCCCGATGGCACGCCAGCGCACGCCATGCGCGGCTCGATTTATTACAGTCAGGGCAAATATGAGGAAGCGCTCAAGGACCTGGATCGGGCCATTCTGCTGAACCCTGCAGACGCCTGGAGTTACCTGCTGCGCGGGCAAACCTATCAGGCTCTGGGCCGGGAGCAGGATGCGCTGAAAGACTTCATCCAGGCCATCCGCCTGGACGACTCACTGGCTGAAGCCTATCGTGGGCGCGGGACGATCTACAGCGCGCTGGGCAGCTACGGTCCGGCTATCGAAGACCTCAACCAGGCGTTGCGCCTGAATCCGGCGGATGGGCTGGCCTATCTGGCACGGGCCGACACTTATTATGCCATGGGCAACTATGAGCGCGCGCTGTCTGATTATGACGAAGCCGTGCGTCTGCTGCCGGACAATCCCTCCGCATACCACAATCGCGGCGTTGCACGGCACGCGCTGGGGCAACTGGAGGAAGCGATTGCCGACTACAACCGCGCCATTCAGCTCAAGCCCGATTTCGCGCTGGCCTTCTACAATCGCGGCAATGCGCACTCGGAGCTGGGACGGCTCAATGCGGCGCTGGCCGATTACGATCAGGCGTCGAAGCTCGATCCCGACGACCCTACCGTGTATCACAACCGCGGCATCGCCTATAAGCAACTGGGCATGTTCGACGAGGCCATCGCGGATTTTACGTATGCGCTGCACATAGACCCTTACTACGCTGAAGCTCACTTCAACCGGCACCTGACCTACTTGCAGCGCGGCGCGCCAGGCGACGACCGGCTGGCGCGGGACGACATGGATAGCTATCGTCGGTTGCGGCAACGGCGACCGTCCAACGGAGGGACTCTGTCTCCCATAGACAGGAGCGTCCCGCGCTGAAACGACACGGCCCCGTTCACCTTGAACGGGGCCGTGCAGCTTTAGATAGCGGTGCGACCTGGATTACGGGTTGACGGTGACGGTGATGTAGCGGTTGTCCTCGACATTGTCCAGCCGGATGACGCGCAGGTGATAGGTGGTGGTAGCCTGCGGGCATTCCTGGCGGCTCTCGTGACCGGTTACTCCGATGCCCTGATAGTACACTTCCTTGATGCCTTCCACATCCCAGGCGATGGTCACGCACTGGCCCTTGTTGATGACCGTGGCGCTGGCGCGGAAGTCAATGTACGTCTGCGGGACGGCCGGGACGGTGGCCGTCGGTGTGGCAGTGGGCGGCGGGGGGATGAACTGCACGTTGAGCACCGGCACCGTGGTCAGATCAATATTGATGGTGAGCAGAGGCCGGTAGACCCAGCCGACCGTGCCGTTGGGCAGTTGTACCTGCACCCAGGTGTTGTCGAAGTAGCGCCCCAGAATGCGTAGCTGCGTGCCCTGCGGAATCTTGGTGAGGATGGTGGCGCCTTCTCCAGGATTGGCGCGCACGTTAAGCGTGCTGGCGTTGACTACCGCATCGGGCAGGATGGGTGTAGGCGTGACCGGCAACAGGACGGTAGTCGGCGTGCCCACCGGCGGCAGGACGCCCGTACCTGGCACGCCAGGCCCGCGTTCGTCAGCCGGATCGTTGGTGAGCTGACGGACAATGGTCCCGTCTGCCGAAACCATGTAAAGATCCCACTGACCGTTGACATCCGAGACATAGACGATGTTCTCGCCGTCCGGCTGCCAGCGCGGCTGACGATCTTCGGCCATGTTGTTGGTCAGTTTGCGCAGGTCTTCACCTTCGGCGTTTATCACGTAAAGCTCGTAATCCCCGTCGCGGTCAGAGGCAAAGACGATCAACGTCCCGTCGGGTGACCATTGCGGCTCGATATCGTTGCCGGGGTCGTTGGTCAGCTGAGCGGTCAAGCCAGTTTGGGGATTGAGGACATAAATCTCGTAGTTGCCGGAACGATCAGAAGCGTATACGACCAGACCCGGCCCTGTGTCGCCCTGGGCCAGCACCGCGACTCCCTGCAGAGCAGCAAAGGCGACGCCAGCCAGACTGAGCGCCAGCGCCAGGGTCAGCGCCAGCCTTCCTGTTTTCATCATCGCTCCTCCCTTGAGTAGCTATTCCGTCTCGTGTGAGGTCGAGCGTTGGGCCCGACCTGTCATGCGTACCTCGATTCTACTGCTGCCAAGCGATGGTTGCATAGTACGCTGGTGACGGTTGCCCTGCTATTGGGCTACGCGCATCAGCTCCTGGCCACAGCAGCGTCAACAAAGACGGCCAGCAGGTCGTTGACGTTGGTATTGGTGGGGCCGGTGATCAGCAGGGCACCCGCTCGCTCCAGGAAGTGATAGGCGTCGTTGTCGCGCAGGGCGGCGAGGGCGTCTGCGCCACGTTCCTGACCACGGGCGATAGTGAGGCCGTCTACCAGACCCCCAGCGGCATCGGTAGGGCCGTCGGTGCCGTCGGTGGCCAGGCTGGCGATCACTATCCCTGGCACACCCTGAATGGCCAGGGCGGCGGAGAGGGCTACTTCCTGGTTGCGTCCGCCTTTGCCCTGACCGCGCACGGTGACCGTCGTCTCACCGCCAGCGATCAGACAGGCGGGCGGTGAGACGGGATGACCGCGCCAGGCGATTTCTTTGGCGAGCGCTGCCAGTACCCGCCCGATCTCACGCGCTTCGCCTTCCAGATAAGTGGTCAGCAGCAGCGTGTTGAAGCCCAGGGCGGTCGCCTTTTCAACCGCAGCCGCGGCGGCGTGAGCATTGTCGGTGACGATGACGTTGTGCACGCGCGCCAGGGCAGGATCGCCCGGCTTGGGCGTGTCGGGAATCTGTCCGGAGAGGCCACGTTGCAGGTGCTGACGGATCGATGCGGACGCATGTTCCAGCACGCCATAGCGCTCCAGGACCTGCCATGCCTGCTCGAAGGTGGACGTATCGGCGACGGTGGGGCCGGAGGCGATCACGTCGAGCGGGCTGCCGACCACGTCGGAGACGATCAGCGCAATCACCGTGGCCGGATAGGCCAGACGCGCCAGTTGTCCTCCGGCCACCTGAGACAGATGTTTGCGGACGATGTTCAGCGCCTGAATGGGAGCACCAGAACGCAACAGCGCCCCGGTAAGCGTCTGCAGATCGGTCAGCGAGACGCCCGGTACCGGCAGGGGCATGAGCGCCGAGCCTCCGCCGGAGATCAGGCACAGCACCAGGTCGTCGTCGGCTGTATCGTGCAGCAGGTCAACGATCGCCTGTGTTGCCTCGACCCCCGCCTCATCGGGGATGGGATGGCCGGCTTCGCGCACCGCAATTAACGCAGTGGGCGCAGTGTAGCCGTACTTTACCGTGATTGTCCCAGCGGTAAGGCGGTCGGCCAGCAAGTCCTCGACGGCGCGCGCCATGGGGGCAGTCGCCTTGCCCGCTCCGATGACCAGGATGCGGCGGAACTGTCGCAGATCGTACGGGCGCTTTTCGACGAACAGGATGTCGCCTTCACGACGCAGTGCCCGGCGGACGGCCTGCGCTGGATCGGCAGCAACCAGGGCTGCTTCCAGGACGGCCAGGGCCTGCCGGTGCAGCAGGCCAGTGGTGGAGGGTTCCGGTTGTATGAAACGCATCGTATTCTGTCCCTTGCGATTGAGCAAAGATCAATTGTCAGCCGTGCACGTTCTATGGTATCGTAAAGGTCAGACAGGAGCTCTGTTGCCTATGAAACTGATTATTGCTGTGGTGCAAGACCAGGACGCCGACCGCACAATCCAGGCGCTGACGCAGGCGGGCTACCGTGTGACGCGCGTGGCCAGCACGGGCGGCTTCTTCAGCGTGGGGAACACGACGCTGTTGTGCGGCGTAGACGACTCGGCGGTCGAGGCGGTCATCGGCATCCTCAAGCAGACCTGCGAACGTCGCACGCGCCTGATCCCGGCAGGCCCCAATCTCGTCGAGTCGGCGGCGATGATGGGGGCGTTCGTGGAAGTGGAAGTGGGCGGCGCAACCGTCTTTGTGCTCAACGTGGAGCATTTCGAGCAGACATGAGCACCAAGCTGATCATTGTGGTGGTGCGCAGAGAGCACGATGCTCTGCTGCGCAACCTGCTCGATGCCGGGTTTCACGTCACCGAGTTTAGCAGCCTGGGCGGATTCCTGCGGCGTCGTAGCGAAACATTGCTGGTAGGAGTGGACGCGCAGCGGCTCGACGAGGCGTTGCAGATCATCCGGCAGACCTGCGCCACTCCTCCTGGGGCTGACGAACACAGCGCCACGGTCTTTGTCCTCAATGCCGAACAATTGGTGACCACCTGAGGCGTTCTCCGTCATTCAGCGGGTGCCCACAACAGGACGCTGGTATCTTCCTCTTCTATCAGCCAGCGATCGAACCATTGCCGGGCAGGTGGGCAATGATAGCGCGTGCCTGCCTCGTGCTCGACGAAGCGCAAACGGTCTGGGCAGCGAAATGACTCATAGAGCGGGCGAGTGCGGTCGAACCACAAGCGGGCCATGCGCGTGGTGGCTCGTCCACGCGGATAGGCGTAAAGCACAGGGCGGGGCGCGATCAGACGGGCAACGTCGCTGAAGTCGGCATAGCGACGCAGCCCTGGCACAAAATCGCAGCCATGGCCATGCACGGCGAGCACGTCAATGCCGCCGCCCACGTAGTTCTGCACCACGGTTGCTCGTATTCGCTCATCGAGGGCGGCCAGGTAGAGCGCCAGCCCTGCACCCAGACCCAGGCCGGTTGCTCCCAGGCGGTCGGCATGTACATCTGGGCGGCTCTGCAGATAGTCCAGCGCGCGCAGCGCGTCTTCCAGGATCATGGTCAACCAGGTGCGGCCCAACAGACGTGCCGCGCTATCCAGGCCCTCGTGATCCACCTGACCAAGTTCGCCGAACCCGCGCTCCTCGAAGGTAAGCGTGACGTAGCCCACCTGAGCCAGGGCCAGCGCGTTGGCCTGCGGGAGGCCGGTCTCCAGACCTGCCGTCTCGCGAATGGTGCCGTGTCCGGCGAAGACGAGCAGACCGGGCAGCGGGCTGTCGCGGTCGGCGGGGGCGAGCAGATAGGCCGGGATGGGCAAACCATCGGCGGCGGGCAACAGCAGTTTGGTGCGTTCGACACCGCTTACAGTGGTGTGCTCCACAATTTCGACAACGACCCCGTCTGCCGGCACATAGTTCAGGTTGAGCAACTCTGTGACCTTGGCGCGCAGAGCGCTGCGCCAGGCACGCCAGGCTTCGCCCCGCTCGCCACGATAGGTCATCTCCGGCTCTGTGCTCTGCAGGGAGATGAGCAGCCGTCCCATCGGCTCATCGTCACGGGGCGGGATGATGAATTCTTCGGCGGCGCTGGGAGGCGGGTTGAGCGTAGTTACCAGCGCTCTCACCGAGCGCGCTGTCGTCTGGACGACGCGCTCCCACAGGGCGGGCCGGCGTCGCCGCTCGGCGATGCGCGCGATCACCTCGCGCAGGTGTGGTGTTTCGCCATACTGGTCGTTCAGTTCTTTGCGGTGTCGCGTCACCCAGACGTAGAGATCGGCTTCGGTGCGGCCTGGGAAAATCTCCAGCACGCCGGATTCGCGGATGATGTCCACTGCCAGGGTGTAGACCATCTCGTACCAGTCCGCCGCCGCCTGTTGATAGGTATGCGGCTCGCCGTCAATCCGCTCTAGATTCTGGCGATAAAGTTCGATCTCCAGTTCCAGTTCCGGGTACATGCCCGGCTCGGTGAGGACGATGTTCTGCTCTGGGTGACTGAGATCAAGGCGGGTGCGGTCGAGAAAGGCGCGATATTCCGCTTTGACGATGAGATCGTCGAGAACATCTCCGGCGGTCACAGACAGACCGCCGACAGGCGTCTCGTACTCCCAGACATATGCTTCGATGGTCTTGGCCCCAAATTCGCGGGCGACGGACACGCGATGGTTGCCATCTTTGACAAAGTAGGCGTCGCCGACTTTGTACAGCTCGATGGGCGGCAGCCCCTGTTCGTATTGCAGTTCGGCGATGCGCTGCCAGCGCACCCGATCGCCCTCGATCAAAGGCAGGAAAGTGCGCGTGAAGTCGTGGTAACGGCCCACACTGCCGACAATCTTGTCGAGCTCGACCTGCTGCAAGCCGCGGTAGGCGCTTTGCGTCAGGCGCAGTTTGTGCTGCACCTCCTCAAACGACAGCAGGTTGACCGGTTGCTTGCTCAGCCCCAAGGAGCTGGAGAGTTTCTGCCAGAACGCCTTGCGGCGGGCCTGGTTCCAGCGCTCGCGCGAAAGGGTCTGGGTGATGCCGCTGACTTCCTGGCTCATAGTCGCGTCCCCCAATTCACCGGTTCGGCGTAGGAATTAGCTTACACGGTTTCGCCCAAAAACCAAAGGTACAGTTCGCCTTAAGGATTCTGGCCGGAGACGGGGTAAATTCTACAGCGAGTCCTGAACTGGTAGGACGACAGGCCAGGGTCTCACTCTGGGCGGTGACTGGGAACCAGTTATAATCGGCGCGAAACATCGCAGATGATTATAATGCGCCCGGATTCCGAATGACTATAACCCCAACCGACCCCCGCGAGTTTCCCTTGCCTGTGCGCCTGGAGCGCAGGCCGGACACTTTGATCGCGTGTGCACGCCATCTGGTGGAGAACATGCCCGATCGTACCGCGGTTACGCTCATTGAGCCTGACGGGACACAGGCGCTCACCTATCGCGCCTTCTTCGAGCGGGCCGGGCAGTATGCGCGGGCGCTGGAGAAGGCCGGCATCCGGCGAGGCGACCTGGTGGTGCTGGTGTTGCAGCACGGGGGCGAGGTGTTGTATGCGTTTTGGGGGGCCATGTTGCTGGGGGCAATTCCCTCGATCATGCCCTTTCTGACGCCCAAGCTCGACCCTGAACATTACTATCAGAGCGTGCGGCAGCTGGTGGCGCTCTCTGGAGTGCGGGCGGTCGTCACCTATGGGGAGATGATGCCCGCCCTGCGTGCCCATCTGGAAGGCATTTCCACGCTGGCGGCCATTCTGAACATTGATGAGTTGCAGCCGGAAGGCAACCTGAGCGACTACCTGGGGCGCGCGCCCTCCTTGCCCACCGATACGGCTTTCTTGCAGCATTCTTCTGGCAGTACGGGCCTGCAAAAGGGAGTCATGTTGTCGCACGGCGCAGTACTGAACCAGATCGCAGCCTACAGCGCGGCGATCGATCTGCGGCCCGATGATGTGATAGTGAGCTGGCTGCCGCTCTATCACGACATGGGACTGATTGCCGGTTTCATCATGCCCGTGGTGCAGGGCATACGTCTGGTGCTGATGTCACCGTTTCACTGGGTGCGCGATCCGCTGGTGTTGCTGCGCGCCATTCACGAGCACCGTGGGACGTTGTGCTGGCTGCCCAACTTCGCCTATAACTTCATGGCGACACGGGTGCGCAAAGCGGCCTTGGAAGGGATCGATCTGTCCAGTCTGCGGGCGTTGATCAACTGTTCCGAACCGGTGCGGCACGACAGTCATGTGATCTTCGGTGACTTCTACGCTCCCTATGGCCTGGACAGGCGGGTTCTGCAGACATGCTACGCCATGGCTGAGAACACATTTGCCGTCACGCAGAGCCCACTGGGCGTCCCACCGCGCCTGGACATCATTGATCGCAGAGCGCTGATGGAGGAACGGATCGCGCGCCCGTCCGACGGGAGCGACGGCCCGACGGTGGTGATGGTGTCGTGCGGGCGACCGATCGCATACACAGAAATTCGCATTGTGGATGCCGAGCGGCGCGATCTGCCAGAGCGTCATGTGGGCGAAGTGGCGCTGCGCAGCAACTGCATGCTCAGCGGCTACTATCGCCGGCTCGACGCTACCGCGCAAGCCATGCAGGACGGCTGGTACTTCACCGGCGACCTGGGCTATGTGGCCGATGGCGAGTTGTACATCACCGGACGGCAGAAGGACCTGATCATCGTGGGGGGCAAGAACATCTATCCCCAGGACATCGAGAATGCGATCAACGATATTGAGGGCGTGCATCCAGGGCGAACGGTGGCTTTTGGTGTGCCTAATGAAGACCTGGGGACGGAAGACATTGCCATCGTCTGCGAAGTGGACACGCAAGACCCGCAGGAACACGGGCGTATTGTCCGCGAGATTCGCGCGCGCGTGGTGCAGACGGCTGACGTGACAGCGCGCTATGTGCAGCTGGTGGGGCCGAAGTGGCTGCTGAAGACTTCCAGTGGCAAGATCGCGCGAGCGGCCAACCGCAAGAAGTTCATGGAGCAGGTGCTTGGTGTGGCGGAGGGCGACTGATGGTCAAATCCGTGCAGCGCTTGGTCAGGCGGCGACTGTTCAGCCGCGAGAATCTCTTTGCGTTGTTGCTGTGCGCGATCCTGGTGCTGGTGATCATCGTCACGGCGGATAGCGCCCCGCAGTGGATTTACCAGGGCTTTTGAAGGCGTGTAACACTGACCTTGTCCACTCTGGCACAAAAGCACCCCAGGCGTCTCACATTTGTCACCTGGAAGCCCACTCAGTCCATGCTATGATTTACTTGATGTCGGTTTAGAAAAAAGGTGCACCGATTTGCACGAACTCTCTGTCACCCAGAACATCCTGGAGATCGCACTGCGCCATGCGCAGGAGGCAGGCGCAGTGCGCATCCGCGAAATCAACCTGGTGATCGGCGAACTGTCTAGCATCGTGGACGACTCGGTGCAATTCTACTGGGACATCATCAGCGAGGGCACGATGGCGCAGGGCGCGGTGCTACACTTTGAGCGCATTCCGGCGAAGTTGCGTTGTCGCGAGTGCGGCCATGAGTTCGCGCTAAGTCGTGAGGATTACGCCTGCCCGGCGTGCGGCAGCTTCGCGGTGGGGGTAGTGGGCGGGGAGGAATTCTATCTGGAGAGCATCGAGGTTGACCTGGCTGAGCCGCAGCCCGGCCAGGAGCATATGGGTTGAGGGATGCATGAGCGACAAGATTCCTGTGGTTGAGAATATCCTGAACGCCAACGATCAACTGGCCGAGGAGGTGCACCGGCGGTTGAACCAGGCGGGAGTGCTGGCGGTCAATTTCATGGCGTCGCCTGGGGGCGGCAAAACCAGCGTGATCGTGCGCACGGTGCGCGCCTTGATGGATCAGGTGCGCATCGGCGTGATGGATGGCGATATCGTGGACCTTGACCTGCGCGAGCTGGCGGGGATGGGCATTCCTGTCTCGCTGATCAACACGGGCGGCGAGTGTCACCTGGACGCCAACATGGTGTTCCGCGCCCTGCCGTCCATGAACCTGGACGCGCTGGATTTGCTGATCATCGAGAACGTGGGCAACCTGATCTGCCCGGCGGCGTTCAAGCTGGGCGTGCATCTGAACGTGGTCATCGCCAGCGTGCCGGAAGGCGCAGACAAGCCCTACAAGTATCCGCAGATGTTCCGCGGGGCGGATGTGTTGCTGCTGAACAAGATGGACTTGCAGGAATACATGGGCTTCGATGTGGAATACTTCCGGCGCGGCGTGGAAGTGCTCAATCCCGGCGTGGCGTTCTTCCCCATTTCATGTCGCACCGGTGAAGGGTTCGACGCCTGGCTGGATTGGTTGCGCGCACGAATCAATGGGCGGGGTGCGGTGAAGTAGCGTGAGCAGCGAAGGAATAGCGGCCCGACATATTCACGTCAGCGGGGTGGTGCAGGGGGTGGGTTTTCGCCCCTTCATCTATACGCTGGCGTCGCGCTATGGGCTATGCGGCTGGGTGCGCAACACTTCGGCGGGAGTAGAGATCGAAGTCGAGGGGGCGAGCGAAGCGCTGGATGCTTTCGTCGTGGCGATTCGCGCCGAAGCGCCGCCGCTATCGCGCATCGAAACGGTGACGGTGCAGGAAATCCCCGCCAACGGCTACACGCGCTTCGAGATTCAACACAGTCAGGCGGTGGAAGGCGCGTATCAGCCGATCTCGCCGGATGTGGCCACCTGCGATGACTGCCTGGCAGAGGTGTTCGACCCGACGGACAGGCGCTATCGCTATGCCTTCACCAACTGCACCAACTGCGGGCCGCGCTTTACCATCATTCAGGACATCCCCTACGACCGCCCCAAGACGACCATGGCGGCGTTCACCATGTGCCCGCAGTGTCAGCGCGAGTACGACGATCCGCTGGATCGCCGGTTTCACGCGCAGCCCAACGCCTGCCCGGAATGCGGGCCACGACTGGAACTGTGGCCCAGTCCGGCTCTGGGAAAGCCGGCAGGGTGGGAAGCGTTGCCCGCTGACCCGATCGCTGCGACACGGGCTTTGTTGCGGGCAGGCCATATCGTGGCGATCAAGGGGCTGGGCGGCTTTCACCTGGCGTGCGATGCGACCAATGCGCAGGCAGTGCAAACCCTGCGCGCGCGCAAGGGGCGGGCAGCCAAACCCTTCGCGGTGATGATGCCCGATCTGGAGGCTGTCCGGGCTGTGTGCCAGGTGAGCGCAGAGGCGGCAGCGGCGTTGCAGGGGGCAGAGCGGCCAATTGTGCTTCTGCCGCTGCGACCTGGCGGGCCGATCGCCAGGGAAGTTGCGCCGGGGTTGCGCGAGCTGGGCGTGATGCTGCCGTATACGCCGTTGCATCACCTGTTGCTGGAGCGCGCGCCGGACTTCCCTATCGCGCTGGTGATGACCAGCGGCAACTATAGCGAGGAGCCGATCGCTACTGACAACGACGATGCGCTGCAACGCCTGGGGCCGCTGGCCGATGCCTTCTTATTGCACAACCGCGCTATTCACATTCGCTGCGATGACTCCGTGGTGCGGGCGGACGCGAATGGCGTGATGCCCTTGCGCCGCTCGCGGGGCTATGCGCCGTACCCCATCCCGCTGCCGTTCGACGCGCCGCCGCTGCTGGCGACGGGGGCCGAGTTGAAGAACACGTTCTGCCTGGCCCGCGATCAATATGCCTTCATGAGCCAGCATATTGGTGACCTGAGCAATTACGAGGCACTGCGTTCCTACGAGCACAGCATTGCCCATCTGGAGCGCTTGTTCCGCGTACAGCCGGAGATCATCGCGCACGATATGCACCCGGACTATCTGGCGACGCGCTATGCGCTGCGCCGCCCGGAGCGCCGTCTGGCGGTGCAACACCATCACGCGCATCTGGCCAGTTGCCTGGCGGAGCACAAGATTCCGCCGGGCCAACCTGCAATCGGGGTGATTTTCGACGGGACGGGCCTGGGCCCGGATGGCGCGATCTGGGGCGGCGAGATTCTCATCGGTGAGTACGGGGGTTACCGGCGCTTTGCGCATCTGCGCTATGTGCCGCTACCGGGCGGAGATGCCGCTACGCTGCGGCCCTATCGTATGGCACTGGCACACCTGTGGAGCGCCGGGTTGCCCTGGGACGACGACCTGCCGCCGGTGCAGGCAGCTTCGTCGCAGGAGAAGACCATCCTCCGCCAGCAACTGAAGCGCCGCCTGAACGCGCCGCTCACTTCGAGCATGGGGCGGCTGTTCGATGCGGTGGCGGCGCTGGCAGGCGTGTTGCAGGAAGTGACGTATGAGGCACAGGCGGCGATCTGGCTGGAGGCGCGCGCCGATCTCGACGAGCGCGGGGTATATCCGTTCGACATCGAGCGCGGCGCAGCGGAAGCGTATCAGATCGATCCAGCGCCACTCTTCGCGGCCTTGTTGCGCGACCTGCGCGCCGGAGTGTCTGTGCCGGCACTGGCAGCGCGTTTCCACAACGGGGTGGCACAGGCCATTCGGGAAGTGTGTGCGCTCGCCCATGCGGAGACCGGCCTGACGACGGTCGCGCTCAGTGGGGGCGTATTTCAGAACAGCACGCTGTTGCGTATCGCCCGGCAAGGATTGGAACGCGACGGATTCACCGTGCTGAGGCATCGGCTGGTGCCGCCCAACGATGGAGGGCTGGCACTGGGACAGGCGGCTGTTGCTGCTTATACCATTCGTTATGGATGACAAGGGAGACGAAGACTATGTGCCTGGGCATCCCTGGGAAGATCATCGAAATCTATGAGCAGAATGGCCTGAAGATGGGCAAGGTGGACTTCGGCGGGGCGGTGCGCGAGGCGTGCCTGGCCTATGTACCCGAAGCGCAGATAGGCGACTACACCATCGTCCATGTGGGCTTTGCTCTCAACCTGATTGACGAGGCCGAAGCGCAGAAGACGCTGGAGCTGTTCAATCAGATCGGTCTGCTGGACGAAGAACTGGGCGACGCAACCGACAGCGCCACAGCCTAGTTTCAGGCAATGGGAGGCGGACACCGATGAAGTACATCACAGAATACCGCGACGCCCGACGTGTGCGCGAAGTGCTGGACGAGATTCACCGCGTGACGACGCGGCCCTGGCGACTGATGGAGGTGTGCGGCGGACAGACGCATTCGATCATCCGGCATGGCATTGATCAGTTGCTGCCGGAGGAGATCACCATGATTCACGGGCCGGGCTGCCCGGTGTGCGTGACGCCGCTGGAGCTGATCGATCAGGCGATTGCCATAGCCAGTCTGCCAGACACGATTCTGGTCTCATTTGGCGACATGCTGCGCGTCCCCGGCTCCGGGCGTGACCTGTTCCAGGTGAAGGCCAATGGTGGTGACGTGCGCGTGGTCTATTCGCCGCTGGAGTGCCTGACCATTGCCCGCCAGAATCCGGACAAAGAGGTTGTGTTCTTCGGCGTCGGCTTCGAGACGACCGCCCCAGCCAACGCCATGGCGATCTATCAGGCGCGGCAGCAAGGGATTGCCAACTTTTCGATGCTGGTGTCGCATGTGCGCGTGCCGCCCGTGCTGGAGGCGTTGCTCAGCGCACCCGATGTGGACGTGCAGGGATTCTTGCTGGCGGGGCACGTATGCGCTGTAATGGGCTACTGGGAGTATCACCCGCTGGTCGAGAAGTATCGCGTGCCGATGGTCGTCACGGGTTTCGAACCGCTGGACATCGCCCAGGGCATCTTGATGGCGGTGCGTCAGTTGGAACAGGGACGCGCCGTCGTCGAAAACGCCTACACGCGGGTGGTGGTCGAGGGTGGCAATCGCCCGGCGATGGATTTGATCAACGCGGTCTTTGAGCCGTGCGACCGCAACTGGCGCGGGATCGGGCTAATCCCGCAGAGCGGGTGGCGTCTGCGCGAGGAGTACGCGGCCTTCGATGCGGCGCGGCGCTTCGCGGTGACGCATATTCAGGCGTCGGAGTCGCCGTTGTGTCACGCGGGCGATGTGCTCAAGGGGGTGCTGAAACCCAACGAATGCCCGGCCTTCGGGCGCGAGTGTACGCCGCGGCATCCGTTGGGCGCGCCGATGGTCTCTGCGGAAGGGGCGTGCGCGGCATATTACAACTTTGGCCGCTTCGAGCGGGCAGGCTAATTGCCTGAGAGGAGACTGGGGAATGCGCACCTTTGTACTGCGGCTGGTGATCAATGCGGCGGCGCTGGCAGCAACGGCGGCCATCCTGCCAGGGATTCACATCCGCGATGACCGCGTGACGACGTTGCTGATCATTGCCCTCATTTTCGGGCTGGTCAACGCCATACTCAAGCCGGTGGTCTGGGTGCTCAGTTGCCCGCTGATCGTGCTCACGCTGGGGCTGTTTGCGCTGGCAATCAACGGAATTCTGCTGCTGATCACCGATGCGCTCTCTGGCAGTCGCTTCGAGGTGGACGGCTTCGGCTGGGCAGTACTGGGTGGGTTGCTGGTCGGGCTGATCAGCATGGTGCTGGAGAGCGCGCTCGACCTGGATGAGGAAGAACAACGCAAACGCAAGAACGGCGAGGCGGTGATCATCTTCCCCAAGCGTAAGCGTTAGCGGGAGCGACGCTGGCGAATCCAGGCGCACAGCCGATCGGCCAGCGCGTCGCGAGTGGCGGGGTCAACGAACAGAGTCGGTGTGGCTTTGTCAAGGTTCAGGCGGGCGCGAGCCAGGGCGATCAGCTCTGGGCGGACCACCACGAAGGACACGCCGAAGGTGCGGGCGGCGATCAGAGGTAGCACGGCGGTCCAACCCTCTCCACGTTCCAGTTCCAGCGGCCCCAATTCGTCTACGAAAAATACGTCGGCGGTCTGCCCTGCCTGGGCAAAACGCAGACCGGCGGCGATGCCCTCTGCATCAAAGCTGTAATGGCCGGTGTGAATCGCGCCACCCGTCCCCACTACGGCCAAAGGCTGGACGGTGCCCGTCGCCGCGTCCATGATGTCTATACCCACTTTTTCGACTCCGGAGAAGCGAGCGAGCGACAGGAAGCCGCCTGTACTCAAGCCCTGGGCATGGGCGGCCTGACGGACGCGCAGTAGCAGGGTCGTCTTGCCGCTACGCCGTGGGCCGGTGACCAGTATGATGGTGCCACGCCTGGCCGGGCTGGGCAGATGGATGTCCATTGCTCCCTCGGAGTCCATCGCAGCGTCTGCGGTTTCGTGCGGTCTGTCGGGGATACAGTATACTGGTTCTGGCTGGCGCGATCACAAAATGGAGGCGACCGAAGTGTCCGTGGCTCGCGATTCCTTCGCTGCGCTTGACCGGATGCCGCGCGTCCGGTTGGCGTTCTTGCCTACCCCGATCCACCCTCTCCCCCGCCTCAGCGCTCATCTGGGCGGACCAGCGCTGTTCATCAAGCGCGATGATCAAACAGGTCTGGCGACTGGCGGCAACAAGGCTCGCAAGCTGGAATTTCTGCTGGCCCAGGCGGTGGCGGCAGGTGCAGATTGCGTGATCACGGCGGGGTCTACACAGTCTAATCACGCCCGGCAGACGGCGGCGGGAGCCGCCAGCCTGGGGCTGGCGGCGCACCTGGTGCTCTATGCGCCAGACGGCGTGTCACCGGCTGAGCCAAGCGGCAACGTGTTGCTGGATCATCTGCTGGGGGCCACGATTCACTGGACGGAGGAACGCGCCCCGTACAGCGAAAGCATCGCGCGGGTGGAAAGGTCGCTGCGCGAGGCCGGGCACCGACCTTACGTCATCCCTTATGGCGGGTCGAGCGCGCATGGTTTGCTGGGGTATGTAGACGCCATGCGCGAGGTAGCGGGACAGATCGAGCCGCGCGGCTGGTTCGACGCTCACGTCTTCGCGAGCAGTTCGGGCGGCACGCAGGCGGGCCTGCTATTGGGAGCGCACCTGGGTGGGTTGCTGGCAACGACCCGCATTCTGGGCATCAGTGTGGACATGCCCGCGGACAGGCTGGCTTCGCGGGTGACAGAACTGGCCCGTGCCGGAGCGCACCTGTTGGGGCTGGACTGGGAACCCGATCCGGCGCAGGTGCTGGTCAACGATCGTTACTGCGGGGCAGGGTACGCTGTGGTGACGGAACAGGAACGCGAGGCGATTCGCCTGCTGGCGCGGCTGGAAGGAATCCTGGTCGATCCGGTGTACACGGGGCGTGCCCTGGCCGGGCTGATCGACCTGGTGCGATGCGGCGAATTCCGCGTAGGTCAGCGCGTACTTTTCTGGCACACGGGCGGAACGGCGGCGCTGGGCGCGTTTGCGGCGGACTTGCTGCCGTAAGGGGGACAGGCTCGGTTTGTCTTGGGCGCGGGTG
>DAOTZZ010000126.1:0-8559 GCA_034433965.1 Anaerolineae bacterium
GTCACTCGCGGCGGACAGCTTTTCTTCTTTGTCCTCGGCCCGCGTCACCGGCCCGAAAGGCGACGGTCTGCGCGCGCCTTCTGCGGGCACGGGCGCGGGGGCGTCGCTCGCGGCGGACGGCTTTTCTTCTTTGTCCTCGTCGCGCGTCACCCGCCCGAAGAGGGACGGTCTGCACGCGCCTTCTGCGGGCACGGGCGCGGGGGCGTCACTCGCGGCGGACAGCTTTTCTTCTTTGTCCTCGGCCCGCGTCACCGGCCCGAAAGGCGACGGTCTGCGCGCGCCTTCTGCGGGCACGGGGGCGGGGGCGTCGCTCGCGGCGGACGGCTTTTCTTCTTTGTCCTCGGCCCGTGTCACCGGCCCGAAGGTCGACGGTCTGCGCGCGCCTTCTGCGGGCACGGGGGCGGGGGCAGGGGCGTCGCTCGCGACGGGCGGCTCTTCTTCTTTGTCCTCGGCCCGCGTTACCCGCCCGAAGAGGGACGGTCTGCGCGCGCCTTCGGCGGGCGCGGGGGCGGGGGCGTCACCGGCAACGGGCGACTTGTCAGCAGCGGGCTTCTGTTCGCCCACAGGGGCTTCCCTGTCTACTTCTTCACGCGCGCCGCGCCGGAAAGGTAGGCGGCCCAACAACCCCGACCTGCGCTCCGGCGGCTCAGTCGCTGCCTGGGCGGGCGCAATCGTTACCGGGGTGCCCTCGGCTTTCGGCTCAGGCTCGCGTCGCCCCAATAACCCGCGTCGGCGTGCTGGAGTCTCTTCGGCAGGGGGCTTGTCTTCCCTGCCCTCTGAAGGGCGGGCGCTCTCCTCCTCAGCCGCCTTGCCACGCCGGAACAGCTTCCCCAGGCGACTTCCCTGGGCCGGCGCTGCGGCAGCGGAGTCTGTCTCAGTGGGCGCTTTACCGGCAGCCGGCGGTGTCTGCGTCCGGCGTTGCCCTGGTAGAGGCAACTCTGGCAACCGTTCTTCCTCTGCCGCATCAGCAAGCGGCTGCTTGAAGGGGGATGGCCGCCCAGGCAAGTCAGCAGTCTGATCATCAGCGGTCAGCGCCCGATCCGCGCGGGCGCTCTCCGGCTCGCGGCGGCGCAGCGGATCCGGGGGACGCGCTGGTGAGTCGGCGCTTTCTCCGGACACTTTGGGACTCAGCGCGGCAGCGAAGGGGCTGACTCGTTCGGACGTTTCAGCGGGCGTTGCGTCGCCCGCCGCCACCGACGACCCGCGCAGGTGAGGAAGCGGTCGGCGCTCAGGCTGGCGCTGCTCTTCGGCGCGAGACGCAGGTATTGGGGAGGACGAGGCGGTTGGCTCTTTGGCTCTTGCTGGTGTAGCCGCGGCGGGTTCCTCGTCGGCTAGCGCGCCGCGGCGCGCGATGCGCGGTTGAGGGCGTGACGCTTCGGCGGGGGGTGCAGCAGGCTTCTTCTCCGCGTCGGTGACTGCGGCCACTGCTGCTGCGCCCGTTGCTGCAGCGACTGTCACCGGACTGCTCGCAGCGCCGGGTCGCGTCACCTCGACCGTGCGCGCCCTGATCAGACGACGTGCTTCGCGCCGTTGGGCTCGTTCTTCAGGACTCAGGCGGATGAAAGCGAACACTCCCGCCACAAAGCCCCATAGCTCGGCCACGGTGAGATCGAAGGTGAGCAACAGGCTCACGATCAGCCAGGCGATCAACACGGACAGGGTGCCCCAGTCCAGCAACTGACTGAGCAGAAGGATGTAAATCTGATGCCCCACCCAGCCGCCGCCGCTGCGCTGATCCACCGCCAGGCTGTAGGAAATGGGGCGGAACGCCTCAACGGTCGGGGCGACGTCATCAATCAGGAAGAGCATGTGCAGCCAGGCCAGGATGCAGCCATAGAGCATGATCCCGCCCAGGACGCGGGCGATATTGATGGTGAAACCCGTCTGCTCGAAGCTGCGCGCCATCAACCACACGCCCAGCCCAAACGTGAAAAGCGGCCAGGCCAGTTTGCCCCAGCCAAACCATTGCCCCAGCAGACGGTCGAGCGCGCGGGTGATGCCACCAGAAGGCTCCGGCAACAGGCCAAACGAGATCGAGTGGAATACGGCGAAGAAGGACACCAGCGCGAAACCGACCAGCGCCATGCCGACCAGGTCAATGCGCCGGTCGAGGTCAAACCCCTGGTGAATGGTGAACGTGCCTTTGCGCTGACCGCCGGGCAGGGGGCGGACGGGCGCGCGCGGCTCGGCCACCTCAGCGCGTGAGCGGCGCGCGGGTTCAGGGGTAGCGGGAGCACTGCGCGCCCGACCCGCCGGCGTGGCGGTCGCACCCCTGCCCGCGTCGAGCGGCTCCGCGACTGCCCGGCGCGTTCCCGCGGCGGGGAGTGCCCCCTGGCTGGAGCGGCTGCTGGCGGAAGCAGCAAAACGAGGCTCCGACGCAGCTTCAGTCTTGTCTTTGGTGGACTTCTTTTCTTCTTCAGGTTTGTCTTCTTTAGCGCCTTTGCTCCGCCCCAGGAGCGGGAGGCGCGACTTGCGTTCCTCTGGTTTCTGGGCTGGCTCGTCAGGAGGGCGGGTGACCAGCGGACGCGCGGGCGTCGCCGACGGTGTGCGCGAAGTCTGCCCCAGTCGATCGGGGCGGGTCACGTCGCCGGAGTACGAGCCAGGCTCGCGGCTGCCAAGAGGAGCAGGGCGCTCTGTGCTGGCGAAGGGACGCGATGGCTCGTCGCCCCGCCCGCGGCTGCTCAGCGCGCCGGACGTACCAAAGGTACCGCCGCCGAAGGGTCGGGAACCTGTCTCGTCGCGATCGCGGACGCCTAAGGCACTGCCGGAGCCGAAGCGGTCGGCACTGCCCAGGGGACGCGGCGGCTCCTCCTCGCGCCCGCGGCTATATGGACTGCTGGCAGGCGACGAACTGCGATCCACTCCCCCCGGACGACGAGTCAGGTCATCCGGGCGATCGCGAGGGGAAAGCGGGCCGGTGCCCGGCACCGACCGACTGCGATCCAGAGAACCGGAGAAGCTAGATGGAAATTCCTCACGCCCGCGACTGCTCAGACCAGGCCGTCCCAGATCGCGGGTTGTCCCGCCAGCCGGAAGCCCTGGGCGGGCTGCTGGCCCGCTCTCTTCGTCTTTGCCCTTGCTGCCGCGACGCAGAAACCCCAGCGGCCCTTTCTTCTCCTTGTCTTCGTCTGGCGCTTTGTCGCTCTGGCGCGCCTTGCTGCCGCGGTCCAGCGTTGACGGCTGGGCGGCACCCGTGGGACGGGCGCGCGGCTCAGGAGCTTCAGTCCCCTTATCCCGATTGAACCACCCGAAACGTCCACCAGAAGATTTTTCTTCCTCTTCTTCAAAGGCCGGGGCGCGACGCGCAGGGCCAAACGGATCCCCTGAAGGCACAGGCGACCGCCCGCCCATCCCGCTCAGCGGAGGACGCCCGGTTCCTGCCGCACGGGAATCGCGCGGATCGGGGTCTTCTTCGTCTTTGCTACCTCTGCGAAATGGGTTGACCATAGACCGGCCCCTGTCTTACACACTCTGGCCGCGCCCGATCGTCATTCAACCAAACGCCTACATGTAGTCTAGCCAGATTATACCACGTAGAACATTTGTGCGGAAGCACTGCGGGCGCACCATATCTGCACTCAGCATATACCAGAACGAAACAATCACCAAGTGCGCCGTATAAAGGCGCGACCTGATGTGCGCAGACACGACAGCTTCAGTCTTCCTCTGCCTGATTGTTGTCTGGCGCGTCTTCCAGCCAGCAGGCGATCAGCGCCTGCATACGGTCGTAGTGCGAACCGCGCCAATAGACCTGCCCGCACGCGACGCAAATGCGAAACTCGTCGTGATGGTCGCGCACGTGCGGCGGCAGGCGATCGGCAATGTCTCGTTTGGCAACAGGTTCCAGCACACCGTTGCAGCGGATACAGCGGGTGAAAGGAGCAATCAACCGGTAAAGATCGAAGCGGCGTAGCACTTCGCGCACCTGCTCGCGGGGATTGGTGGTGCGCACACAGTAGCCATGCGTCACCTGACGGCGCTTGAGCAAGCCCCGGTCGCGGGTGAGCAAGGTGCGTCGTTCCTGGCGCGACACAGTGGCGAGCGTGGCGTCGTCGCAGTCGGGGATGTAGAGCGCATCGAATCCCAAGAGGCGCAGGTAGCCCGTCAGCCGTCCCAAGTGCACATCGAGCACGAAGCGCGGTTGTCGCAGCGGGCGGGGCCGGACGCGCAACAGCGGCGTGATGTCGAACGACTCGAAGACGGGATATACGCTGATGTAATCGCCGTCCTGCACCAGGTAGTGGAAGTCCACCGATTCGCCATTGACCAGGATCAGGTCAATTTCCGTGTGCGGCACGCCCAGGGACTCGATCATGTCCTTGATCGAAACGCGCCCGTTGAAGCGGTGCACGAATGGCACCTGACGACGGTTGTGCGGCAGGAAGTCGTTCAGTTCGGCGTAGAAGCGAAAAGTGGCCTGGGCCATGCGCATTGCCCTCGACAGGCTCTATTATACGCCTATACGCCGCTTTGGGCCTGGTGATTGCGGATTGCGGAGTGCGAATTGTCAATGGCCCAGCGTTCTTTTAAAAAACGCACTGGTTTTATGCGGCAAATTTGTCTAAAATTCTTCCGAAATATTCTGCAACAGCCTGCTCACTGAGGATACTGCCATGCGCTACCACATCTGGACGCTGGGCTGCCAAATGAACGTCGCCGACTCGCAGCGGCTCGCTTCGGAGCTGGAACTGCTGGGTCATCGCGCTGCCGCCGATCCCGACGACGCCGACATCCTGGTGATCAACACCTGCGTCGTGCGGCAATCCGCCGAGGACAAGGCGTATGGCCGCCTGCGCGAACTGGCTCAGGTGAAGCGGGCGCACCCTGGCAAGGTGATTGGGCTGATGGGTTGTCTGGTCGGGGTCAAAGACCCGCTGCGGCTGCGCGAGAAGCTGCCGCATGTGGACGTGTTCCTGCCGCCGTCTGACCCGTCACCGATGGTGGAGTTTCTGCGCGACCGCGCCGCCGAGGGGGAAGCGCGTGCCCTCGACGAAGTGGCCCGGCAGGCCCGCGATCATCTGCAGGACTTCGCCACAGAGGAAGGCGCGCTGATCTTGCCCGCGACGGAGCGCGGAACGCTGGTCAGCGCCCATGTGCCGGTGGTCTATGGCTGCTCGCACGCCTGCACTTTTTGCATCATCCCCTACCGGCGCGGGGTGGAAAAGTCGCGTCCGGTGGGCGAGATCGTCGGGCATGTGCGCAGCCTGGCCCGTCAGGGCGTGCGCGAGGTAACCTTGCTGGGGCAGATCGTGGATCGCTACGGCAAAGACGTGCCCGACGGCCCCAATCTGGCGCAGTTGTTGCGCATCGTGCATGACGTGGCCGAACAGGAAGGCATCTACCGTATCCGCTTCCTCACCAGTCACCCCAACTGGATGACCGACGAATTGCTGGACACGGTGGCCGAACTGCCGCGCGTCATGCCGCAGATCGAAGTGCCGGTGCAGGCGGGCAACGACGAAGTGCTGGCGCGGATGCGCCGCGGCTACACAGTGGCGCAGTATCGCGAACTGATCGCCCGCATCCGCGAGCGCATCCCCGGCGTGGCCATTCACTGTGACGTGATCGTCGGTTTCCCTGGCGAGACCGAAGCGCAGTTCCAGGATACGTACGACCTGTTGGCCGAACTCAAGCTGGACAAGGTGCACCTGGCCCGCTACAGCCCGCGCCCGCACACAGTCAGCGCGCGCACCATGCCCGACGACGTGCCCGCCGAGGAGAAGAAACGCCGTCACGCCGCACTGGAAGCGTTGCAAGAGCAGATCGTCGCGGAGATCAACCGGCAGTATCTGGGGCGGACGGTCGAGGTGCTGGTCGAGGACAAGGTCAAAGGGAAGTGGCGCGGGCGCACGCCGCAGAACAAGCTGGTCTTCTTCAGCGACGACTCGCGCGACTGGCGCGGACAACTGGCCCAGGTGCAGGTGATCTGGACGGGGCCGTGGAGTATGCAGGCGCGGCTGCCGGGAGCCGATCGCGCGCCGGGCGAGGTCGCCTCGATAGAGGCGGACGAGGTCGGCGCGCTGGCCCGGCGTTGAGATAGCCTAGCCGTAGCGATCCTGTATATCTTCCAGGTCCCGCAATAGCGCCCGTGCCTCCGACTCGATATTCTCCGCCATGCGGATGATCTCGTGCAGCCTGTGTTCTATGTCCTGCTCCGGTTGGATCTTCCTGCCCAGCGGAGAAAAGCGAGGGCGGGAGGGGGCTGCGGTTCTGGCAGCGCGAGGGCGACTCAGAGGGCCAGTGCCCAGGCGAGGGGTTGCCCGGCCAGGAAAATCAGGGTTCGCAAAGAAGCTGCGCGGTCGGGCAAAGGGCGAAAGCCTTTCTTCCTCCTTGCGTTTCTCCTTGCTGAACAGACACATGCTCATAAAGACGTTGCGCAGCGATGGTTTCTCGTGATAGGTACACGCTTTGCACGTGTCGAGCGGAATCACCTCGTCGAACAAGGCCTGAGGGCAATAGAGCACTCCGCCCCGCTCCTTGTCATGAACGATCAGTTCGCGGTGTACGCCTCTGCCTGCGCCGAAGAGAAAGGCGTTGAGATCTCGGCTCACGGCCTCCAGCCAATCAGTCAACCGGTCAAAAGTGCTCATGATGTGTATTGCCTCCCGCATACCCTTGCAGAGTCCTCCTGCTCTGCTTCTGGCCTTCACAATTCGCGCGTGTCAATGTAAATCGGCCCGTCTTGCCAGGCGGGTCGCCAACCCTGTCGCAGAGACTTGAAGACCATCCAGTAATCCATCTGCCCCGTCGCTTCAGAGAAGAAGAAGGCGGGCACGCGGTCGGTGCGGTCGAGCAACAACGACAGCTTGCTCACCCGCGCGGCGACCGCTTCGTCGCGCAGCACATCGAAGATGGCCCGCAGCAACTCAGGTCGGTGTGTCCCCACTTCGTCAAAGAGGCGCAGGCTGGCCTGTCGCCTGGCGTACATCTCTTCTGGAGAGGGGAAGGGCAAATCGGCGGGCCACTGCTGGTAGACATAACTCTGGTCGAAGATGCTCACGCCCGCGCAATTGCCGTCGCCCAGGTCAATGCTCCATCGCTCGAAGCCGAACGCGCTGAGGCTGTCGGCCACGTCGGGGACATACAGATCGCGCCAGCCATGAATCATCTGAATCTCGCGCTGCCCGGCACCCGGATCGGGGACATGGCGCGGCATCCATTCAGGCAGGATCACGGCAGGCAAGGGCTGATACATCAGCATGATCAATTGCCGCAGACGCTCGTAGCCAAGCTTGGTGAACAGCCGCAGCGAAGGCACGTTCGAGGCGACGATATGCCCATAGACGCCATCCATCCCCAGCTCGCGCAGATAGCCGTCCATGGTCGCCACCAGCGCTGTGCCCAGCCCCTGTCGTCGCCGCGCCGGATGCGTGCGCACGTCGAAGACATAGCCCAGCGACACCGGCTCGCCGCCAATATGCGTGCGCTTGAGACCCGCGGCCACGCAGCCAATGACTTCCCCATCGTTCTCGGCTACCAGTAGCACGTGATCGGCGAAGAGAGCGGCGCGATCAATGAAGCGGCGGCGATAGTGCACAAACGGCTCTGGCAGGCCGCGCGGGCTGAGACGTTCCAGCGTCATCAAGGCTGGGTCGTCATCGGGACGATAGAGTCGAATTTCCATAGGCCAGAGCCGTGTCAGGATGATGGAGAGTCCGCGCCGGTGAACCTTACATTATTCACCCTATCTTAATCCATTCTTTCGTTTAGGCAACTGTTGTCCATCATCAAACGCCGGCGAGCGCGGCTCAGCACCCGACGAGTTTCCCGCTGGCGTTGCTCTCTGAAGTCGGAGAGGTTTGCCCTGCTGAAGTGGCCGCGCAGGCGAATCAGGCACGGCCAATTTGTGCTATACTTGCGGGCAATATGCGGGGTCTGCACAGGTTTTCGTCTCTGAACTCTGAAAGAGGTGTTCCGTGAAGCACTTTCTCGACCTGGCCGACTGGACGGCAGCCGACCTGCAATTCCTGCTGGATGCTGCGCGCGCGCTCAAAGAACAGCACAAGCGCGAGGGCAACCCGCCTCTGCTGGCGGGCAAAGCGCTGGGCATGATCTTCCAGAAGCCCTCGTTGCGCACGCGCGTTTCTTTCGAGATGGCCATGCAGCATGTGGGCGGACACGCGCTCTACCTCAGCCCGCAGGAAATCGGGCTGGGCAAACGCGAGAGCATCGCCGACATTGCGCGGGTGCTGGGGCGCTACGTGGACGCGATCATGGCGCGTACCTTCGAGCACGAGCACATCCTGGAATTAGCCCGCTGGAGTCCGGTACCGGTGATCAATGGGCTGACCGACTACAACCATCCCTGCCAGGCCATGGCCGACCTGCTGACCATCTACGAGGAGTTCGGGCGGCTGGAAGGACTGCACCTGGCCTATGTGGGCGACAGCAACAATGTGGCGACCAGCCTGCTGATGGGCGCGGCGCAGTTCGGCATGAAGATGAGCATTGGCAGTCCTGCCGGGTATCAACCCAAGCCCGCGGTGTTGGAAAAAGCGCGGCAGCTTTCGCGCGGGCGCTTGCAGGTCACCGTCACCGACGATCCGGTCGCCGCAGTGA
>DAOTZZ010000127.1:0-31493 GCA_034433965.1 Anaerolineae bacterium
CCTCACATCTGGCCGCGATGATCGGGCCCGCCCTGCTGCTGGGCGGTCTGTGGTGGGGGCGCAACCTGCACGTCTACGGCGGGATGGACTTCACCGGCCTGGATCGTCACGATGCGGTGACGGTGGGGCAGATGCGCACTGACGAGTACATCGAGATAGTGCTCGGCGGCAGCGAACGGCAGTACCTGGAGAACCTGTTCCGCACGACCTTTCACAGCTTCTGGGGGCAGTTCGGCTGGATGAGCGTGCCGCTGCCCGGCCCGGTGTACCGTGCCTTGTGGATGGTTACGCTGGGGCTGCTGCTGGGCGCGATCGTTCACGCCTGGCGCGCGCACTTCCCATTGGCACTGGACGGGCCGGGGCGCGACGTGCTGATCCTCTTCGCCGCGACGATCGTCCTGGTGACCGCCGCCTTTGCCCTCTACAATCTCAGCTTTGTGCAGTTCCAGGGGCGCTATCTCTATCCGGCGCTGGTGCCGCTGGCGTTCGTCGTCGGGGCCGGTCTGACCGGCTGGGCGGAGCTGATTGCCGGGCGGCGACCGCTCGCGCAGTGGTTGCCGCTGTTCGCGGTCGGCGTGCTGGCGCTGTTCGCACTCTACGCGCTGGAAACGTATCTGGTGCCCAATCTGTGAGAGGCGCGGTCAGTTTTCAGCCGTCAGCAGTCAGGGAGAGGCAACGGCTGAAGGCTGTCCGCTGGAGACTGGCGACTCGATGCTCATCTTCGGCGTGGACTTCAGCAGCGCTCCCCGCCCGCGCAAGCCGATCGCCTGCGCGGTCTGCACCCTCTCCGGCGGAGTGCTGCGCCTGCAGCGTGTCGAGGCGCTGACGGACCTTGCTGCTTTCCAGGCGTTTCTGGCGCGGCCTGGCCCCTGGGTCGCCGGTTTCGATTTTCCCTTCGGCCAGCCGGTCCCGCTGATCCGCGCGCTGGGCTGGGGTGCGACCTGGGCCGAGATGGTAGCCCGCGTGGGGGCGCTGAGCCGCGAGGAATTTCTGGCCGCGCTCAAGACCTACCGCGACACCCATCCCCCTGGCGACAAACACCCGCTGCGCCGCACCGACGCGCTGGCCGGAGCGCGCAGCCCGCTGATGGTGCACCGCGTGCCGGTGGGTCGCATGTTCTGGGCGGGCGCGCCGCGCCTGCTGGCCGCGGGCGTGTCAGTCATCCCCTGCCACCCAACCGACGACAGCCGGATCGCTCTGGAAGCCTATCCCGCCCTGGTCGCGCGTCGGTGGATCGGGAAACGCCCCTACAAGAGCGATTCTCCCGCCCGGCAGACTCCGGCTCAGCGCGACGCCCGCCGCGAGCTGCTGGCCGGACTGCGGGAACGTTGCGACGATCTCTATGGCTTCGCGCTCGACCTGCCGAGCGACCTGGCCGAAGCTCTGCTGAACGACGGCAGCGGCGACCGGCTCGATGCGCTGCTGTGCGCCGTGCAGGCGGCCTGGGGCAGCGGGCAGGTCGGTTATGGCGTGCCGCTGGACGCCGACCTGCTCGAAGGGTGGATTGTCGATCCGGCGACTGCCGGGGCATAATGCAGCGTTTGAGGACGATCACTGATTCTGTCGAGGTGAATCGATGAGCGATAACACCGCTGGGATGCTTGCGCCAGGGCTAACCGGCGAGGTGAGCCTGCGCGTGGACGAGGTGCACACCGCCGCAGCGCTGGGCAGCGGCAACGTCCGGGCCTTCTCCACCCCCGCCCTGATCGCCCTGCTGGAGGGAGCAGCCGTCGCTGCTCTGCAAGGGCATCTGCCCGCGGGACAGACCTCCGTCGGCACACACCTGGACGTGCGCCATCTGGCAGCAACGCCGGTGGGCATGACTGTGCGGGCGACCGCCCGGCTGGTCGAGGTGGACGGGCGGCGGCTGATCTTCGCCGTGGAAGCGCACGACGAGGTGGAACAGATCGGCGCGGGCACGCACGAACGCTTCGTGGTGGACAAGGCCCGCTTCGAGGCGCGCGTCGCGGCCAAAGGCGGCTGAGACGCCGCGCCCGTCAGGCAGGAGTCCGTTGCACATGCCCATCGCCCTGCTCCGGCGCGTGATGCAGACCGCGCAGGCCGCGATCGCCGTCGTGCGGCGACTCTGGCGGCGCGTCCGGCGTATCCTGCGGGCGCTGTGGATCGCGTTGCTGCGCCTGGCGCTGACGGTCGGGCTGATTGCCGCCCTGGGCGATGGGGCTGTGCGCGACACATCGCTGAGTGCGCGCGTCACGGCGCTGGCGCGCCCGCATCTGTTCGACTACGCCGCCTGGGAGGTAGACGCGCTGTGGGGCAAGCTGGGGCAGGCCGTGCTGGGCGTTGCCCCCTACCTGACCGACGAGCGCGGGCGGGCGCTGGTGCTGGACTATGTGCGGACGCTCAGCGAGGTGCAGGCGCTCGAACGGCGCATCGAACGGCTCTATGCCGATCCCGCCGTCGCCGACCCACAGACTGCCGCCGCCCCCCTGCGTGCTGAGCGCGACGCGCTGCGCGCCCGCCTGCACGCCGATCAGCCGCTGGTGGAGAGCCTGATCGAGGGCCAGGTATCGGCGGTGCTGGCCGACGAGGGCTTCGGTGTGCTGGGGCAGGTGTTGCCGCCCGTTTCCATGCACTTCACCGAGACGCCGATGGCGCTCATCGTCTCCCCGCGCGAGCGCATCGCCGTCGCCGCCAATGTAGATGTGAACGCGCTACCCGTCGAAGAACGCGAGGCGCTCGAAGCGCGCATTGATGCCGCGCTGAACGTCTCCTCGCTGGTAGTGCCGTTGGGCGGGCTGAGCCTCTACCCGGCCATGATCGTCGAGCCGTCGTCCGGTGACCCGGCGGCCATGCTGGCGCGCGTCTTCGAAGTCACCGCGCACGAGTGGGCGCATCACTACCTGGTCTTCTATCCGCTGGGTTGGGAATACAACACGCGGCCCGAAACGCGTATCATCAACGAGACCACGGCGACCTTCTTCGGGCGGGTCGTGGCGCAAAAAGTGATTGCCCGCTACTACCCGGACGTGCCCGTCCCACACTATCCGTCGTTCCTCACGCCGTCACCGGGCATGGCCGCGGCAACGTCCACCCCTGCCCGCGACCCCGACGCCCCGCCCCGCTTCGACTTCGCCCGCGAGATGGCGCTCACCCGCGCCCGCGTGGACTTCTTGCTGTGGCAGGGGATGGTCGAGGCGGCGGAAGTCTACATGGCCGCGCAGCAGCGCAAGTTTGCCCGGCACGGCTACTCCCTCCGCAAGCTGAATCAGGCGTACTTCGCCTTCTACGGCGGGTATCAGGGGGAGCCGGGCGCGGGCGGGGCCGACCCCACCGGCCCGGCCATCGAGCGCATCCTGGCCCGCAGCGCCACGCTGGAGGACTTCCTGCGCACCATGCGCGGCATCACGACGCGGGAAGTGCTGCTGGCGGCGGACTAGCGGCTGTTATGAACATTCACGACGCACCTTGTCCTCACCCTTGCCCCCCTCACACGCTCTGGCAAAGGAAGGGGCGCGAGCCGCTCCGCACTCCGACAACCCCCCGCCAATGACGCCCGTCTCCCGACAGAATGCCGACAGCACAGCCAAGGACGCCGCAGAGCGCCTTTTTCTGACTGGAATATGGCAGATTAAATAAAACATAATAGTATCTTTATAGGTTCGCCCGACGGGGGCGACGGGCGAGCCGTGATCCAGGCAGGACAGGAGGCAAGTGCATATGCTGGGGGGCAAGACGGCGCTGATCACTGGCGGGGCCGGTGACATGGGCAACGAGATGGCGGTGCACCTGGCCCGCGAAGGAGCGGGCATCGTGTTGTGGGACCTCAGGCCAGAGGATCAGGTCACCGAGCGCATCGCTCGCGTAGAAGCTGTCGGCAGCCCGGTCATTTATCAGCAAGTGGACGTGACCGACCGCGCCGCCGTTGACCGTGCGCTGGACAAGGTGGTGGAACAGACCGGCGGCGTACACATCGCCTGTATCAACGCGGGCATCGTCGAGTCCGCACCCTTTCTGGAAGTCTCGCCGGAGCTGTGGCAGCGACATCTGGACATCAACCTGACGGGTGCGTTTCACGTGGCGCAGGCGGTGGCGCGCGTCATGGTCGCCCGCCAGATTCCGGGCCGCCTGATCTTCACCAGCACCTGGGTGGCCGAGATTCCCTGGCCGGAGATCACACCGTATACTGTGAGTAAGGCCGGTTTGAACATGCTCATGAAACAGGCCGCGCGCGAACTGGCACCCTATGGCATTCGCGCCAATGCCATCGCGCCGGGCATTGTCAACGCTGGCCTGGCGGGGCGACAGATGCGCGAAGACCCCGCCTACGCGGCGCGGGTGGCGAAGGTGATTCCGCTGGGGGCGCCGGGCACGCCGGTGGAGATCGCTCAGGCGGTGGTGTATCTGGCCGGCCCGCAGACCGCTTACATGACCGGTTCGGTGCTGACGCTCGACGGCGGCTGCTCGTTGTTCCAATTCGACTGATTGGGGAGGAAGGATGCGACTGGAGGGCAAAGTAGCGCTGATCACCGGCGCTGCGCGTGGCATTGGGCGTGGGATTGCATTGCGCTTTGCGCACGAAGGGGCGCGGGTGGGTGTGCTCGATTTGCACGCGTGCGACAGTCAGGCGGTGGTAGACGAGATCGTCAGCTTTGGCGGGCAGGCGCTGGCGCTGGGCGCAGATGTGCGCGACGAGGCGCAGGTGAACGCCGCCGTTGCCGCGCTACGCGAGCGCTTCGGCCCGGTGACCGTGCTGGTCAACAACGCGGCGGTCATGCCTGCGGGACGGCTGCACGAAACCTCCCCCGCCGACTTCGAACGCTGCATTGCCGTGAACCTGCGCGGCGCTTATCTGGTCAGCCGGGCGGTGATCCCTGGCATGCTGGAAGTTGGGCGCGGCAGCATCATTCATATGGCGAGTGTCACCGGTGTGCTCGGCCTGCCGGGGCTGGCCGTCTATTCGGCCACCAAAGGCGCGCTGATCGCCCTGGCGCGGGCCATGTCTACCGACTATGCGCCGTGTGGCATCCGCGTCAACGCGGTCTCGCCCGGCACGATTGACTCGCCCATGCTGCACGACTTCATCGCGGCTCAGGCCGACCCGGAGGCCGTGCGCCAGCAGTTCGACGCGGTGCACCCTATCGGGCGCGTGGGCACGATCGAGGAAGTGGCCAATGTCTGTCTTTTCCTGGCCTCAGACGAGGCGAGCTTCGTCACGGGGGCCAACTTTCAGGTGGACGGCGGCGTAGGGGTCAAGGGGCAGCAGCCGTCCGATCGACCGCAAGGGTGCCCCTGAGCGCCCGTCAGCGTAAGACAAGGGGGTTACCGTGGAAATAGCGCCGGGCATTCACCGCATCAAGTGCGCCTTTGGCAGCAATCGCATGGTCTATGTGCATCTGCTGGTGGGGGAACAGGCGGCCATGCTGGTAGATACTGGCTGCGCGCACAATCCCGCCCAGGAGATTCTGCCCTACATGGAGCAGATCGGCCTGCCGCCGGAGCGCCTGACTTATATCCTCATCTCGCATTCCGATCTCGATCACCAGGGCGGGAACGCGCCGATGAAACAGGCCGCCCCGCGCGCCCTGCTGATGTGTCACACGCTCGACCGGCCCTGGGTCGAAGATACCGAAGCGCTGATCCGGGGGCGCTACAGTCAGTTCGAGCGCGAGCACGGCATTGGCTATGGCGAAGAGGGCAAAGCGGGCATTCGCCAGCAGTGCCTGAGTCACCCCCTCGACGTGACGCTCGAAGGCGGCGAGACCTTCCGACTGAGTCGGGACTGGGTCGTGGAAGTGCTTCACACGCCGGGGCACACCTGGGGGCACCTGGCCGTCTATGATCCGCGCAGCAAGACGCTGATCGCGGGCGAAGCCGGCCTGTGGAACGCCATCCTGGATCAGGACTGGGAGCCGGCCATGCCCCCCACCTATTGCTATGTGGACACCTACCTGGCCACGCTCGACCGGCTGGCAGCGATGGATATCGCGACACTCTCGCCCGCGCACTGGCCGGTGCAGACCGGGCCAGACGTCGGCGAATTCTTGCGCGAGAGCCGCAACTACTGCCTGCTGGTCGAACGGGCGCTGCTGGACTTTGCGCACGAACACCCCGCCTACACCCTGCGCGAGGCGATTGACACGCTGGGGCCGCGCCTGGGGACATGGCCCGCCGCCGCCAACCAGGACTTCAGCTATGGGATGCTGGGCAACCTCAACCGGCTGACACAACGCGGCGTGCTGGTGGCCGGGCGCAACGCCGAGGGGCTGGTCACCTGGAGCCTGGCGTCATGAGCGATCTGTTGCTGGTACGCTTTCACCTGCCCGGCAGTGGCCCGCGCGCAGGCGTGCGGCTGGGTGACACGGTGCACGACGTGAGCGGGCATGTCTCGTCGGTGGCGGCCTGGCTGCGGGCAAGTGTCGGGCGCGTGCCCGACGCCATCGCCGAGCTGCGTCGCGCTGCCCTGGAAGCGTCTGCCGTCTTTCCCGCCGATGAGTTTGCTCCCGCTCCTGCGCCGGATCGCCTGAGCTGGCTGGCTCCGGTAGACGATCAGGAGGTGTGGGCAGCGGGCGTCACCTACGAGCGCAGCCGTGTCGCCCGCCAGGCCGAAGCGATTGACGGCGGCGACATCTACGCCCGCGTCTACACCGCCGAGCGCCCCGAGTTGTTCTTCAAGGCGCAGGGCTGGCGCGTCGTCGGGACGGGGGGCGCGGTGGGCATCCGCGCCGACTCGCGCTGGACGGTGCCGGAGCCGGAACTGGCGGTGATGCTCAACCCGGCGCTGGAAGTGGTTGGCTTCACCGTGGGCAACGACATGAGCAGCCGCGACATCGAGGGCGCTAACCCGCTCTACCTGCCACAAGCCAAGGTGTATACTGGCGCGTGTGCGCTGGGGCCGGGCATCACCCTGACACCCGCTTCTACCTGGCCGCAGACGACCATCCGCCTGACCATCTGGCGTGAGGGGGCAATCGTTTTTGCTGGCGATGTGCACACGGCGCGCATTCACCGCACGCTCGACGAGCTGATCGGCTTTCTGGGCCGCAGCAATACGTTTCCGGACGGCGTGGTGTTGCTCACCGGCACCGGGATCGTGCCGCCGGACGATTTCACGCTGCGCGCCGGCGATGTGGTGGAGATCAGCATTGAGGGTATCGGCATGCTTATCAATCCGGTGCAAGTGGTGTAAATTTTTTGCCTTTTGAGGAGGGGCAACCATGAGTGTTTTTCCACCTGGAACCATCGTTCGCGTCCTGCAAGAGGACTGGGCACCATTCCACAACCTGCCCAACAGCGCCCGCCGCTTCACCGAACTGACCGGCGTCCGCGTCGAAGTCACGCTGAGCCATATCCCCGAACTGTGGGAGCTGATGGCGCGCGCCTTCAACGAGGACGATCCGCCCTTCGACCTGGTGGGCTGCGACGAATTGTTGCTGCTGCAATACGCCCGCAACGGGCGCGTCGAGCCGCTCGATGACTACGTGGCCGCCGACGGCTACGCGCTGGACGACTTCGAACCGGCGGCGCTGGAGGCCGTCAGCCTGCGCGGGACGCTCTACGGCCTGCCCTATTGCGATGTCTCCAGCGTGCTGATCTACCGCGCCGACCTGTTCGAACGCTACGGCATCCCTGTCCCACAGACGATGGATCAGCTCACCGAGGCGGCGCTGGCAGTGCAGGCTGCCGCCCGCGCCGACGGTCACAGCGACTTCTATGGGATCACGTTGCGCGGCGCGCCGAGTTGCGGCCTCAACTTCTGGCTGCTTGGTTCAACGTGGGCACCTTCGTGGGGCGTGCGCTGGTACGACGAGGACGGGCAGCCCGCCTTCAACACGCCGGAACATCGCGCCGCCCTCGAACACTACGTAGACCTGTTGCGCCGCGCCGGGCCGCCGGAGTCGGTGACGATGGGCTTCGAAGAGTGCATGGCGGCTTATCGCGCCGGGCGGGCGGCCATGGTCATCGAACCGGCCAACGAAGCGTCTATCGTCTACGACGCGGGAGGGCCGATCGCCGACGGCACGCTGACGACGCTGGTGCCCGCCGGACCGCTCGGTACGCGTCACGCCGGGCTATATTGCCCGCCCTACGCCATCCCTGCCCGCTCGAAGGTCAAGCGGGCAGCGTGGGAGCTGGCCAAGTTCCTCTGCGCGCCGGAGCAACTGCTCGACGATGCGCTGCGCAGCGGCTTTGTGGAGGTGTCGCGGCGGTCGGTGCTGGACGATCCGCGTTTTGCGGCGCGCTTCCGCCCCGGCCTGGTGGCGACCACCCGTGCCACACGCGCCTTCGCCCGCGGTGAGCGCCCGGTGACCCGTCACTCCTTTGAGTTCGGCGACATTCTGGGCCAGGAAGCCGCGCGCGCCCTGGCCGGCGAGCAGACGGTGCAGCAGGCGTTGGATCGCGCCGAGGCGCGCGTGCGCGCGTTGGGCGCGCCGGAATAGGGGGCAGCGTATGAAAATCACGGCCATCGAGAGCCTGCAATGGGCCGAATACCCCCGTCTGCTGGTCGTGCGTGTGCACACCGACGCGGGGATTGTCGGCCTGGGCGAGACAGTGGACAAGGTACCCGGCGCCAAGGGCGCGCTGCACGGCACCATCGCCCCGCTGGTGCTGGGGCAAGACCCGCGCGACATCGAAGGGCTGTGGCGCTTTGTGATGGACAACATCATGTATCACGGCTACGCCGGCGCGGAACTGCGCGCCCTGTCGGCGGTCGAGGTGGCGCTGTGGGACATCCTGGGCAAGGTCTACGGCGCGCCGCTCTATCATCTACTGGGCGGCAAGACACGCGAACGCGTACCCGTCTACAACACGTGCATTGGCTTCGGGCCGGTGGGAGACTACGTCGCCTGGCACCAGGACGCTGGCGCGTTGGCCGAAAGCCTGCTGGCCGACGGTCAACGCGCCATGAAAATCTGGCCGTTCGATCGCTTCAGCGAGGCGACCTTCGGGCAATACATCAGCGCGCGCCAGGTCGAGGCCGGGCTGACGCCCGTGCGGCAGATCCGCGAGCGCGTCGGTGACGCGGTGGAGATCGGCATCGAGTGTCACTTCCGCTGGAATCGCGTCAGCATGGAGCGCATCGCGCGGGCGCTGGAATCGTACCATATCCTCTTTCTGGAGGATGTCCTGCCCCCCGTCTTCCCCGACGAAATCAAGCTGCTCGCTTCGCGCACGACGATCCCCATCATCGGCTCGGAACTGTTGATGACGCGCTGGCAACTGCGCGAATGGCTGGAGAAGCACGTCACGCCCATCGTGATGACCGACCCGGTGTGGAACGGCGGCATCGCCGAGACGCGCAAGATCGCGGCGCTGGCGGAGACATTCGGCGTGCCGCTGGTGTTGCACAACGTCGCCGGGCCGATCTGCCATGCGGCGGCCATGCACCTGGGGGCACACATCCCCAACCTGTATTTCGTCGAGACGGTGCGCGCCTTCTACCAGACCTATTTCCCCGTCCTGAGCGACCTGGCCCCCCGCGCCGAGGACGGGACGATGGCCGTCCCGGAGGGGCCGGGCCTGGGCGTGACGTTGCGCCCGGAGGCCCTGGAACGCCCCGACCTGACGCGCCAGGTATCCGAGGGCGAGGGGTTGGCACGGGGTCGCCGCGCCATGGGCGATCACTGGGCGGTGGAGGAGATAAGGTAGAGGGATCGGCGGGGATATCCGGACTTGAGAGCAGAACTCACCATAGAGAACGCGGAGACCGCAGAGAAAGACACAGAGTGTTGTTCTTGATCTACTTTCTGCTCTGCCCCCGCGGCACCTCCGCAGTTCAAGGTCATTGCCTCACATTCCCCGTCTGCCAGCATATGCGCTCCGCAGGCGGGCGCTGTATACTAATCTCCGCACGTGAATAGAGACAGGGCACACTCACTGGCGGGAACTCCCCTATGGATACCATCCGACAAGTCATTGCCGCGTTACGCGCCTTCTGGGCCAACCGTCAGCAGCGCCGCACCGTCATGTGGGTGTTGGGCACGGTCAGCGTGCTGCTGCTGGCCTTCGGAGCCTACACCTACCTGGACGCGCACAACGAGATCAACGATATCGAAGCGCGCAAAGACCGTTTTCTGGCGGCCTTCCCCACCACCGAAGTAGAGGGCGAACTGCGCCCCGACCTGCAAAACGCCACGCAGGCCGATCTGCTGTGGCTGGCCCTGCAACGTCGCAACCAGGAAAAAGCCGAAGTGCGCCAGGGGCGGGGCGTGATGGCCGTGGGGCTGGGCCTGCTGACACTGGGGCTGGCCTATCTGGTCGCGCCGACGGGCGGACGTCCGGCCTCCACCACTGATTCCGGCGACAGCGCACCGTCCACCGCCTGACGCGGCTCTATGGCTGCTCCGCCCGCCCCGCTCTTTCAGCGCGACCGCTTCACCTGGCTGGCCTACCTGATGCTGGCCTACTTCGCCTATCAGCAGGCGGCGCTCGGCCCATTGATGCCCTTTCTGCGCGACGAACTGAAGCTGAACTACACCGTCAGCGGGCTGCACCTGAGCGCTTTTGCCCTGGGCATGACGCTGGCCGGTATGGTGGGCGACAGGGTCTTGGGGCGCTGGGGACGGCGGATCGTCTTTTGGGGCGGTGGAGCGGGCATGGCGCTGGGCGCGCTCGCCTTCGTGCTGGGACATCACCCGGCGCTGACCATCGCCGCGGCGCTGCTGATGGGCGCGCCGGGCACGCTGTTGATGATCACCATCCAGGCGGCGCTTTCCGACCGACACGGATCGCGCCGCGCCGTCGCCCTCACCGAAGCCAACATCGCCGCCAGCCTCAGCGCGGGACTGGCTCCGGTGTGCGTCGGCAACCTGCAGCGAGTGGGTATCGGCTGGCGCGGCGCGTTGTTGCTGGGTGCGCTGGCCTGGGCGACACTGACCTGGCGCGGCTGGCGGATTCCTCTCCCCCCGCAGAGCACCGCGTCGTCACCGGCGCAACGCACCGATCCGGCTGCGCGCCTGCCCTCGCTGTTCTGGGCCTACTGGCTGGTGGTCTTCCTGAGCGTATCGGTGGAATGGAGCACCATCTTCTGGGGCGCGGACTTCCTGGAGACCAGCGTCGGTCTGCGCAAGGTAGACGCTGCCACCCTGATGAGCGTCTTCTTCGGGGCGATCTTGTTGGGACGCATCCTGGGCAGCCGTCTGGCCCGCCGCCTGCCCTTGAGCACGCTCCTGCCCGGTGCGATCCTGCTGGCATTGGGCGGCTTCCTGCCTTTCTGGCTGGCTCCCATAGCCTTGCTCAACATCGCCGGGCTGTTCGTGGCCGGGCTGGGCATCGCCAATCTCTTCCCGCTGACCCTGGCCGCGGCCAGCGGGAGCGTCGCTCCGCACCAGGCCGACGCCGCCAGCAGCCGCATCACTCTGTCGGCGGGGCTGGCCATCCTGATCACGCCGCAGGTGTTGGGCACGCTGGCCGATCACACTGGCATCAAGGCCGCCTATGCGGTGGCAGCCGTCTTCCTGGTTGTGGCGACGGGGGCAATTGTCGCCGCCAACCAGCTTGCACGGCGCGGAGCCTCCGTCCACAATAGGCCGTGACGACCACCGTTTCAGGAGGAAAACGCCATGCCCCGTCGCGTCGAGTTGGCCGAGATCGATCTGCCGGACTTTGGCCTGCCCACCGTCGAGCCGGTCATCCCCGCCGACACCTACCGTCAACGCCTGGCCGCCCTGCGCGAACGCGCCCGTGATGCCGGATACGACGTCATCGTCGTCTACGCCGACCGCGAGCACTTCGCCAACCTGACCTTTCTGACTGGCTATGATCCCCGCTTTGAAGAAGCCCTGCTGGTAGTGCCTCTCGTCAACGATATACACAAGCCCGTGCTGCTCGTCGGCAACGAGGGCTGGGGCTACACCGCCATCAGCCCCATCAAAGACGACCTGGAGATCGCGCTTTTCCAGAGCTTCAGTCTGCTGGGCCAGGATCGCAGTCGTAGCCGCCCGCTGGCCGAGATTCTCCGCACCGCGGGGGTGACGCCGGGGGCGCGCGTCGGCGTGGTGGGCTGGAAGCACTTCAGCGCACAGGAGACGGAGACACCCGCCCTGTGGCTCGACCTGCCCGCTTACCTGGCCGACACCTTGCGCGCGCTGTCTGGTGACGCGACCCGCGTGACCAATGCTAATGCCCTGCTGATGGACGCCAGTACCGGCCTGCGGGCGATCAACGACGTAGATCAGCTTGCCCGCTTCGAGTTCGCCGCAACTTATGTGTCGCAGGCCGTGCGCGATGTGCTCTTCGGGCTACGGCCCGGCCTCACCGAGTTGGAAGCAGTGCAGTTGATGCGCGTCAACGGGCTGCCGCTGTCGTGTCACCTGATGCTTTCGGCAGGGCCACGCGCGTTTATGGGGCTGCCCAGCCCGTCGCTGCGGCGCATCGAACGCGGCGATCCCTTCACTGTGGCCTACGGCGTATGGGGCGCGCTGACCTGCCGGGCCGGATTTGTGGTAGCCGACGCCGCCGAATTGCCCGCGGCCATCCGCGACTACGTGCCGCGCCTGGTCGCGCCCTACTTCACGGCCATCGCCGCGTGGTACGAGCATGTTGGCCTGGATGTGACTGGCGGCGAGCTATACCAGATCATTCATGAGCATCTGGGCGATCCCTTCTTCGGCGTCAGCCTGAACCCCGGCCACCTGATTCACCTGGACGAATGGGTTCATTCGCCGATCTATGCGGGTTCGACCGAGCGCCTGCAATCTGGCATGGCGCTGCAAGTGGACGTGATCCCCGCCACCGGCACACCCTATTTCACCACCAACATCGAAGATGGGATCGCGCTGGCGGACGAAGCGCTGCGGGCGGAGTTCGCCGCGCGCTACCCCGAAGCGTGGGCGCGCATTCAGGCGCGACGGGCCTTCATGGAGCAGGTGTTGGGCATCCGGCTCAAGCCGGAAGTACTGCCCTTCTCCAACCTGCCCGCCTACCTGCCGCCCTACTTGCTCGATCCGCGCCGGGCAATGCGCCTGGCGGACTGACTGTGAGAGATAGCACGCGGCGGCCTGCCAAACAGGACTGGCCGGGAAGGTCTCAATTGATTATCATGGGAACAAGCCGTTGGCGCGGTGACGGTGATATGCGTTCAATAGTTCTTCCTGTCCGGCGAGAATCCTTTGCGAGAGGGTAAGAGATGTTGACATCACGCGAGCGCGTTGAGCGCGCCCTGAATCATCAGGAACCGGATATGGTGCCGCTGGACCTGGGCGGCTCCGTCGTGACCGGCATGCAGGTTAGCTCGGTCTATCTACTGCGCCAGGCCCTGGGGCTGGATGCGCCAGGAACACCTGTCAAAGTCATCGAGCCGTACCAGATGCTGGGCGAGATCGGCATGGACTTGCTCGAAGCGGTGGGCGGCGATGTGGTGCCGCTGGAGTGGACCAGGACGTTTTTCGGTTTTCACCGGCGCGACTGGAAACCCTGGCAACTGCACGACGGCACACCAGTGCTGGTGCCCGGCGGCTTCAATACCGAGCCGGAATCCAACGGCGACATCCTGCAATATCCGGAAGGCGACAAGAGCGCGCCCCCCAGCGGACGCATGCCCGCCGGCGGTTACTACTTCGACACCATCGTGCGGCAGCCGCCCATTGACGACGACAATCTGCGCGTCGAGGACAATCTGGAGGAATTCGGGCCGATCTCCGACGAAGAGCTGGCCTACTTCGAGCGCGAATCGAAGCGGCTCTACGAGGAGACGGACAAGGCCATCTTCGCCAACTTCGGCGGGACGGGCTTCGGCGACATCGCCCTGGTGCCCGCGCCCTGGATGAAGTACCCCAAGGGCATCCGCGACATCGAGGAATGGTACATCAGCACCGTCTCGCGCCGCGATCACATCTACAAAATCTTCGAGCGGCAGTGCGAGATCGCCCTGCAAAACCTGGCCAAAATCTACCAGGTCGTCGGCAACCGCGTCTCGGTGGCCTTCGTCACCGGCACAGACTTCGGCGCGCAGCACGGGCCGTTCATCTCGTTGAAAACCTACCGCGAGCTGTTCAAACCCTTCCACAAGGCTGTCAACGACTGGATTCACCAGAACACGCAGTGGAAAACGCTGATTCACTCCTGCGGCTCGATCTATCGCCTGCTGCCCGACTTCATTGACGCCGGTTTCGACGTGCTCAACCCGGTGCAGACCAGCGCCGCCGAGATGGACCCGCAGCGGCTCAAGGACGAGTTCGGCGACCGGATCGTCTTCTGGGGCGGCGGCATTGATACGCAACGCACGCTGCCGTTTGGCACGCCGGAACAGGTGCGCGCCGAGGTGCACGAGCGTATGCGCATCTTCGGGCCTGGGGGCGGCTTCGTCTTCAACACCATTCACAACGTGCAGTCGCGCGTGCCGCAGGCCAACCTGGTGGCGCTCTACGAGGCAGTGCGGGAGTATCGCAAGTACCCGATTACATAGCGGGTAACTGTCAGCTATCAGCCCACAGCCTTCAGCGGGGGACAAGATCGCCACTGCTGAAGGCTGATTTGTCTACCAGCGCGCTCGGCTGTCAGCGAAGCCATAGACGCGGCACTATCCGACGGCTGCCGCGCTCTCAGCCGATGGCCTCCCGCGTCCACTGCTCGTTGACGATGCGCCAGATGCCCAGCGGATTGACGTTTTTCAGCGCGGGGGGCAGCAGCGCGTCCGGCATGTTCTGGAAAGCTACGGGACGCAAGAAGCGTTTGATCGCCGTCAGGCCCACCGAAGTCGTGGCCGGAGCGGTCGTGGCCGGGTAGGGGCCGCCGTGCTGCATGGCGTAGACGACTTCCACGCCCGTCGGGAAGCCATTCCACACGATGCGCCCCACCTTGTCGCGCACGCGGTCGGCCAGCGCTGCGGCGACGCCCCACTCGTCCGGCGCGGCGTGAATGGAGGCGGTCAGGTGACCATGCAACGCGCCCGCCGCTGCGAGCATTTCCCCTTCGTCTGCGCACAGCACCACCAGCGTCACCGGCCCGAAGTGCTCGCTTTGCAGCGACGGGTCGGCCAGGAAGGTGACGGCAGTGGTTTGCAGCACGGTGTTGGCGAAGCAATAGCCCCCGCCCGGCACCGGCTCCCCCCCGATCAGACAGTCCACGCCCGGACGGGATAGCGTCTCCGCCACAGCCCCCGCCAAGCCGCGCTCGATCTGCGCATTGAGCAGCACGCCCGGCTCGCGGGCGGCCATGCGCTCGCAGACCATGCCCACAAAGGCCCGTCCCTCTGCCGTGTCCGGCACGAAGAGCAGTCCCGGATTGGTGCAGAACTGCCCCGCGCCGAGCGTCACCGAAGCGACCAGTCTCTCGGCCAGCGCCGCGCCGCCATCGCGAATCGCGCCGGGCAGGAAGAACACCGGATTGACGCTGCCCATCTCGGCGTAGACGGGGATCGGGCGGGCGCGCGCGGCGGCGGCGTCGAAAAGCGCCCGCCCTCCGCGCAGCGAACCGGTGAACGCCACCGCTTCGAGGGCCGGATGGCGTACCAGCGCCTGCCCCACGTCCACCGACGCCCCCTGTACCAGCGAGAAGAAACCGGCGGGGAAACCCTGCGCCTCGACCGCCCGGTTGACCGCCTGTGCAGTCAGTTCGGAGGTAGCCGGGTGACTGGGATGCGCCTTGAGGATCACCGGGCAGCCCGCGGCGAAGGCCGAGGCCGTGTCGCCGCCCGCCACAGAGAACGCCAGCGGGAAGTTGCTGGCCGCAAAAACGGCCACCGGCCCGATGGGAAAGAGCATCCGGCGGATGTCCGGACGCGGCGCGGGCTGTCGGTCGGGCAGCGCTGTGTCAATGATCGCCTCCACATACGATCCCTCGCGCAGCAGCGCGGCGAAGGCGCGCAGTTGGCCGGTGGTGCGGGCGCGCTCCCCCGCCAGCCGGGGGATGCTCAGCGCTGTTTCGCGGTCGGCGGTCTCCAGCAACTCGTCATCCAGTGCCTCGATCTCTGTGGCCACGCGCTCCAGGAAGTCGGCCAGGCGGCCCGGAGGATAGTTGCGCGTCTCGGCGAAGGCGTCGGCTGCCGCGCGGACGGCGCGATCGATCTCCTCCGGCGTCGCCTCGTAGAAGACCGTGTCACCAGGGGTACGGCGGCGCGGATCCATGCTGCGGAAGGTGAGCGTGCTGTCGTTGCTGGGTTGCCCGGCGATGAGGTTATGTCCGGTGATGGGCATGGTTGTGTACTCCAGAGCGATCAGTTGTCGGCATTCGGTTAGCAGGGATTGGAGGGCGACCAGTCTGCGTGTTCCGGCTGCGCTGCCTTGCCACAGGGCACAGGCTGGTTTCCCCTCACCGCGCGACACAGTCCTGTGCAGGCAAGGTGTACAGGCGGAGGGGAAAAAATCGCTCGCCCCCTCTGATAAGTTTCGCACACATTTCCCATCAATTGCGAACTGGCAAAGCCATCCCGTCAATTGGTATCCTAGGGATGACTCCACTGAGGGGGAGTTTTGTCCGGGGGGACAGCCTCATGCCAACGGTGTTGATCGTGGACGATCACCAGGTGGTGCGGCGGGTAGTGCGGCACGCCCTGCAACCGCTGGCCCTGGACGTGATCGAGGCCGAAGATGGGAGCGCGGCCCTGGCCCTGGCCGCTTCCTACAGCGTTGACCTGGTGCTGGTAGACACCAACCTGCCCGACCAAGATGGCTTCAGCCTGCTGCAACGGCTGAAAGCGCTGCCTCACCTGGCCGCCGTCCCGATGATCATTCTCTCGTCAAGCGGGGGAAACGACGAAGAAATCCGCGCCTGGGAAGCGGGCGCGGCGGGCTTTCTGAGCAAACCTTTCCACACGCAGGCTCTGCGCGAGGTTGTGTTACACGCCCTGGGCACTGGCTGACGCCGGGCGCACCCACTGCCGCACGGTAGACCGTAGGGCATCAAGCGCGATGGGCCTGGTCAGCACCGCATCTACACCCGCTGCCCTCAGGTGAGACTGCGCTGCTTCGTCGCCGAAGCCGATGATCGCCACGATGGGCACGTCGCCGTTGGGGCCGTTCAGAGCGCGGACGGCGCGCACGACCGTCAGACCGTCCATATCGGGCATGTGCATGTCCAGCAGGATCAGCCCAAAACGCTCCTGTGCCAGGCGCTCCAGGGCTTCCCGCCCGCCCGTCACCGCGACGACTTCATAACCGCTCTGCGCCAGCACCCGCGCTGTAAACTGTCGGGTGACAGGGTCGTCGTCGGCGACCAGCACGCACCCGTGACCGGCAGGGGCGGCGTCTGCGGAAGGCACGTTCGGCGTCTGGCGGCGCTGCGTCGGCTCAGCGGACGCTTTGGGCAGTGGCAGGGTGAGCGTGAACTCGAAGGTGCTGCCCTGGCCCGGCTCGCTGTGCACCTGGATATCGCCCCCCATCAGGCGCACCAACTGACGGCTGATGGCCAGTCCCAGCCCGGCCCCGCCGCGCGCGCGGGCGACCGAGCCATTGCCCCGCACGAAGGCGTCGAATAGCCGACCGATCTCCGCGCGGGCAATGCCGATGCCTGTGTCGCTCACTTGGAAGCGCAGGCGGCACTGACTGTCGTTGGCGCTGGCCAGGTGCACCGAGAGGTAGACATCGCCTTCCTGCGTGAACTTCAGCGCATTGTCCACCAGATTGCTCAGCACCTGCGAGAGCCGCGTCGAGTCACCCAGCACCTGCGGGGGCACATTGTCGTCCACGTAGGCGATCAGATCGAGCTGTTTCTCCAGGGCCAGGGGCATGAAGCGATCTTTGACTTCGGCCACCAGTGCACGCACGTCCAGGGGATGGCTCTCCAGTGCGACGCGCCCGGCCTCCAGTTGCGAAAAGTCGAGGATGTTGTCAATCAACTGCAACAGGCTGGCTGCGCTCTGATAAGCGTCCACGGCAAAACTACGCTGTTCGTCATCCAGGCGCGACTCCAGCAATAGCTCCAGCATTCCCAGCACGCCGGTCATGGGCGTGCGAATCTCGTGACTGATATTCGACAGAAACTGACTCTTCAGGCGCACCAGCCGCAACGCCTCGTCACGGGCGCGCATCATCTCCCGCTCGGTCTGCTGGCGTTCGAGCACGCGGGCATAGCTTTCGGCCAGCGTGCGCAGCGTGGCGATCAGTTCTGGCTCCCAGAAGCGGGGGCCGTGCACCTCTTCCAGGCTGACGAACCCTTCCAGGCGCGTCTTGCCGTAGATGGGCAGCACCACCAGGCTGGCCACGCCCTGAGTCAGGAAGAACGCCTGAATATCGGCGGGAAGTTCAGCCACATCCTGCGCGGCAATGATGCCCTGCTGATGCAGCACCGGCGACCACGAAGGCATGATGTCGTCATAGGGTATCCCCTGGCGCTGGTAGAGCAGCGAGGGCACGCCCGCGGCGCACCATTCGTGCGTGTTGTCCATCACGCGCTGATCGAGGCGGTAACGGAAGACGCTGGCCCGCGAGATAGCGAAGAATTCGCCCACCTGCTGCAATACCTGAGCCATGGTGTCTTCCGGATCGTCGCTGCGCATGAAGCTGCCGGAGATGGTGCGGTTGAGCTGTTCGACGGCCAGCAGATGTTCCTGCCGTTGCTGCGCGCGCACGCTCTCAGTGACATCGTTGATGACTAGCGTATAGCCGATCAGTTCCACACGCGGGCTGATCAGCGGCGACACACGCCCGGTGTAGTAGCGGCGCTGCCGATCAACCACCAGGCTGTATTCGAACTGATCGGTCTGCAGCGTGCTGGAGACCCGCTCCAGGGTGCGCGCCAGAGGCGTCACCAGTTCCGGCGGCAGGACTTTGTGGAAGGGCTTGCCCACCAGCGCTTCGGGCGGGGTGATCGGCGTATCGTGCGCCACGTCCGCGCCAGAATGATAGACCAGGATACGCCCGTCCAGGTCTATGGAGACGACCTGATCTTCCAGCGAGGCGATCAGCGAACGCAGTTGTTCTTCGCTGCGGCGCAGCGCTTCTTCGGCGCGAAGCTGCTCGCTGATATCGCGCACGAAGCCAGTGAACAGGCGCTGCCCACCCAGCCACACTTCGACGACGGCCACATGCAGGGGCACACCTGTCCCGTCTTTGCGCCGACCGGTCAACTCGCGCCCGCGACCGATCACCTGCTGTGTGCCGCCGGACAGCATATCGGTGACAGCGGGTTCGTGGCCCTTGAGCAGTTCTGGCAGCAATACGCCGACGCTCTGGCCGATCACTTCTTCGGGGCGGTAGCCGAAAATGCGCGCCGCAGCCTGATTGAACGACTCGATCACCCCGTCTTCGTTGAAGGTGATGATGCCCTCTGCCGCCGTCTCGACAATCGCCTGCAGGCGCGTCTCTTTGTCGCGCAGGGCGGCCTCGGCCTGTTTTTGCTCGGTGATATCGAAGAGGGAAATCACCACCGCGTAAGGGTGATTGTCGCCGGGCAGGAAGACTGGCTCGGTATTGACCGACACCCAGGTGAGCGTCTCGTCTGGCTTGTGAATGCCCATGATCACATGCGCCTGCGGCTGTCCGGTACGCAGCGTGATCATGGCCGGCTGAAAGGGGCCGGCGAAGGGGGTGCCATCTTCGCGCACTGCCCGCCAGCGCGGGTCGAGTGGAGCGCGGCCCATCATCTGATCGAGCGACAGGCCCAGGATGCGCTCGGCACTGGCGTTGCTGGCGCGGATGACGCCGTCGCGGTCCTGCAGGATGATGCCTTCGGACAGGGCAGCGACTACCGTGCGATAGCGCGCCTCACTTTCGCGCAGGGCGCGCGCCGTCTGCTTGTGCGCGGTGATGTCGGTGCAGTACACGTTGGCCCGCTCGCCACCGGCGCTGGGCACGAACTTGCAGGCGTAGGTGCGCACCCCGGCGTGCCACTCGACCTCGACGATCTGCTCGCCCTCCAGGGCCTTGCTCAGGGCGGGCAACCACTCATCGGGCACGGTCACCGTGTAGCCCTGCCCGCTGAGCATGGCGCGCGCCGCCCGGTTACGATAGAGCACCTGACCATCCCGATTGGCGCTGAGCACCGGATTGGGATTCTCGTCGGTCAGGGCGTCGGGCAGCAGACTTTTTTCTCCGGCAGTCATGGTGCAGTCCTGACAGGCTGATCGTCAGCAAGAGCACGGGCAACGCCAACCAGCGACACGCAATTTGCCGTGCAACGCGGGTCGTGCGGACAACGTACTCCGCCTCTTTGATCTTCCCCCCAACCTTTATGTTACCAGGGATACCTCTATCTGGCGAACCGATTGGGTGCATTCGCTTTTTTGGGCAGGCTTCGGAGATCGTTTGAAAACCTCACCCCCCGGCCCCCTCTCCATACACGGCTGAGGGGGAGTAAGCATCGGGCTAAGTCCCCTCTCCGCGTGCGGAGAGGGGACTTAGGGGTGAGGTAAACTGGCGGAATTCGCAAAGTCTTCCTGAGATCACTTCTGTGCTGAGTTCTTGCCCCCAAATCCGAATGCACCCAACCGATTTTGCGCTGGCGCGCATTCGCATCTGGAGCAATGGTCTTGAACCGCAAAGACGCCGAAGGCGCAGAGAAGAAAGACACCTGAGAAGACCCTGTCTGTGGTCTCCGGGTTCTCGGTGATGAGATCACCTTAAGGCCGAAAGCGACCTTGTCCCGCAGAGACATCGCGAGCGCGGAAGGAAAGGCAAAGCAGGCCGATACTCGTGCCCTTGTTGTGACTTCTGGCACTGGGCATTCAGTGGGCACCGGCGTACCATACGTGCGATATTCTCTTGTGAAGGAGTTCACAAATGGCATACGGCTTCCTGATGGCCGGAGCCGTCGTGTGCGCGGTTCTGGCTATTCGTGCACGTCAGTTGATCGCGGCAGCGCTGTGGTTGGCGGGCAGCAGCGCCCTGGTGGCGCTGGCACTGTACCTGCTGGGCGCGCATCAGGTGGCGGTGATCGAGCTGAGCGTGGGCGCAGGGCTGGTGACGGTGCTGTTTGTCTTCGCCATCAGCATCGCCGGTGACGACGCGCTGAGTAAGCGCGAATTCATGCCCAACGGTCTGGCCGTCGGCGCGGTGGTGACTTTCTGCGCGCTGCTGGCCTGGCAGGCGCTCCCGCTGGAAGCGCGTCCGACGGTGACGGGCGCAGCGCCCTTCCAGCAAGTGCTGTGGTCTGACCGGGCACTGGACGTGCTGGTGCAGTTGGTGCTGATCTTCACCGGCGTGCTGTGCGTGCTCGGCCTGCTCAAAGAGACCACCGCCGCAGCAACCGGCAACGCGCTACAAGAAGTGCAGGCCGCCGCAAGCCATTCTGCCAACGGTCACCGTCCGGCGGAACCCGTGGCGGCGGAACGGACAGGCGTCGAGGAGCGGGCGTGATGGATACCGTGGAGATCGTCATGATCGGGGCGTTCGCCCTGGCCGGTGTGGGGCTGTACGGGCTGTTGGTCGTGCGCAACCTGATCAAAGTGGTGGTATCGCTGCAACTGCTGGTCAAAGGGGTGCTGCTGGCGCTGGTCGCGGCGGGCAAGGCCAGCGGTCAGGTCGCGCTGGGCGAAAGCCTGGCGCTGACAGTGGTCGTCGCCGACACCGTGGTCGCCGTGATCGGGCTGGCGGTGGCCGTGCAGGTGCGGCGGGTGAGCGGCACGCTCGACCTGAAGAAGCTATCCAATCTGCGAGGGTAAGTGTGAGCATGGCCGGAGCATTGATCGGTCTGAGCATGGGGTTGCCCTGGCTGGGCGCGTTGCTCGTCTGGGCGGTGGGCGACCGCCGTCCACGGCCACAGCACGCCCTGGCCGTGACCTCCGCCATCCTGGCGGCGCTGGCTGCCCTGGCATTGATGCCGCTATATCAGGCGGATGCAGCCCTGCGCGTGAATGCGGGCGGCGTGTTCGGCGAGTTCACCTTCGTGCCGGACGGCCTGGGCGTTTTTCTGGCCGCCGTGGCGACCGTCATCGGCAGCCTGGCGGTGATCTTCTCCGTGGACTACATGCGCGGCGCAGCGCAACTGGGCCGCTATTATGCGCTGGTGTTGCTCTTCATCGGCGCGATGGTCGGGCTGGTGCTGACGGGCAGTCTGCTGCTGCTGTTCATCTTCTGGGAGATGACGGCGCTGTGCTCCTACGCGCTGATCTCGTTCTACAACGACGACCCCAAGGCGGTCGCTGGCGGCATCAAGGCGCTGGTGATGACGCAGATCGGCGGCGTGGGGCTGCTGGCCGGAGCGCTATTGACCTATGCCTATCTGGGCGACACTCAGATCGAAACCCTGCTGGCGCGCGGCGCGACTCTGCCCTCCGGCGTGCTGGCGGCGCTGGCCTTTGGCGGGCTGATCGCGGCGGCGGCCAAGTCGGCGCAGGTGCCTTTCCACACCTGGCTGCCAGGGGCGATGGAAGCGCCCTCACCGGTCAGCGCGCTGATTCACGCGGCGACGATGGTCAACGCGGGGGTGTATTTGCTGGCGCGGTTCTACCCGCTTTTTTCGCAGGTCGAGGGCTGGACGATGGCGGTGACCGTCGTCGGGCTGGTCTCGGCGCTGCTGGCGGCGCTGATGGCCACCGTCGCGCACGATCTCAAGCGCGCGCTGGCCTATTCCACTGTCAGTCAATTGGGCTACATGGTCTACGCGGTCGGTGTGGGGGCCATCTTCGCCAGTCAATTTCATCTGCTCAGCCATGCGGTGTTCAAGGCGTTGCTCTTCCTGGCCGCGGGCGCGGTCATTCACAGCGCCGGCACGCGCGACATGCGGCAGATGGGCGGCCTGGGGAAACAGATGCCCTTCACCCGCACCGTGTTTGTCATCGGTGCGCTGGCGCTGGCGGGCGTGCCCATCCTCAACGGCTTCTGGAGCAAAGAACTGATCCTGGAACACGGTCTGCACGACGGCCCGGCCTGGGCCTATGGGGGGATGCTGCTCGGCGCGGGGATCACCGCGCTCTACACGTTGCGCATGACCTGGCTGGTGTTCTACGGGCGACCGCGCTGCAAGGGCCATGTGCACGATGCTGGCCCGGCCATGCGCCTGGCGACTGGCGTGCTGGCCGTGGGCGCGCTGAGCACCTGGCTGCTGATTGGTCTCTTCGGCGAACTGCTGGAGAAAAGCCTGCCCTTCCATCACCTGCACGTCGAAGCGGGCCTGACGCTGATCGAGGAGATCGTCACCGCCGGGCCGACGTTGCTGGCGCTGGGAGTGGTGGCGCTGGGCGGCCTGGCCTGGTGGTATCGCGCCAACTTCGGACTGGCGCACGATCTGCTCGCTCCGCTGGGGCGCGCCGCGGCTGCCGACTTCGGTTTCGAGCGGCTCAACACGCGGGTCGCCCTGGCGACCGTCCGCGTCGCTGAGACATTGCGGACGACGCAGACGGGCCGTTTGAACTGGAATGTATTGGGCATCCTGGGCGGCCTGATCGCCGTCCTGGGGGTGCTGGCCTGGGGGGCGTAGCATGGACGCTTTCGTGTGGATGATTGCCCTGCCGCTGGCAGCGACGCCCGCCGTCTACCTGGCCGGTCGCGCGACCAAACCGCGCGGCGTGATTGCGCGGCGGGCAGCGTTGCCTGTGCTGCTGGCGACGTGGATTGCCTTTGGCCTGGCCGTCGCCGACTTCCGGGCCGACGGCGCGGCGAGCTATGCGCTTGGCGCGATCGCGCTGCGCTGCGACGGGCTGAGCCTGTTACTGGCCGCCCTGACGCTGGCGCTGGGCACGCTGGTGTTCATCTATTCCGGCCCCTATCTGCGCGGCGAGCCGGGCCAGGAGAAATACTACGCCTCGCTGCTGGCGTTGCTGGGCGTGATGATCGGCCTGGGCTGCGCGGGCGACCTGTTCAACCTGTGGGTCTGGTTCGAGGCGATGGCGGTGGCCTCTTTCCTGCTGGTCATGTTCTATCACGAGCAGGGGGAGGCCCTCGAAGCGGGCATCAAATATCTGGCGCAGAGCGCGGTGGGGTCGGCCTTCGTGCTGTTCGGCGTGGCGCTGGTGCTGGCGCAGACGGGCACGCTCGACCTGGCCACTATTCAGACGACAGCCGTGCCGTCAGAGACCTTGCTGGCGGCGGGAGCGCTGTTCGTGATCGGCTTCGGCGTCAAGGTGGCGCTGGTGCCGCTGCACACCTGGCTGCCCGATGCGCACTCGCAGGCTCCCAGCGGGATCAGCGCCATGCTCTCCGGCGTGGTGATCGAAGCCGGACTGGTGGCCCTGTTGCGGGTGCTGGCGGCGCTGGCCGGAATCACTACCGCCTGGGGCGAACTGCTGATGGTCTTCGGCGCGCTGAACATGGTCGCCGGTAATCTGTTGGCGCTGCGCCAGACGCAGGTCAAGCGCCTGCTGGCCTATTCCAGCCTGAGTCACGTTGGCTATATGCTGGTCGGCCTGGGCATCGCGCTGCACGTGCACAACGCGACCGGCGCGGAAGGTGGCCTGTTTCACCTGCTCAATCACGGCCTGATGAAGGGTCTGGCCTTCCTGGCCGTGGGCGCGTTGATGTACGCGCTGCACCTGACCAGCGGCAGCGACCATCGCCCGCTGACCATCGCCGACCTGAGCGGCGCAGCCGGGCGCTACCCGCTGGTGGCGCTGACGCTGAGCGTGGCCGTGCTGGGGCTGGGTGGCTTGCCTCCGCTGGCCGGTTTCATGTCCAAATGGCAGATTTTCGTGGCCGGTTTCCAGACGCGCGACGGGTGGATCGAGGCGCTGGTGATCTTCGCCGCGCTCAACAGCGTGCTCTCGCTGGCCTACTACGCGCCGCTGGTGAACGCCGTCTACCGCCAGAAGCCCTCCGAAGGAGTACAGGCGGGACGCGCGCTGCCGCTGGCCATGACTGCGCCGCTGGTCGTGCTGGGCCTGGCCGTGGTGGTGGTGGGCGTGTGGCCGGGTACGCTGCGCTGGCTGGCCGAACCGGCAGGCCAGGCGCTGCTGGCGGCGTTCGGTGGCTGAGGGAGACGGAGAAAATGACAGACATACTGCTCGCCCCGCTGGGCGCATTCGTGGTATACCTGATCCTGGTTTCTGGCCTGTCGGGCTTCGGGCGACTGCTGGCCGGGCCGGGGCAATCATCGCCGCTCAAGTCGAGCGTCTACGCGGGCGGTGAGGCCTCGCCGCAGCGGCCCGCTGTCCCTGGCTATCGCCCCTTCTTCGTGATCGCTCTGTTCTTCGCTGTGCTGCACCTGGGCGTGCTGGTGCTGGGTAGCAGCGATTTGTCGGCGCTGGCCGGGGTCTATCTGGTAGGGCTGGGGCTGGCGCTGGTGACGCTGATTCTTGGGTGAAGAGGGATGGTTTGGAGTTATGAGTCTGGAGTCTGGAGTTACGAGTCTGAGATAGGGAATCTGGGCAGATCGGCAGCGTAGCAGCGCAGGGCCTTTGCCTCACAACTCTCAACTCAAGACTCCTCACTACCAACTGGAGAGGGAACGATGGCACTCAACAACACCTGGCAAGACGTGCTCGAACAGCTCAAGACCTGGGCGCGCGTCAATTCGCCCTGGGCCATTCACTTCAACAGTGGCTCGTGCAATGGCTGCGACATCGAGATTCTGGCGACGTTGACGCCCCGCTACGATATGGAGCGCTTCGGGCTGAAGTTGCAGGGCAGTCCGCGCCATGCGGACGTGCTGATCTGCACCGGCCCGGTCACGCGGCAGGCCCGCGACCGCCTGATCCGCATCTACGAGCAGATGCCAGAGCCGAAGTTTGTCATCGCCGTGGGGGCGTGCGCCCTCAGCGGCGGGGCGTTCCAGGGTTGCTACAACATCCTGGGCGGCATTGACCAGGTCATTCCGGTGGACGTGTACGTGCCTGGTTGCCCGCCGCGCCCGGAAGCGATCATTGACGGCGTGGTCAAGCTGCTGGAACAGCTCAAGGCCGGGTATCAGCCGGCGGCGCAGCGCTCGCGGACGTTGCGTCCCGTCCCCGTGCCTGCCGTAGACCTGGGCTAATCAGGCTGGAGCGCGCGCATGGACACAGACTCTGCGCTGAAAACCGCCGCCCACCTGTTGCAACGCTGGGCGCAAGGGACGGCGACGCCAGAACCGGAACGCCTGGACGTGACGCTGGACGCTGCCGATCTGGTGGCGGCAGTTACTGCCCTTCAAGAGTCCCGCTGGGGCTACCTGGCGGCGATCACCGGCGTGGACCTGGGGCCAGAGGCGGGCGAGATCGAGCTGCTCTATCACTTCTGCGCGGGCGCAGCGGTCGTCACCCTGCGCGTGCGCACGCCGCGCAACCAGGCCTTCGTGCCCAGCATCTGCGACGTGGTGCCTTCGGCCAGCTTCTACGAGCGCGAGCTGATGGAGATGCTCGGCGTCACCGTCGCCAACACGCCCAACACCGACCGCCTGTTCCTGCCGGACGACTGGCCGCAGGGGGTGTATCCGCTGCGCAAGGATTTTCGTCTGGACGACGCGCCGTTGCCGAGGAGTGAATCATGACCGCCGAGCGCGAACCGTTCCGCATTCCCATTGGCCCGCAGCACCCCTCGCTGAAGGAGCCGGGGCACTTCGAGTTCTCCGTAGACGGCGAGATCGTCACGCAGGCGTCGCTGCGGCTGGGCTATGTGCACCGTGGCATCGAGAAAGGCGCAGAGCAACGCTCGTGGGTGCAGGCGCTCTACCTGCTGGAGCGCGTCTGCGGCATTTGCTCGCACGTGCACGCCACCGCCTATTGTCTGGGCGTGGAAAAACTGGCGGGCGTCGAAGCGCCGCCGCGGGCGCAGGCCATCCGCTCCCTGGTGGCCGAACTGGAGCGCATTCACAGCCATCTGCTGTGGCTGGGCGTGGCCGCGCACGAAGCCGGATACGACATGCTCTTCATGCATAGCTGGCGCGACCGCGAGACGGTGATGAATCTGCTGGAAGGCATCACCGGCAACCGCGTCAACTACTCCGCCAACCTGCTCGGCGGCGTGAAGTGCGATATTGATCAACAGCAGGCCGATGCCATCCGCACCGGTCTGGAATACCTGGAAGAGCGCACACAGCATTACCTGGACGTGGTGCTCAACGATGCGCTGTTCCTGCGCCGCACGCGCGGCATCGGCGTCATGACGCGCGAAGACGCGGAGCGGCTGGGCGTCGTCGGGCCGACGGCGCGCGCGTCGGGCGTAGCGCGCGATGTGCGCGTGGACGCCCCCTATGCAGCCTACCGCACCCTGCCCGTGCAGATCGTCACCGAGACGGCGGGTGACCTGCAGGCGCGTTTCATCGTGCGCGTGCGCGAACTGTTCGAGACCTATCGCCTGATTCGCACCCTGCTCGACACCTTACCTGAGGGAGAACTGACCGTCCGGATGCCGCGCCGCATCCCGCCCGGCGAGACGATCAGCCGTGTCGAGGCTCCGCGCGGCGAACTGTTCTACTACCTGAAAAGCAATGGCTCGGATCAGCCGGAACGCATCAAAATCCGCACGCCCACCCTGCCCAACTTCGCCTCGGTGTTGGTGCTGGCAGTGGGGCGGCAACTGGCGGATGTGCCCATGATCCTGGCGGGCATTGACCCGTGCTTCTCATGCAACGACCGCATGATCGCCATTCACGACGCACAGAACGGCGACGAGCGCCGCTGGACATGGGAACAGCTCCGGCAACACGGGATCGAGGTGTACCGATGAGCACGCTCAACGCCCTGATCGCGCTGATTATCCTGCCCGGCGGGCTGGCGATCCTGCTGGCGGGCATGGTCTACGAATGGGTGGATCGCAAACTGGTCGCCCGCCTGCAGAATCGCGTCGGGCCGCGCTGGTATCAGCCGCTGGCCGACACGGTCAAGCTGCTGGCGAAAGAAGAAGTGCTGCCCGCTGGCGTTCACGCGCAGATGTTCTATGCCCTGCCGGTGATCGCGCTGGCCGGTGCGCTGACGGCAACGCTCTATGTGCCGGTCTTTGGCCTGTCGCCCGCCTATAGCTTCAACGGCGACCTGATCGTCACCGTCTATCTGCTCAGCTTGCTGACGCTGTGCATCGGATTGGCGGGGGCCAACACGCTCAACCGCTATGCTCTCATCGGCGCGACGCGCACGCTGACGCAACTGTTCTCCTACGAAGCGCCGTTCCTGCTGGCGTTGCTCGGCCCGGCGCTGGTGGCCGGAAGCTGGCAGATCGGCGAGATCGCGCACTACGCCGAGCGGCACTGGCTGATCCTGACGCAGCCGGTGGGCTTCGTGGTGGCGATCATTGGCCTGATGGGCAAGCTGGAACTGCCCCCCTTCGATGCGCCCGAAGCCGAGACGGAGATCGTGGCCGGGGCGCTGACCGAATACAGCGGGCGCGGGCTGGCGCTGTTTCGGCTGGGCAAGGGCGTGGAACTGGTGGTGGGCCTGACGCTGGTGGCCGCCTTCTATCTGGGCGGCGTGGCCAATCCCCTGCTCTTCTTCGCCAAGACGCTGGCGTTGCTGGCAGGCATGGCCGCTTTGCAGACGTTGCTCACCCGTCTGCGCATTGATCAGACGGTCGGGCTGTGGTGGCGCTATGGGGCGCTGCTGGTGTTGGCACAATATCTGCTGGTGATCGTGTGGGAAGGAGTGGTGGCATGAAACTGACAGGGATGTGGCGCGATGCGCTAAGTGGCTTGGTGCGCCGACCGGCGACCCAACGTTACCCCTTCGAGCGGCTGCCTGCGCCGGAACGCCTGCGCAGCAAGCTATTTTGGGATCTGTCGCGCTGTACTGGTTGCGGCCTGTGTGCCAAAGACTGCCCGGCCAACGCCATCGAGATCATCGCCCTGGATCGCAAGGCGAAGCGCTTTGTCTTCCACTATCACGTGGATCGCTGCACCTTCTGCGGGCAGTGCGTGGTGAGTTGCCGCCAGGGCTGCCTGACCATGTCCACCGGCGAGTGGGAACTGGCCGAGCTGGACCGGCGGGCGTTCCAGATACACTATGGGAAGGAAGACGATGTCGCTGCTGTCCTGGACGGAAGTCCTGACGACGACGTGGCAGCGGCTGGCGAGGGCTGATCGCCTGCCGCGCGTGGCGGTGCTGGGCATCGGCAATGCGCTGAATGGCGACGATGGGGCGGGGCCGGCGGTTGTAAGGTGTCTGCAGGCTTTGGTACCGCCGCGCCCCGACCTGCTCTTGCTGGACTCTGGCGTCGCCCCCGAAAACGAAACAGGGGTGCTGCGCCGCTTTGCGCCCGACCTGGTGCTCCTGCTCGACGCGGCGCAGATGGACGCGCCGCCGGGGACGGTGCGCTGGGTGCCCTGCGAGCTGCTCAGCGGGGTGAGCGCGTCCACGCATTCTCTCCCTCTTTCCCTGCTGGCGACGTATTTGCAGGCCGAATTGGGCTGTCAGGTCGCCCTGCTGGGGATTCAACCGGCCACCAACGAGGTCGGTACCCCTCTCTCTCCACCGGTGCGCGCCGCCGTCGAGACAGTGGCCGAGGCGCTGGCCGGGCTATGGCTGATCCGTCAGTGAAGTGATAAACCGGGCAAGCGGGCTGCTCCGTGATCAGGGGGTGTGGAAGCTCTCTCACTCCTGAATCGCCTTTCTCTTGTGCCAGGCGGCTTCCGTCGGGGCGCAGCAGAGCAGCGCCTCTATGCCCGCGCCCCCTGTGCCAGGCGGCCAAAGCGCTATACTACGGGTATGTGCGGCTTGTCAGCAGAAAGGAGCGGCTATGCCTGCCAACTACAAAGCCGAACTGGTCGGCGTGTTGGGCTTTCCGGTGGCGGAGAATCCCACCGGCGTCATGCAAGAGGCGGCCTTCGCCGCCGCCGGGCTGAACTGGCGTTACCTCAACATCGAAGTGCCGCCCGAACGCCTGGCCGACGCCATGATCGGCGTGCGCGCCTTTGGGATGCGCGGTATCAACCTGACCATCCCCCACAAGGTGGCGGTGATGCAATACCTGGACGAGATCGCGCCGGACGCGCGGGTTATCGGCGCGGTGAACACCGTCCGCCGCGAAGGCGACCGCCTGATCGGCGAGAATACCGACGGCAAGGGGTTCTTGCGCGGCCTGCGTCAGGATGCGGGCGTTGATCCGGCGGGCAAGCGCGTGGTGATCCTGGGCGCGGGCGGGGCGGCGCGCGCTGTCGCCACCGAACTGGCGCTGGCGGGCGCGGCAGCGCTCACCGTGGTCAACCGGTCGCCCGAACGCGGCGAGGGCATGGTCGCCGACCTGCGCGCCAACACCCGTGTCCCCGTCACTTTCGAGGTCTGGCGCGGCGTCTACCGCGTGCCAGAGGATACCGACATCCTGGTGCAGGCCACGTCCATCGGGCTGTATCCGGACGTGGACGGGATGCCGCCGGTAGACCTGAGCGCCGCGCCCGCGCATATGCTGGTCAGCGACGTGGTTTTCAACCCGCCGGAGACGCGCCTGCTCGCTGCCGCCAGAGCGCGCGGCCTGCCGACGCTCGACGGGCTTTCGATGCTGGTCTATCAGGGCGCGATCGGCTTCGAGATGTGGACAGGGCAGCCCGCGCCCGAAGCGGTGATGAAAAAAGCGCTGCGCGAGGCGCTGGGGGTGTAGCGTACCCTTTACAGGCGTCCCTTGGTCCGGCAGGCGGGATGACAACCCGCCTGTCTTTTTTGTGACAAATGGAACATGCGCGATATATGCAGGTATTCGATAATGCGGATACTTCGATAGTTCACCGTTCATTGATGGAATTGCCCCATGACCGAGTCTGCGCCCGCCCACGACTTGCCCGACCCGCCAGCCCAGGAATTCGAATTGCTGCACGAGCGCCTCTGTCGCGCCATCGGCGATCCCCGCCGCTTGATGATCCTCTACGCCCTGCGCAAACGCCCGTGCTATGTGGTCGAGCTGGCCGAACAGCTTGGCTTCCCGCAGTCCACCGTCTCGCGCCATCTCACGGCGTTGCTGGCGGGCGGTCTGGTGGTCAAAGAGCGGCAAGGGCAGACCGTCTACTACGCCCTGCGCGACCCGCGCATCATCGAGGCGCTGGAGATCATGCGCGCCATCCTGCACGACCTGGTGCAAGAGACGGCGCGGGTCGTGGTGGTCTCCGAACTGGCTTCTGGCGACGAATCATCGGGTGTTGAGTAGCGCCCTCTGGGGGCGCTCTGCACGTTTGAGGAGGAGGTATGCATCCACACCGGCTCTTCATCCCGACTCTGGCCCTGCTGGGCCTGGTGCTGGTGCTGACCGGGGGACTCTGGTTGCTGACGCCGGCGCCCGCCGCCGCGCAATGCGGGTCGCAGGCGTCGTCGTGCAAGAACTGCCACGAAGTCAACCAGAAATACCCGGTCAACACGTCCGGTGACTGGCACATCGCGCACGCTTTCGGCGATTTCTGCCAGTTCTGTCACGGTGGCAATGTCCAGGCTACCGACGCCAACCTGGCACATGCCGACATGTTCTACCCCCTGCAAGACCCTGGCCTGAGTTGCGCGGCCTGTCACCCCGCCGACTTCGCCCAGAAGGCGCAGGTCTACGCCGACGCGCTGGGCGTGACGCTGGGCGGCGCGACGACGGGCGCGGACGACCCTGCCAATGAGACCGCCCTCTTCGCCGCCGCGACCGCCATTTACGCGCCGCCGCCCCTGGGGGCCGAAGGACAGGCGGTGGTGCTCATTGACTACAACCGCCGCTACGAGCGCGACGTGCTCGGCAAGCAAGACCCGCCGGACTGGAAAAACGGCCTGCTGGCGGTGATGGCGGTGGTCTTGGGGGGGACGCTCACGGCGGTGGTCTGGCGCTTTGAAGGGCTGAGCCGGACGATCCGCGAGCTGC
>DAOTZZ010000128.1:0-2016 GCA_034433965.1 Anaerolineae bacterium
TACGTCAACGCGGCAGGGCTGGAATTCACCGGCTACACCATGAGCGAGGTACGCGGACGCAACATCATCGAATTTCTCACTCCGGAATATCGCGCCGTGGCCGAGCGCAACCTGCGCGAGCGACAGGCGGGCAATACCGAACGCTTCCTCTACGAAGTGGAAATGCTCAACAAGGCGGGCGAAAAGATCGCGATGGAGGTGTCTTCGTCGCCCATCCTGTACGAAGGCAAACCTATCGCCCTCCTGCTCATGGCGCGCGATATCTCCGTCCGGCGGCACGCCGAAGAATTGCTGCGCAAACAACGCACCATGGCTGAGGCCATTGCCAACGCCGCTGCAGTGCTCAATAGCTCGCTTGATCTGCAAGGCGTGCTGCAGGGCATCCTGATCAGCGCCGGCCAGGTAGTGCCGCACGACAGCGCCAACATCATGCTGCTGGACGAGAGCAAGGAGTACGTGTATTTCGCCGCGCACCGGGGCTACCGCGAGCGCGGCCTGGCCGACTGGCTGGAACGGCAGCGCTGGCCAGTGGCGCAGATCGCCAACCTGCGCCAGATGAGGGAGACGCTCCAGCCGATGATCATCCCCGATGTGCGTGCCTATGAAGGCTGGGTAGACGTGCCAGAGACGTGCCGGGTTCGTTCCTTTGCCAGCGCGCCCATCCAGGTGGGGGGCGAGGTGATCGGCTTTCTCAATCTGGACAGCGAGACGCCCGGTTTCTACAGCCAGGAACAGGCTGAGCCGCTGATGATCTTCGCCAATCACGCGGCGATCGCCCTGCGCAACGCTCAGCTCTATACCAGCGAGAAAGAGCGCAGTGCCGAACTCGAACGGCGCGTCGCTGAGCGCACGCAGGAACTGCAACAAAGCCAGGCGTTCTATCAGGCCATCGTCCAGGATCAGTCCGAGCTGATCTGCCGCTACACCGTGCACGGCACGCTGATTTTCGCCAACCGCGCCTACGCCGAGTTCTTTGGGCAGCCCGCTGAAGCGCTGGTGGGGCAGCGTTTTCTGGCGACGCTGGACGCCGACAAATGGGAGGCGCTGGCGGCGCAACTGGCAGCGCTTGGCCCACAGCAGTCCGTGTTGGAGACCGAGCTACAGCTCACCGATGCCCATGGCGTGCCGCGCTGGGTTCAATGGATCAACCGCCTGGTGCTCGATGCCGAGGGCCGCCCCGTCGGCTTCCAGGCAGTGGGACGCGACATCACCGCGCGCCGTCAGTTCGAGGAATCGCTGCAGAAGGCGCTCGATCATGCCATGGAACTGAACGAACTGAAGTCGCGCTTTGTATCTATGGTCTCGCACGAGTTCCGCAATCCCCTGGCAGTCATGCAGACCAGCGTGCAGATGCTGCAGCGTTACAGCGACCGCCTGAGCGAGGCCGACAAGCGCCGTCAGCTTGACACGCTGCAGATGTACATTCGCCGCATGACCGAGCTGCTGGAGGAAGTCCTGACCATCAGCCGCGCCGAAGCGGGCAAGCTGGCCTTCAATCCGGAGCCGGTGGACGTGGCCGCCTTGTGCCGCTCCATCGTGGATGAGATTCGCACGATCGCGCCGCCCACCCTCACTTTTTCCGTGGAGGCAGAAGGCGACTGCCGGGCCGTGGCTGATCCGCGCCTGCTAACGCTGGCTGTGAGCAACCTGGTGTCCAACGCAGTCAAGTACTCCAAACCGCAGGGGACGGTGCGCGTCGGCGTGCGCCGCCAAGAGCGCGCCGTCACCGTGCTAGTGGAAGATGAAGGGATTGGCATCCCGCAACGCGAGCAAGGGCGCGTCTTCGAAGGCTTCTTCCGCGCCAGCAACGTGGGCACGCAGCCGGGCACCGGCCTGGGCCTGCTGATCGCCCGGCACTGCGTCATGCGGCACGGCGGCACGCTCACCTTCCGCAGCCAGGAAAACGTGGGGACGACTTTCACCCTCACCGTGCCGCTCGCGCCCTCCAGCAACGGAAACGGCAAGAGCAATGGCAACGGGGGGCGTTAGTCTACCCTTATCCGATGCCTGCAGTGT
>DAOTZZ010000129.1:0-23027 GCA_034433965.1 Anaerolineae bacterium
AGGACGCCTTCCGCTTCCTCAACGGCACCCCCGCCATCCCCTCGCTCTACGCCAACGAGCCGGGCATTGACATCATCGCACAGGTCGGCGTGGAGAACATCCGCCGCAAGTCCATGCATCAAACGGCGCTGCTGATCGCCCTGGCCGAGGAAGCGGGCTTTAAGATCAACTCACCGCGCGATCCCGCGCAGCGCGGCGGCACGGTGACGCTGGAACCCGACCCGACCTGCTCGTATGAAATCTCGCGCGAGCTGATCGCCCGCAACATCCTGGTAGATTACCGTCCGCAAGCGGGCATTCGGTTGTCACCGCACTTCTACAACAGCGATGAGGAGCTGATCCAGGCCATCGAAGCCATCAAGGAGATTCTGGCCGACGGGAGCTGGCGACGCCATGCGGCAAGCCGCGCCTTTGTGACGTGACCCCCTGCCCCGCCCTGTACGCGGCGCGTTGCAGACATCACAGCGAAGCGAGAACACGAAGCCCGGCTACTGTAGTCGGGCTTCGTACTGGATTCCGGAAGGGGCGGCTAAGCGGTCCGGGCGGTGCGCAGGTACTCGTCCGCTACGTGCCTGGCCAGGAAGACAATCTTGCGAATCTGCCCGATCGAGCGAACCCCGTCACGCCCATGAGTACGAAATGTGTTCAATTCGACTCCCGATAGTCTCCCGCTCAAGTGTTGTTTGGTCAAGTCCGGATCTTTCTGTAAAAAGGAAGACTACCAAAACACTGGGGTAAGGTTTTCTCTCGCTCATCCTCCCACTCTACCCATTCATACGTCACTTCCCATACCGGTCTCTTAACCCAATGATGCGAATTTTCGGCACTCCCAGAAAAATCGCCCAATCTCGCAGTTGCCCTCTGCTCCAATAGTCGTTTATAATAAAACTACTAGTTCGAACTAAAACTACCTGTAGTTGCCCATCGAGGAAGGAGAGCAGTTATGGAAGAAGAAGCTCCCGCGCGAACGACCCCCTCGTCCCACTACCTTCCTCCTCGCCTGCCACACACCATAGAGCACGCCGATTTCGACTACCATTCGCGCCACGATCCCCATCGCCGGGCCTCTGGATTGGCGGACATCATCCTGGGTGGACAGGACGGACTGGTGAATGTGCTCGGCGTGATCCTGGGCGTGGCAGCGGCCACCAGTGATGCGCAGATCGTGTTGGTCGCCGGCTTGGCAGCAACCTTCGCCGAGTCCATCTCTATGGGAGCCGTGGCCTATACCTCCACGCAGGCCGAAGCCGCGTTCTACGAGAGCGAACGGGCGCGCGAGTATCGTCACATTGCGCGGGTGCCGGAGCTGGAGCGTCAGGAAATCTACGAGATTTACCAGAAGAAAGGCTTCGGTGACGAACTGCTCGATCACATCGTGCAAACCATCACCGCCGATCAGGACACCTGGGTCCAGGTCATGATGGCCGAGGAGCACCAGCTATCACCGACCGACCGTCAGCACGCGTTGCGCGCCGCGCTGGTCGTGGGATTTTCCGCAGTGATCGGCTCACTCATTCCGCTGTTCCCTTTCATCTTCCTCTCGGTCAGGATGAGCATCATTGCCTCGATCCTGCTCTCGGCGCTGGCACTCTTCATCGTGGGGGCGTACAAAGCTCATGTCACCGTCGGGCGACCCAGCAAGAGCGGGCTGGAAATGGCCATCATTGGCACGGTGAGCGCCCTGGCCGGTTACCTGGTGGGACTGCTGCTCAAAGTGCCAACATAACCGGCGCGCGCTGACCTGTGCCCCGTAGCTTGCCAGACATCTTCCCCTGGAAAAGACAAACGGTTGGCACGCAACCGGTGCCAACCGTCCGTCGTCGAGCTTGACTCTGCTCAGTCCCCCTGGGCAAAGTCGAGTCGCAAGGTGATGATGCGCTTGGGAGGAACCTGCAGCGACACGATCTTTTGGGCTGGCACTTCCAGCCGGATTACATCGGTCGTGCTCAGCGGGATGCTCTTCCAGCAGGTTGACCTGTGTCACCTGCGCCATCACCATCCATTCGTCTCCCAGTGGCTGCACGGCATAGACCTGGCTGGGAATGGTGTCGGGCGGTTGGGTCGGGCTGATAGTGATGTGCTCCAGGCGGATACCCAGAGTCAACTCAGACCCATTTTTGATCACAGGTTCCCGTCGCGCGCAACTGCTTGAGCGCCACCTGTTGCAGGTCTTCGTCAAACTCGGCGGAGAGAAACAACGATTCTCGCGCTTCAGCCGACTGGGGCTTGGGGTCAAGTATGCTGGTATACGGCGGCGGGGAATATAGATCCGCAGCTTGGGCAAGACGATCGCCAGACTATGCGGGGTAGAAACGTCTGGCTCCATCTGGGAGCCGTTCAGCACATTCTGCGATTTTGCGTATCAGCCCCGAAAAAATCAGGCTGTGGATGGGATAGAGACCATACCAGTACAGCCACCCGAACAATCCTTTTGGCGCAAAAAATGCTGTTTGAGTCAGGCGTGTCTGGCCCTCATTGATCGGCTCGGCTGCAAACTGAAGCCAGGCCAGGCCAGGCACTTTCATCTCAGCCCGCAGCCGCAACAGCCGGTTATCCTCAACTGCTTCAACGCGCCAGAAGTCCACAGCGTCGCCCACTCGTACTTCGTCTGGATGCCGCCTTCCCCGGCGAAAACCCACTCCCCCTACAATCCGGTCAAGGATGCCCCTGAGCCGCCAGGCCCAGTTCAAATACAACCAGCCACGCTCGCCGCCCAGGCCGGAAAAGACGCGGAAAGTTGCTTCTGGTGAAGCATCAACAATGCGCTGCCGTTGCTCGATGATCATACCCTCTTGCGTGGTCAAAATGGTTGGCTCACGTTGGGGCTGGCTGCTGACCAGGGCATCGCTCCAGGAAGTTTCTACCGCACTGGCTTGCAGGCTCTGCAACGCCAATCGCACAGCGGATTCGTAATTCATGGGCTGGATGTTGGGGAAAATCCGTTGCGCGGCATTGTCGCGCACAACAACTTCGTTGCGCAAGCCCTCAATCAAGGGACGAGCAATGTCACTGGGGATGGGTGTCATCCAATGGACCCAGTAGGAAGACAGGCGAGGGGTCAACACAGGCACTGGCACGAGATACCGTCGTAACCCACGCACATGGGCGTAGCCGGTTATCATCTCGCCATAAGTCAGTATGTCGGCACCACCAATTTCAATGATCTGTCCAATGCTGTCCGGTGTTTGCAATGCTGCTATCAGGTAATCCAACGTATCGTGGATACTGATGGGTTGAGTGCGCGTGAAGACCCAGCGCGGGCAGATCATGATGGGAATGCGTTCGGTCAGGTAGCGGATCATCTCGAATGAGATGCTACCCGATCCAACAATAACTCCGGCGCGGAATTCGGTTACAGGTACGCCCGCTTCGCGCAGGGCTGCGCCGGTTTGCTGGCGTGACTGTAAGTGTCGGGAAAGGTCGGTGTCCGGGTTACCCAGTCCGCCCAGGTAGATGATACGCTGTACGCCTTGTGCCTTAGCAGCTGCGCCGAAATTGCGGGCAGCGATCAGATCGCGCTGGTGGAAATCGGGGTTGCCGCGCATACTGTGGATCAGGTAATAGGCGGCGCTCACGTCAGCCATAGCAGATTTCAGTGTGTCAGGACGCAGCACATCACCCTGATGCACGTCAACCTGTTCCAACCACGGACGACCCTGCAAGCGAGCCGGATCACGCACGAGGACGCGCACGCGGTAGCCCGCTTCCAACAGACGCGGCACCAGACGGCCACCGATGTAGCCTGTGACGCCTGTGACCAGAATTAAATGTGCTTGTGGGTCGATCTGTGCAGCCACAATGTCTCCTTATGTCCCTGGCAAATACCTACTGGGTTGCAGTGTGCTGAAGAAAACCTGCCAAGCCAACAGCGACTTTGCCACAGTCTTTGGAAGAAATGAAACGACCCCTCAGGGCTGAATCATTCTAACGTTCAGAGACCGTATGGAAAGCGCTTTTCTAAGAGACAAGCTTGATCAGTCGCTTCCAGAGCAGGCGCGCACTGGCCAAATAGATCCAGGCTTCGCCAGTAGCTGGGAGCAGTTCATAATCCTTGCTCAAGCGTCGTTGACGATCCAGCCAGGCAAAGGTGCGTTCGACCACCCAGCGCCTGGGGAGCAGCTGAAAGCCAGCCGGATACCGCTGGGCGTATGCCTCTTCCCCCAGGAACTCCTTGAGCAAGGTCGCATACTCACCACGCGGCGGCACCGGTCGCCGCACACAGATCACACTCCAGCCCAACTGGCGCTGGACCCACTCCGCAAAACTCTTTTTGTAACCCTGATCCGTCCAGAGCACCTGCCGATGAGGAAAACAACCCTCAAGACCCTTCAACAAGGCCGCTCCCCCCTGCGTATCCGACAGCGAAGCAGTCTGGACCTGCACTTTCAACACAAAGCCCTGCGTATCCACCAGCACCTGGCGCTTGCGACCTTTGATCTTCTTGCCAGCATCATAGCCTCTCAGCCCCCTTTTTCCGTCGTCTTGACGGATTGGCTATCGAGGATCGCTGCCCGCGGCTGGGCTTCACGCCCCATGTGCTGCCGCACCCGTTCGCGCAGCACGGTATTAAGCCGTTCCCACGTGCCATCTTGGCGCCAGCGCCGGAAGTACCAGAACACCGTGCTGTACGGCGGAAAATCATGCGGCAACAGATGCCACGCGCAGCCCGTTTTGAGCGCATACAAGATCGCATTGAGTATCTCTCGGCGTGACCACTTCGCTGGTCTCCCCCCGGGTAACGGAGGCGGTACGAGCGGCTCGAGAACTGCCCACTCGTCGTCGGTCACGTCGGTTGCGTATGCCCGCCATTCTATTATTGCGCTCTTTTCTGCTCGATTATCCCTTGTCTACCCAGTATACACTTATTCTCTATCTTTCGATACGGTCTCTCAGCGTCGGTTATTGATTATTGACTCGCGATCAAAGCTGTTGTATGCTGATTGCAAACGCTTGCAATAAACTTACAAGATTGCCTCTGCGTCCCATCAATGCCTGCAAGCGTCCGAATTGCCCTCAAGCCGCGCTGTCACATCTGAGCGAGGTTTGACCTCATGCGACCGAGTCTGATCGAAATTGCTGAACGCGCCGGCGTCTCCACCGCTACAGTCTCGCGGGCGCTCAATGACCGCCCTGGCGTAAACCCGGAAACGCGCGAGCGCATCTTGCGCATCGCCCGCGAGATCGGCTACGCCGCCAATAGTGCGGCCAGAGGGCTGGCCACCTCGCGCACGTTCACGCTGGGGTGCATCAACTACCGCCGCGATCCGCAGCCGATTTCCAGCTATCACGTACAGATCGTCGAGGGGATCGATCACGAAGCCCGGCAGCGCGGCTATCACGTGATCACCACATTTGTAGATGCGGCGGGCATGGCTGATGCGACACAACTCAGCCTGATCGCCGAGCAACGGGTAGACGGCCTGATCCTGGTAGGCCCGGCCCTGAAACCTTCCTTCCTCATTCAGTTGCACAACACTCAGCTTCCCCTGGTGCTCATTGACAACCTGCTCGAAGAGACAGATATAGACGCGGTGGTGTGCGATAACGTAGGCGGCACCTACCGCATCACCCGCCATCTGTTGGAAGCGCACGGTCTGCACCGCCTGGTCTTTCTCTCCGGCCCGGCACACTGGTTCAGCAGCCGCGAGCGTCGGCAAGGCTATGAAAAAGCCATGCGCGAAGCCGGGCAAGAGCCCTTGGTGATCTATATGCCGGACACGACGGTGAATACGGGGCACGCAGGCATGATCGAGGCCCTGGAGCGCTATCCCGACCTGGAAGGGGTGGTCGCGGTCAACGATGCGACAGCCCTGGGAGCTATCCGCGCTTCCAAGAAGTGCGGACGACACATCCCCGCCGACCTGGCAATCGTCGGTTTCGACAACGTCACCTGGGGGCCGCTACACGACCCTCCCCTGACAACCGTGCGCATGTTCAAGTACGAGATGGGCGTCGAGGCGGCACGGCGACTGATAGACATGATCGAGCGCGGCCCCATGCCCAGCTTTGTGCTGCGGCTGAGCACAGAAGTCATTCTGCGAGAATCGTGCGGGTGCCATCCTTCTGACGAAGCACATGACGATGACTATGGCAGCTAAGCCGACCAACAGGAGGAGATGACGACCAGAAAGGAGGCCCTACAACCCAATAGCCCCCAAACAACGTCCGCTCGTTCACCAGACTCTGATCGTACCTGACACAGTTATTGAGGAGAGTTACAAAAATGAAGAAGTCCTTGCATCTCATCATTGCGCTGCTACTCGTGGTAGCCCTGCTGCCTCTCTCGGCAGTGAGCAGCCCGGCGCGCGCCCAGGAGAAAGTGACCCTGCGCGTGACCAACTGGGCTGGCGTCGAGGAAGCCGCCGAATTCCAGAAAATTGTGGATGCGGTAAACGCGGCCTCTACCACCTTCGAGATCATCTACGAGCCGAAGCCATCAGACTACTACACCCAATTGCAGACAGCCCTGGCAGGCGAGACAGCCCCCGATCTGTTCTGGCTCGACCAGGATCACATGGCCTGGGCCTACGAGGGCGTGCTGCTCGACATCTCCGGGTACCTGGCCAACGACACGCGCGATGTAGCCAATCCGGACGATTACTTCCCCGGTGTCTGGCAGACAGTGGCTCTGGCCGATGGGGTGTACGGCCTGCCCTGGATCGCGCAGCCGGTGGTGCTCTACTACAACAAAGACATCTTCGACGAGATGGGCGTGGAGTACCCAACCGCCGACTGGACCTGGGATCAGTTTAAGGAAGCCGCCATCAAGCTGACCAACGAGAATCACTACGGCTTCACCATGAACGGTTGGCCGCCCATCCACATGTTCATCTGGTCGTTCGGCGGGGAAGTGATCAGCGAAGACCTGAAGAGTTCGCCCATTGACACGCCCGAAGCGATGGCTGGTGCGCAGTTCTACGCCAGCATGATCTACAACGAAGAATGCTGCCCGTCGCAGCAGACCATCGCCGAGCAGGGCTTTGCCGAAATGTTCAAGGCGGGCAAGGTCGCCATGTTCATGGGTGGCGCGGCGGACGACCTGGACCGCGTCCCTGGGCTGAATGTGGGCATTTCGCCCGTGCCCAAGGGTGTGAACGGAGAAAATGTCACCTTCGCCTGGACAGCGGCGACTGTCATCAACGCCAAGACCAAGTATCCCGATCTGGCCTATGAGGCCCTGGTGGCGCTGACCGAGGGTATCCATAACTGGAAGATCGTCTCACCGCGCATCTCGCAGGCCAATGTCGAGCATCTGATCGCTTCCGAGCCGCGCAAAGCCGCCAACGCCGAGGCCATCATCGCCGCGGTGCCCTATATGCGCGCCTTCCGCATCATCCCACGCTTCAGCGAATGGAGCACCATCTTCTGGGAGGACTTCCAGGCCCCGCTGTTCCAGGGCGAAGACACGGTCGAGAACCTGGCGGCGGACGCGCGCATCCTGCTAGAGGACGTGCTGCCCAAGTAACCTCACATCAGATAGCAGGACAGCAGGAGCAGCAGGCTATCGCTCCTGCTGTCCACTTAGTAGACGGGGGAGGAAAAGCCCATGACCGGTGACCCCGGCGCTTTGGCAACGTATTACCCCACCCTGCTGCGTTACCTGGCAGTAGCCGTTGCCCTGGGCGCTGTGATGTACGGCGTCTACTGGCTGCTGCGCCGCCTGGGAGTCAAGAGAGAGCCTGCGACTGGCTTCGTATTGGTCTTGCCCTGGATAGTTGGTTTTCTGGCCTTCGTCGTATTTCCCATCGGGCTATCGTTTTACCTGAGCTTCACTGAATACAACGTCTTGTGGGACAAACCTCGTTCTCTAGAAGATCCGCTGTTCAACTATAAGCGCGCTCTATCTATCAAAATAGTTGAGCTGCCAGAAGGTCAGCGTCCCCTGCAAGTGCTTGGCGTCATGGAATCCCCCTCGCCCGAAACGGTGCGTTACCGCGAACTCGACCGCATCCGCTGGGGTGGCAAGACCTATCTGATCGGGGCAACCGATCCCTATTTCCTGAAAGCCCTCTGGCTGACGCTACGCTACGCGGTCTTCAGCATCCCCCTGGGGCTGGTAGGGGCATTATGCGTGGCGTTGCTGCTCAACCAGAAAGTACGCTGGGTGGGCTTCTGGCGCACGTTGTATTATCTGCCCGCCGTCCTGCCAGCCGCTGCGGTCGCCTTGCTGTGGTTCTGGATCTTCGCGCCCACCAGCGGCCTGATCAACAGCCTGCTAAAGCCCCTCTACGAACTACTGGATGTGCAACCGCTGGGCTGGTTCACTGATAAGGACCTGGTGTTGCCGTCGTTTGTGATCATGGGTCTTTGGGGTGTGTTTGGGGCGAACACCGTCATCTTGTTGGCCGGGCTGAAGAACATCCCCGCCGAACTCTATGAGGCTGCGGCCATTGACGGGGCGGGCAACTGGATGAAGTTCCGTCATATCACCATCCCTATGCTCAGCCCGGCGCTCTTTTACAATCTGGTCACGGGTACGATCGCCGCGCTGCAGATTTTCACACAGCAGGCGTTCATCCCCACCAACCGCGACGATGGCTGGTTCGTCAACTGGTTTGTCTACAACGAAGCGTTCAACTTTGGGCGTATGGGCTATGCCTCGGCGCTGGGCTGGATGCTCACCCTGCTGATCGTACTGCTGACCCTGCTCATCTTCCGTTCGTCATCGGCCTGGGTGTTCTACGAAGGTATGCAACGCAACAAAGGAAGGAAATGAGCGATGGCAGTTGAAAGCACTATGCCCCAGGCACTCATACAGATAGACCAACTGCGGCGCAGAAGACAACTGCAATACCTGGCGCAGCGCGCTCTCATCTATGCCCTGCTGCTGCTAGGCGCGTTGATCATCCTGGTGCCCTTTTTCTGGATGGTCTCCACATCCCTGAAGGTCGAGAAGCATCTCTTCGATCAGCCGCCGCAATGGATCCCCGATCCCATCGCGCCGGAAAACTATATCGAAGCCTGGGAAAAACTGGCCAGCATCGCCCCTGGTCTGACCTTCTGGCGCATTCTGGGCAATACGCTGTTCATCACCGGCCTGGCCATGTTCGCCGAAATGTTCAGCGCCTCCCTGGTAGCCTATGGCTTCGCCCGCTTTGAGTTCAAAGGGCGCGACGTCATCTTCTTCATCATGCTTTCGACCATGATGATTCCGGCCACGCTGACGCGCGTGCCCACCTTTCTGATCTGGAAACGGCTGGGGCTGCTCAATACCTACGATCCGATGACCGTGCCAGCGTGGTTTGCCTGGGGGCCAGCCTATGTCTTCCTGCTGCGGCAGTTTTTTCTGACCATCCCCCGCGAGATGGAAGACGCCGCCGCCATTGACGGGGCAAATCCAATCCAGACGTACTTCTACATCATGCTGCCCCTGGTCAAGCCCGCTTTTCTTGCCATTGGGGTGCTATCGTTCCAGGCTAACTGGAACAACTTCGAAAGCCCCCTGATCTATCTCAACACAACGCAGATGTTCCCGCTGGTACTGGCGATCCAGTTCTTCCAGGAATCGCTCTCCAAAGAGGCCCCCAAGTGGCACTATATGATGGCCATGGCGACGATGATGGCCGTGCCCATCCTGGCGCTGTTCTTCGCTGCCCAGCGCTACTTCATCGAAGGGCTGACAGTAGGCGCAGTGAAAGGCTAGAGGCCATGAGAGCACCGAGACGGCTGTTCGCAGTTCATGGGATCGGGCTGATCGTCCTGTTGGGAGTGTTGGTCACGGGTAGCCCGACACCGGCTGTCGGTCAGGAGGAAACCATGCGAGCGGGGCTGATCAACCTGGATCACCTGCTTTATCTCACTGAGCCGGTGCGCTTCGCCGGACAACCGATGGCGATTGTGCACATCTACTCGGAATACCCCGACTACGAGTGGGTGGACGCTGCAGGAGAAGGCATTGCCGCGGTAGATGACGTGGCGCGAGCGGCCATCGTCTATCTGTGGTATTACGAACTGACCGGCGACGAGCGCGCCCTGGAAAATGCCCGCCTGTGCCTGGAATTCGTGCGCTACATGCAGAACGACGATGGCACTTTCTACAACTTTGTGCTGGATGATCAGGGGACGATCAACACCGACGGCAAGACCAGCTACAAGTCTCTCGGCTGGTGGGCCGTGCGCGGGTTATGGGCGCTGGCCGAAGGCTACCGCGTGTTCAGCTCCGTTGACCCCGCTTACGCCGCCGAGTTACAGGCCAGCTATCGCCTGACAGAGACCGCGCTGGCCGCAGCCTACAGTGGGCATTACGGAGAGTACAACCTGGTACATGGTCACCGTGTCCCCGCCTGGATTCCCAACGGCGCTGCTGACGAATCATCCATTGCCCTGCAGGCGTTCAGCACTTACTACCGCGCCAATCCCAACCCGCAGACCAAGGCGCTGATCGAGTATCTGGCCGACGGCATCGCGCAATACCACCTGGGGGACAGTCTGACCTACCCCTTTGGCATGCACCCGGTGACGACCAACGCGCCCGGCTACTGGCACGCCTGGGGCAGTCATCAGATACACGCCCTGGCCGAGGCGGGCGCTGCCCTGGGCCGCCAGGACTGGATCGCCTCGGCAGCAGCAGGGGCCAACACGTTCCTGATCCGTCAGCTTGTCTTCGAGCGCATCCGCGAGATCGGCGTACTGCCCCGTCGCCTGAATCAGATCGCCTACGGCACGAATATGCTGGTGCAGGGCTATATGGCTCTATATCAGGCCACCGGCGAAGAACGCTATGCGCGACTGGCCGGGCTGGCCGGATCGTGGTACTTCGGCAACAACATGGCCAGCGTGCCCATGTACGATCCGGAGACCGGTCGCTGCTTCGATGGGTTGCTGGGGCCAGTGGAGTGGCGCGTCAACCGCAATTCCGGAGCTGAGTCCACCATCGAAGCGCTGATGTCGCTGCTGGCCATTCAGCGCAGTCCGCTGGCCGGGCGCTATCTCAACTACCGCGAGACTGAGGTGCGCTCTTATGTGGTGGTCGAGGCCGAGCATGGCCGCCCCTCAGCGGGCAAACCTGACCTGCGCACCCGCGACTGGACTGGCGAAGCCTACTTCAGCAACGGGCAATACTATAGCCTGGGCGCTGGCGATGAACTGACCATTCCCTTCCGCGTGGCGCAGGCGGGTGACTACTGGCTCTATGCCGCCTATCAGCGCGAAGCGATCGCCTCGCGCGAGCTACAACTGGTAGCGCTGCGCGCTGCCAGCCCTCCGCAGATAGACGGCGGGCTGGACGAATGGGAAGGCGTGCCATCCTTTGCCGCCAACACGGCCCGTCAGTTCCTGCGAGGAGCGGCGCTATGGCGTGGCCCGGACGTAGACAGTTTTACCGTGCAATTCATGTGGGACGACGAAATGCTCTACCTGGCGGCAACCGTGCGCGATCCTGTGCATCAGCAAGACTCCATCGGGCCGGGCGTGTGGCGACAGGACGCCCTGTGGGGTTATATTGATGCGACAGGGCGCGGCACACGCCTGAGCGCCAAGTTCACTCTGGCGCAGACTCCACAGGGGCCGCAGGTCTGGGACTGGATCGCCAGCACCTGGCTACCCAACGCTCGCCTGGCCTGGCAACCGTTCGCAACCGGCGATGGCTACGTCTACGAGGCGGCACTGCCCTGGCGATCGCTGCGCGTGGATACTCCCCAGGCGGGCAAGGTGATCGGCGTGGAAATTGGGCGCGGCGTGGGCGGCGACTCATTCCTCGACCTGACCGGCGCTGACCCCGATACCGCAGCGAATCTGGCCGATCTGATCCTGATCAACGATCTGAGCGATCTGGAAGCGCTGGGCGGGGCCGAAGTGGTGCTGTCGGGCGGTGAGCGGGCCATTGCCCTGGCTGTTAGCGTGGACGATGGCGAGCCACTGCTATTGCCCGCCGCCACGGCCCCCGACCGGCGCTATCTGTGGCTCGACCGGATGAGCGACACGCCGGTCTATCTGGCGGAGGGAGAGCATACGCTGCGCGTCACCTATGCGGGCAGCGAAGCGAGCCGTCGCGTGGTGGTAGACGGCTTTCTGATCCAGCCGGTAGTTGGGCGGCGCGTCTTCGCTGGACCAGATGGAGGACGTGTGACCCTGACGTTCGACACAGTGACCGGTGCGAGCACGCTGCTAGAAGAGTGAGGCGTCCCTGTGCAAGCTGCGCTGGCGGTGATCTGGGAGACTCTGCGCGACTGGTGGGATAGCATGGTCGGCCTGGCGACCTTCAACCTGCTGTGGTTAGGCCTCAGCCTGACTGTGATCCTGTGTCCACCGGCCACCGCGGGCCTGTATGCCGTCACCAACAGCCTGGCGCACGGCAAAGGACAACGCCTGGACGATTTCGTGGCAGCTGCGCGACGCTATGCCTGGGTGAGCTGGCGCTGGGCGCTGATCAACCTGGCGCTGGGCGCGCTCCTGGCCGTGAACTTCGCCTTCTACGGATCGCTGGAGGGCATGGCTGCCTTTCTGATCCAGGCCGCCCTGGTGAGCGCGGGAGGAGTGTGGCTGGTGATGCAGTTCTATGTGTGGCCGTTTCTGATGGAGCAAGAACAGAAACGCCTGCGCACCGCTCTGCGCAACGCCTTGTTTCTGGCCCTGGCCAACCCGCTCTATACGCTGACTCTGCTGGTCGTTTCCGGCCTGGCAATCGTCTTCAGCCTGGTTGCTATCCTGCCCCTGGGCTTTTTCACCATGAGTTTTCTGGCACTGCTGGGCAACCGCGCCGTAGTCGAACGCCTGACCCACTACGGCAAGCTGCCAGCAATGGACACTGCATTCACTTCAGGAGACGAGGTATGACTCAGCCGATCAAACTCTTGCGCTACCCCGGCAATCCTATCCTGGTGCCTTCCCCCCATAGCCCTTGGGAGACTGACAACGTCTTCAACGCGGCTGTGGTCGAGCACAATGGCCTGGTCTACATGCTCTACCGGGCACAGGGACTGGATCGCATCTCGCGCATCGGATGTGCGATCAGCGTGGACGGCTACCACTTCAACCGCCTGAGCCAGCCTGTGCTGGAACCGGCCAATGACTTCGAACTCTTCGGCGTAGAAGACCCCCGCATCACCCGGCTCGACGGCACCTACTACATGCTCTACACCGCCTACTCGCCGCACGGCGTGCGCGTAGCGCTGGCCCGCAGCACCAATCTGATCGCGTGGGAGCGCATGGGCATTGTGTTGCCGGACGAGGATAACAAAGATGCGGCGTTGTTCCCACGCAAGATCGGCGGGCGCTACGCCATGTTTCACCGCCGCCCGCCGGACATCTGGATCGCTTACTCCGACGACCTGCTGCACTGGACCGACCATCAGGTGGTGATGAGTCCGCGCCCAGGCACATGGGAAAGCGTGCGCATCGGTGCCGGCGGCCCACCCTTCTACACCGAGCACGGCTGGCTGGTGTTCTATCACGGTTACAACGAGCAGCGGGTCTATTGCCTGGGCATAGCCCTGCTCGACCTGGAGAACCCCACCCGAGTGATCAGGCGTCAGGACGCGCCGATCCTGTGTCCCGACGCCCCTTGGGAATACTGGGGCGACGTGCCCAACGTGGTTTTCACCTGCGGCGGCATCGAGACAGTAGACGAATATCGCATCTACTACGGCGGTGGCGATCACGTCATGGCGGTAGCGTCGGTCAGCAAGAAGGACGTGTTGGCATTTCTGCAGGGGTGATCCTGTAGTCCTCCTTGTCTTTGGACATAGGGGCGCTGTTCCTCGCAGCGCCCCCTGCTCTGCTGGAAACCCTGAGAGACACTCCTCGGTCCAAACAAACGCGCTGCGAATGTGAACGCCGCCCTCAGCGCGCCCATTTGGTCACAAAAGCTCTACCCAAGTGCGCCGGTCAGAGTATACTGGTGCGCGTTCAACGGCCAGAAAAGTGTGAGATGTGCCAGAAGACCGGCCTTTGTATGTCGTGTTCTGTGAAAAGTTGCAGGAAAGGCAGGCAGCCCGGTGCCCCCCCTCACCTACATTGAAATTGACCTGGATGCCATCGCGCACAATGTACAGGCCATCAAAGCGCATATCGGCCCCCGTGTGACACTGATGGCCGTGGTCAAGGCCGACGCCTATGGGCACGGCGCGCTGGAAGTAGCACAGACAGCCCTTCGTCACGGCGCAAGCCGGCTTGCCGTAGGTCGCGCCGATGAGGGAATATACCTGCGCCAGGCGGGGATCGTTGCGCCGATCCTGGTCATGACCTATACCTCACCGGATGAGATAGAAGGGGCACTGAGACACGACCTGACGCTGACCCTCTCCGATCTGGAACCAGCCCGCCTTGTCTCGGCCACAGCCAACCGCCTGGGGCGCGTTGCGACCGTGCACGTCAAGGTAGATACGGGCATGGGGCGCTTCGGCCTGTTGCCGGACGAAGTACTGCCTTTCATGCAAGAAGTAGCCGCGCTGCCAGGGATACGGATCGAGGGGCTTTACACACATTTTGCCGTCGCCGACCTGGCCGACAAGGACTACACCCTGCTACAACTCCGCCGCTTTCAGCAGGTGCGTAACCGCCTGACCGCGGCAGGCTTTCGCATCCCCCTGTGCCATGCGGCCAACAGTGCCGCCACACTGGATTTGCCAGAGACGCATCTGGACGCCGTGCGCGTGGGCATTGCCATGTACGGGCTGCCCCCCTCCAGCGAAGTGGAACCGGCAGTGCCGCTCCGTCCTGCTCTATCGCTCAAGAGCCATGTCGCCCGTGTGCGCACGCTGCCCGTTGGCTCCAGCATCAGCTACGGTCGCACCTACATCACCCCGCGCGAGATGCCCGTCGCCCTGGTGCCGGTAGGCTATGGGGACGGCTATCACCGCCTGATCTCCAACCGGGGAGCCGTGCTCATCAACGGACGGCGCGCCCCCATCGTGGGCCGGGTGTGCATGGATCAATTGGTAGTGGATGTGTCGCAGGTGGGGCCAGTGAAACTGAATAGCGAAGTGGTATTGATCGGCTCGCAGGGCGAGGAGCGCATCACCGCTGAAGAAGTGGCCGCCTGGGCCGAGACGATCAACTACGAGGTCATCACGGCCCTGTTGCCGCGCGTGCCGCGTCTATACGTGGGTGCCGAGGCCGAGCGGTTGCGTTGAGCAGACTCGAGCGCTCGTCAACCACCGTGTTCAGCGCGTCCAGCGCAGACAGAAAGTCCCCGTTCGTCCAGCCGCTGCGCTCATCGGCGCCGGTATTCCATCACGCTTCTGGCACAGGAGCGTTCTCCATTGCCCGCTGACCCGTTCGCCGCTTGCGGCGCTCGTCTGTGGACGGTTGCGGCGGATGGGCAGCACTCCAACGCGACGCCCAGGCCAACAGCGCCCAACCGGCCAACGGCGTTGCTCCAGACAGATCAGCAACTCCACATCTTTTATCCCGGCAGCGGACGGTATTTTCTCCAACCGTCTTGACAGCAAAACAGAATCCTGCTATCGTGAATTTTGAAAGCGCTACCAATTTGAATAGCTGTCAGATTATCTCGAACAGCCGTTTGTTTCGCTGGCGAGCAAGTGAGAATGCGTTCTTTTTCTGTCTCGATAATTGGTAGCGTTTTCAATAGATCTTTGGAGAGACGTGGCAATGCCCCCTCGTAAAAATTCACGGTCACACAATGTCACCATTCTAGACGTGGCCCGCGAGGCTGGCGTTTCCCCCAGCACCGTCTCTCGTGTCCTCAACAATCAGGATCACGTCCGGCCCGACAAGCGCGCGCGTGTGCTCACCGCCATGACCCGCCTGGGCTATGTGGTCAATCAGCAGGCACGCAGCCTGGCCGGTGGACGTTCGCATGTCATCGGGTTACTGGTGCACGAGGTGGGCGTCAGCTACACCGGTGAGATCATCCGCGGCATCGAAGAGGAACTGGTCGCCGCGCAATACGAGCTAATGCTCTACACCACGCACCGCCGCAAGACCAAAGAGTCCACCTACGTTGCCACCCTCACCCGCGGCATGACCGACGGCCTGTTGCTGCTGCTCCCCCTGAATCCTCAGGCATATCTGGAGTCGCTGCACCAGGAACGGTTTCCGTATGTACTGATCGATCACCAGGGCACCAATGAGGCCTGCCCTGCTGTCGCTGCCACCAACCGCCAGGGCAGCTATGATGCCACCTCGTATCTGATCGAACTGGGTCACCGCCGCATTGGTTTCGTCACCGGCGAGATGCGCCTGGGATGCGCGGTAGATCGCCTGGAAGGCTACAAGGCCGCCCTGGCCGATCATGGTATCGCCTTCGACCCGGCGCTGGTAGTAGAAGGTCACTTCCAGCAACCGGACGGCTATGCAGGCGCAAATGCTTTGCTCGCTCTGCCCGATCCACCCACAGCGATTTTCGCCTCCAACGATGTATCAGCATTCGGCGTGATGGATGCGGTGCGCGATCACGGGCTACGCATCCCCGAAGATATTTCTGTGATCGGCTTCGACGACATTCCAGAGGCGGCGCATGTTCACCCTGGCCTGACGACCGTCCGGCAACCGCTGGAACAGATGGGACGGCTGGCGACGCGCATGTTGCTGCGCCAGATCAAAGACCCAGAGTACACAGGAGAGCGGATCGAACTGCCGACTGAGCTGGTCATACGCCAGTCGTGTCAGTCGCCGAGGGCAGCCAGGGAGCACACCACAGTGCGCCGCAAGCGGCTTAAGTAGGGTATTCCTCCTGAGGCGGGGAGGCGACCCGGAGCGCGAGCCGTCGCAAGCCTGGCTCCGAGTCGTCCCCTGAAAACAGGAGATACTTTAACCGTCAGATGGGTAGCGGTCAATACCCCTACCCCGAAAAGTAATAAGGAGGAAGCAATGAAAGTCTTTCGTCGTTTCTTTTTCTTGAGCCTGGTGCTGGTCATGGTGTTGGGCATGGCAGCCAGGGTGCCTGCTTCGGCGCAGCAGAAGGTCACGATCCGCTGGTGGCACATTCAGACCGCCGAAGCCCAGGCCGCCTTCTGGCAGCAAGTCGCCGATGAGTTCATGGCGCAGCACCCCAACGTCAACATCGAGATCACCATCCTGGAGAACGAAGCTTTCAAGAGCCGTCTGGTGACCGTCATGCAGGCTGGCGACCCGCCCGACCTGTTCCAGAGCTGGGGCGGTGGAGTGTTGTGGAAATATGCTGACGCCGGCCTGGTGCGCAACATCGCGCCCGAACTGGAAGGCGAATGGAAGGACTCGTTCGCTGCCAAAGCCGCCCTGGAACTCTATGGCCACAACGGCGAATACTATGGCGTGCCGTGGACGTGGGGCGCGGTCGGTATCTTCTACAACAAAGACCTCTTCGCCAAGGCGGGTCTCGATCCGGAGAATCCGCCCCAGACCTGGGACGAATTCCTGGCCGCTGTCAAGGCCCTGAAGGACGCGGGTATCACCCCCATCGCGCTCGGCGAGAAGGACAAGTGGACCGGCCACTTCTGGTGGGTCTATCTGGCGCTGCGCATCGGTGGTGGGGATGCCTTCCTGAAGGCGTACAACCGTGAAGGCGCATTCACCGACGAGCCATTCGTCAAGGCTGGCGAATATCTCAAACAACTGATCGACCTCGATCCCTTCCCCGAAGGGTATCTGGGGATGAACTACGGCGATCAGCAGACGGTGATGCTCGATGAAGCCGCCGCCATGGAACTGATGGGCCAATGGGCACCGGGTGCCTATCAGGGCAACAGCCCCGAAAAAGCCGCCGTGTTGCTACCGAAACTGGGCTGGTTCCCGTTCCCGGTGGTCGAAGGGGGCGCGGGCAACCCCGGTGACGTGCTGGGCGGCGGTGATGGTTTCGCTGTCGGTGCGAACGCTCCGGACGAGACGGTCGAGTTCTTGAAGTACATCACCAGCCTCGAAGTGCAACGCGCTGGCACGGAAAACCCCGCCATGGGCATCGTGCCGACGGTCAAGGGCGCTGACGAGGTGATCACCGATCCCATCAAGAAGACGATCATCAAGTTCCGCGACGAAGCACCGTACTTCCAGCTCTACTACGATCAGTTCCTGCCACCCGCTGTCGGCGGTATGGTGAACGACGCGGTAGAAGCTCTCTTCGCAGGTCAGGCGTCACCCGAAGAAGCGGCTGCCATGATCGAAGACGCGGCAGCAATGGAACTCGACTAGCCGGGCCAGTCCTCGCCTGGTGGGGGTGTGGAGCACACCGCTCCATACCCCCACGACCCACCCCAGACGCTGCTGAGCTTCGCAAAGGAACTTTCTATGTCTGCGCTCCGACCCTACGCATCCAGCGCCACCCGGTCGCAGGTCTCCAGAGACAAGCTGCACAATTCCCTGCACAAGGCCCTGCTGATCTTCCTGTTCGTCGCGCCCGGCATGGCCATCTTTCTCACGTTTTTGCTCATCCCTGTGCTCGGCTCTGTACGGTATAGCCTGTACAAATGGGACGGCTTCGGACCGCTGACCAACTACGTGGCGCTGGCCAATTACGAGCGCCTCTACAATCACAGCGTCTTCCGCCTGGCCGTCCAGCACAGCTTCATGCTGATGGCCATGTCCATCACCATTCAATTGCCCATGGCACTGGCGATCGCCCTGCTGGTGGGCCGCGGGACGCTGCCCGGCAGCCGCATCTTCCGCCTGCTGCTCTTCGTGCCCTACGTCTTTTCCGAACCTATCACCGCCATCATCTGGCTCTACGTGCTGCACCCTCAGTCTGGTCTGGCCAACCTCACCCTGGATGCCCTCCTGCCAGGGACAAATCGCGTGGCCTGGCTGGGCGACCGCGATATTGTGCTCTATTCCGTCTTCGGGGTGCTGACCTGGAAATATTTCGGTTTCTACATGATCCTCTACATGGCCGGACTGCAGGGAGTCAACAGAGACCTGGAAGAAGCCGCGCGCGTTGATGGCGCGAACTGGCGGCAGGTGTTGTGGAAAATCACCCTGCCGCTCATGGGCAACACTATCCGGCTGACCGTCTTCCTGTCGGTGCTGGGTTCTTTTCAACAGTTTGTGACCATCTGGGTGCTCACCCAGGGGGGGCCAGTGAACGGCAGCGAAGTCCTGGCGACCTACCTGTACAAGTATGGCATCCAGCGCTTCAACCTCGGCTATGGCAGCGCGGTCGCTGTCGTCCTCTTCATGATCACGCTCGTGTTCTCGCTCGGTTATCAGCGCCTGGTCATGCGCCAGGACTATTCCGCTGAGGTGTTCTAGCCGGAGCAGGAGAGAAAGATGACCATGGAATCTACGCGGACGCTGAGAATGCTCACCCCCTTGCTCAACGAAAAACGGCTGGCGCTGATCATCCGCTATGCCGTCCTGATCCTGCTCACGGTGATAGTGGCAGGCCCCGTGCTCACGGCAGTGTTGGGCGGAATGCGCACCAACGGGGAATTTCTGTCCAGGCCGTTCGACCTGCCCCGCCAGGGTATTCAGTGGCAACACTACACCGCCGTCCTGAAGAGTTCGGACTTCTGGCAGGCGACGCGCAACAGCTTCGTCATCACGGCGGGCATCACCATCTTGAACGTCAGCCTGGCCAGTCTGCTGGCCTTCGTCTTCAGCCGCGTATATTTCTTCGGACGCGGGCTGCTTTTCAACATCCTGTCCATCGGGCTGCTCTTCCCGATTGTGGTCGCCATTCTGCCCGTCTTCATTCAGATACGCGACCTGGGGCTGATCAACAGCTTGTGGGGAGTCATCCTGCCCATGGTAGCCTTTGGCCTGCCAGGCAGCGTGGTGATCCTGCGCAGCTTCTTCATGGCGGTGCCCATCGAACTAGAGGACGCCTCCTACATTGATGGCTGCTCCACTTTCGGTTTCTTCCGCTACATCCTGCTCCCGCTGTCGCGCCCGGCCCTCACCGCCGTAGCGACCCTGCAGGTGATCGTCGGCTGGAACGAATATTTCCTGCCCCTGCTGGTTCTGAACGATCCCAACAAGTGGCCACTCCCGCTGGGGATCATGCGCTATCAAGGACAATACGGGACCGACTGGGCGCGGGTGATGGCCTACGTCACCATCCTGATCATCCCGGCGCTGATCTTCTACGTTGTGGCAGAGAAATATATCGTCACCGGCCTGACTGGTGGAGAACTCAAGGGATGAGCGTTGCCATGAAGCACCTGATCACACTGTCAACCATTTGTGCCCTGCTGCTGCCGGCGCTACACACTGCCTTCGCCCAGGGAACACGCCCGGCCCCAGTACCGCCGTCGCAAGGCGCGTTCTTCACCGGTCAGTATCGCAACATGCTCAAAGAGTGGGGGCTGAGCGATGCGGAAATCGAGGCCCGCATTCAGGAGACCTGGAATCAGCTTTTCTACGGCGACGACAATACCGAGCGTGTCTATTATCCTGTCGGCGACGACATGGCCTATATCCTGGACACTGGCAACGGTGACGTGCGCACCGAGGGTATGTCCTACGGCATGATGATCGCCGTCCAACTGGACAAGAAAGAGGAATTCGACCGGCTGTGGAAGTGGGCCAAAACGTACATGTACAACGAGAGCGGCGCGTACGCGGGCTACTTCGCCTGGCATTGCCGCCCCGACGGCACCAAGATTGACCAGAATCCCGCCTCCGATGGCGAGGAATGGTTCGTGATGGCGCTATTCTTTGCGGCGGGGCGCTGGGGCAATGGCGAGGGGATTTTCAACTATCAGGCCGAAGCCAACGCCATCCTGCACACCATGCTGCACAAGGAAGACGACCCCCGCAGCGGTTCAACGAACATGTTCAACCGCGAAAACAAGCTGGTAGTCTTCGTGCCGAGCTTTGGCCGCGAAAGCTCCTTCACCGACCCCTCGTATCACCTGCCTCATTACTATGAGCTGTGGGCACGTTGGGCGGAAGAAGACAATGACTTCTGGGCTGCAGCCGCGGAAGCCAGCCGCGCCTTCCTGCGCAAGGCTGCCCATCCAGAGACCGGCCTGATGGCCAATTACACCACGTTCGACGGCGAACCCTACGCCCTCAGCAATTACGGCGAGTACTTCTACGCTGATGCCTGGCGAGTAGGAATGAATGTTGCCGTCGATTACGCCTGGTTTGCCGCCGACCCCTGGCAAATCGAGCAGAGCAACCGTCTGCAGGCTTTCTTCTACAAACAGGGGATAGGGAGATATTCCGACAAATACCTGATTGACGGCAGCAAAGCGCTGTCGCCCTGGTATTCGGAAGGGCTGGTCGCCACCAATGCGGTTGCCAGCCTGGCCGCTACTGAGCCGATCGCGTGGGAGTTCATTGAAGAATTCTGGAACACACCGTTGCCCACTGGCCAGTGGCGATACTATAGTGGCCTGTTGTATCTGATGAGCCTGCTCCACCTGAGCGGTCAGTTCAGAATCTATGCTCCCGCGGCCTGAACTGTCACCGACTCGCAGGGGACATGGTTGGCGTTGCCCCTAAGAGGGGGACATGAGCAGCACCGGAGTGGGCTTTCGCAGCATCCTCGACGTTGGGGGTGCGTTGAGGAGACCTATCTACAGGAGGAATCTCACGTGTCGCAAGCAACTGGCAGCAGGTTGCCCTATCAGGACCCGGCACGCCCGGTCGAGGAGCGCGTCAACGATCTACTGGCTCGGATGACGTTGGAAGAAAAGTGCGCGCAACTTGGCAGCCGGTGGGTCTTCGAAGTGCTGGAAAACCAGCGGTTCTCCCTGGCTAAGGCGCGCCAACGGCTGGGCCAGGGCATCGGGCAGATCACCCGCATTGGCGGCGCGAGCAATCTGGGGCCGAAGGATAGCGCCGAACTGGCCAACACCATTCAAGCGTTTCTGATCCACGAGACGCGGCTGGGCATTCCTGCCATGGTGCACGAAGAAAGCTGCGCGGGCTACATGGCCCTGGGCGCGACCTGCTTTCCGCAGGCCATTGGCATTGCCAGCACCTGGGACCCGCAGGCGGTCGAACAGATGGGCCAGGTCATCCGCGAACAGATGCGCGCCGTCGGTGCTCATCAGGCGCTGGCCCCTGTGCTCGACGTGACGCGCGACCCGCGCTGGGGGCGCGTCGAAGAGACGCTCGGCGAAGACCCCTATCTGGTCGCCCGGCTGGGAACTGCTTACATCAAGGGTTTGCAAGGCCGCAGCCTGCGCGAAGGTATCATCGCCACCGGCAAGCACTTCGTCGGCTACGGCAATTCCGAAGGGGGTCTGAACTGGGCACCGGCCCACATCCCGCGCCGCGAACTGCTGGAAGTCTTCGTCGCGCCCTTCGAAGCGGCGATCAAGGAGGCTGGTTTGTGGTCGGTGATGAACGCCTACCACGAACTCGATGGCGTCCCCTGCGGCGCTGCGGGCGAACTGTTCAACGATCTGTTGCGGGGACAGTTCGGCTTCGACGGCCTGGTCGTCTCCGACTATTTCGCCGTAGATCAGTTGCACAGTTACCATCATGTGGCCCGCGACAAGCAGGAGGCGGCTGGGTTGGCACTCAGCGCGGGCATAGACATCGAATTGCCCAGCATAGACTGTTTCGGTGAACCCCTCTTGCAGGCAGTGCGCGCCGGCTGCATCCGCGAAGAATTGATTGATACAGCCGTACGGCGCGTGCTGACAACCAAGTTCCTGCTGGGACTGTTCGAAAACCCCTACGTGGACTCAGGACGTGCCATTCAGGTTTTCGACACCCCGGAACAGCGGGCGCTGGCGCGTTCGCTGGCGCAGAAATCCATCGTGTTGCTCAAGAACGAAGGCGATCTGCTGCCTCTGCACAAAGACCTGACCTCGATCGCCGTCATCGGCCCCAACGCCGACAGTGTGCGTAACCTGGTGGGCGACTACGCCTACATCGCGCACATCGAGTCGCTCCTTGCAGCAGCGCGCAGTAACCCCTTCGGCCAGCCGCTGCCCGACAGGTTGGACATGGTAGACCACTGGGTACCGATGATCAGCGTGCTGGAAGGCATCCGGCGCAAGGTATCTCCGCAGACGCAGGTCTATTACGCCAGGGGCTGCGACGTGCAGGGCGACTCGCGCGAGGGGTTCGCTGAGGCGGTAGCGGTCGCCCGGCAGGCAGAAGTTGCCGTGCTGGTGCTGGGCGGCAAGTCTGGTCTGACTGATGATTGCACTTGCGGCGAGGGACGCGATCGCGCCGATCTCGGTCTGCCCGGC
>DAOTZZ010000130.1:0-9760 GCA_034433965.1 Anaerolineae bacterium
CTCAGCAAGGCCGAAGAATATGGGCTGAAGCTGTCGCCGGAAGAAGCGCAGAGGCTTGTGGCCCGCATCAAGGAACTGGAGCATCGGGGCTTCGTCTTCGAGGGGGCCGATGCCTCGATCATGATGCTCATCTACCGGCAGCGCCCAGACTATCAACCGCCTTTCGAACTGATTGACTTCATGGCGGTGGTGGAGCACCGTGCCGGGCGCGGCGTGTTCGCCGAAGCCACTATCAAGCTGCGCGTTGGCGGCGAGGAGATACACACGGTCGCCAGCGGCAATGGGCCGGTAGACGCCCTCGACCGCGCCATGCGCAAGGCGCTGACGCCGGTCTATCCGGCGCTGGCCGAGTTCAAGCTGGCCGACTACAAGGTGCGTATCCTCGACGGCCAGAACGGCACGGCGGCCATGACGCGCGTGTTGATTGACACACAGAACGGCCATCAACGCTGGAGCACGGTGGGGGCCAGCACCAACATCATCGAGGCAAGCTGGTTCGCCCTGGCCGATAGCGTCGAGTATGGTCTGACGCAGGTGATGGGCTGTTGTTGACAGGGAGTCAGGAGTCCTGAGTCGAAGCAACGCCTGGGGCGTATGTGCAGAGACCGTCAGTGTCCCAGTCACTGTTGGACAGTCACCGGTGAACTCCAGCTTCACGCGGCAGCGCCCAGTCTCGCGCAGCAGGGGTAGGGGCGGCTTCGGAACCCGCCCCTGCCAGCAGCCACATGACACCCCCGAAAACTGCTGTGTATGAGGGGGAAACGACCTGGTGAAGGACGGATGACTGTGGCGCATCTTGCGCATACTCTGCTGGCATCGCCCTGCTCCTGGCCCCCAAACTCAAGACTCAGAACTCCAGACTCATCACTCAAAACTCGATAGGAGACCTTCATGCAAGCGAAAATCGTGACCCTGCCCGGTGATGGCATCGGGCCAGAGATCGTCGCGGAGGCGGTGCGCGTATTGCGCGCCGTCGCCGATCGTGGGGGGCATACCTTTACCTTTGAAGAAGCGTTGATGGGCGGCTGCGCCATTGACGCGACCGGTAATCCTCTGCCGGACGAGACACTGGCCGCCTGCGAGCGCGCCGACGCCGTGCTGCTGGGCGCGGTCGGCGGACCGAAGTGGTCTGACCCCACTGCGTCGGTGCGCCCAGAACAGGGGTTGCTGCGCCTGCGGGCGCATTTCGATCTGTTCGCCAACCTGCGTCCGGTGAAAGCATACCCCGCGCTGGTGCACTACACACCCATCCGCGCCGACTTGCTCGAGGGTGTGGACATCCTCTTTGTGCGCGAGCTGACCAGTGACGTCTATTTTGGCGAGCGCAAGGAACAGGGCGACGGTCAGGACGCCTGGGATACCATGTACTACTCTGTGCCGCAGGTAGAGCGGGTGGCACGGGTGGCCTTCGAGGCAGCGCGTCAGCGGCGCGGCAGAGTAGCCTCTGTGGACAAGGCCAACGTGCTGGCCTCCATGCGCTTGTGGCGGCGCACGGTGAATCGCGTGGCCGCCGACTATCCGGATGTGACCCTTGAGCACGTGCTGGTGGACGCCTGCGCCATGTACCTGATGCGCGAGCCGGCGCGTTTCGACGTGGTGCTGGCAGGCAACATGTTCGGCGACATCCTCAGCGACGAAGCCTCGGTGCTGGCCGGGTCACTGGGCATGTTGCCGTCGGCCTCGCTGGGCACGGGCAAATTTGGCGTCTACGAGCCGATTCACGGCTCCGCACCGGACATCGCGGGCAAGGGTATTGCCAACCCCACCGCCACCATCCTCAGCGCGGCCATGTTGCTGCGTCACAGCCTGGGGCTGGAGCAAGAAGCGAGCGCCGTGGAGCGCGCCGTTGAAGCGGCGCTGGCCGAAGGGGCGCGCACGGCGGACATTGCCCCGTCGCCCGATCAGGCGCTTAGCACAAGTGCCTTCACCGATCGGGTGCTCGATCATCTGGCGTAGTCCATCAACGGGAAACAGACAGGGGGCGGGCCGGTAGCTCACCCCCTGTGGCTGTCCGGCGTAGTCAGCCGGAACGCTCTAAAGACACTGGGCATAGTGCAGCACCGCGCAAACCACACCTCTTGTTAAAGAACCCTTAACCTGCTGCTCCTTGTTATATGACAAAATCTACAAATCCTACCCATCTGCCCAAGTAGGGTGGTATCTTTTATGCAAAGTGCACAATCTGGCATGTATGAATCTCATAAAACCTGCCCGAAGACAGGCTCTTCGCCTGTCCCTACAATGAGGAGAGCATCACAGGCAAGCACCGCCGCAAGGCGGCATTGCCGTGCAGCATCGCACGGGTGTTGGTCGCCTGAGGGGGAGAAAGTACCATGTCCGCCGTATCGTCCGCCACCGACCTGAGAACTGTGCTCAGGCTTGCGTTGCCGCTAGGCAGTCGCCTCGTCTCCGGCTATCCCGCTACCCCCGTCAGCGGCGTTTCTCACCTGCGTGCCCAGCCTTCCTATCTGGGGGAAATCCGGCACCGCGAGTTGTTGCTGGTCTCCACCGAAACGCTGGCCAATACGCCCAACGCGCTTCCGCTGGAAGCGCTCATCGAGCGGCTGACCGCCACAGAGGCCAGCGCGCTGGCCGTGCAGGGCACGCTGTCTCCGCGCACTTATCAGGTGGCCCGCCAGCACAATTTTCCGCTGGTGGCGCTTCCAGAGCGCGCCGTCCTGAATCAGGTTGAGCGTTCTATCCGGCGTTTGCTGAACGACCGCACCGCGCAGGTGTGGCAGCGAGTGACCGAACTGGAACGCACCCTGCAACGTCACGCCGCGGGCTATCGCGGCCTGACGACCATGCTCAATGCGCTGGCGCGTATCCTCGACCGGCCTGTAGTCATTCACGACCGCCAGGGGACGTTGATCTGCCGTGGATTGCCCGCGTCGCAGGGGCACGACTGGGATGCACACCTGGCCATGCTGGGTGGCGCGGAATTCATACGGCGGTTCGACCTGGACGACCGCGCTTTCTTCGAAGACGACTGGCAGGTCATCGAAAGTCCGGCGGGTCTCACCGTCCCCCTGATTAGCGAGGGGCGCGTGCTGGGGTATCTGTCGGCCCTGACTGCGGGCAGCGCGCCCGATGACTTCGACCTGTTGGCGCTGGAGCACAGCGCTCCCATTCTGAGCAAGGAACTGACACGGCGACAGGCGCTGGATGTCGGCCTGCAACCGGCGCGTCACACCCGCGACTGGATCGCCGAATGGCTCAGCAGCCCGCCCAGCGAGGACATGCTCCTGGCCATGCGTGCCGGTCAGGAGAACTTCCAGCCCGCCATGTGGTACGCCGTGGCAGTTTTTCACTGGGTGCCGGGGGAAGAGCGAGTCAACGGGGCCTTCTCGCCGGAGCGCATGGTCAAGTTGCTGCGCGCCGAACTCAGTCAGCGGCGTGTACAGGCACCGGTAGGGCTATACGCCGACCGGGCTATCGTGCTCTTCCCGCTGGACGAACCGCATCAGACCCAACGCCTCAAGCAGGTCGTGCGCCTGCTCTATCAGGCGTTGGCTCAGAGCGCACCGGACGGCGATCTGGCCGCAGGCGTGGGGCGACCGGCGATGGGCTTGACCGCGCTGCGCGAGTCGTTCCGCGAGGCCGAACGCGCCCTGGCCTTGCCGCGTCAGCTCTGGGAAGATGCGCAGATCGCCTTCTTTGGCGACGTCAGCCTCTACGAACTGCTGCTGGGTGTGCGCGACCCCAGTCTGTTGACCGGCTTCTGCATGCACTGGTTGTCGGCGCTGACCGATTATGACGCTCAGCATCACACCGACCTGGTGCCGACGCTCTATGCCTACTTCGAGAACAACGGCAACATGGCCCGCACCGCGCACGTGCTCAACATTCACCGCAACACGCTGGTCTACCGGCTGGGCCGTATCACCGACATTCTGCAACTGGACATGGACGACTCGAACGTCCGCCTGAACCTGCACCTGGCGCTCAAGGTGCACAAGATGCTCACCGGCGGCTGAGCGACGCTGTCCTGCTGATCATCCCTGTCTTCCGGTTGAGGGCGTCTGGCACGCCCTCTTTTTTTGTATTTCAATTCCTTCTGGTAGATTTCTGATCGAAGTGGCGGTACTGTTATGCGGAGTACAGTCTTGTGCCTGCACACATGAGGCAGACATTCTATTCCGCCAGGAGTCTCAGGTATGAAGATCGCTGTTGTCACCGAAGATGGGCAGACCATCAGCCAGCATTTTGGGCGCGCTCCCTACTATCTGGTCTTCACAGTAGAAGACAACACCATCATCAACCGTGAACTGCGCGACAAGGCGGGCCATCATCAGTTCGCCGGTGAACACGAAGCGCATGAACACGGTCATGGGCACGAACACGGGCACGAAGGACACGGTTTCGGTCCAGAAGCCGATCGTAAGCACGCCCGCATGATCGAGACGATCACCGATTGCCAGGTGATGCTTGTGCGCGGGATGGGCCGCGGGGCCTATGTGGCACTGCAACAGGCAGGCATCACGCCCATCGTCACCGACATCGCCGACGCTGAGGCCGCTGTGCGCGCTTATCTGGCGGGCAGCATCACCAATCACCCAGAGCGCCTGCACTGATTCCAGGCACATCTGTCATTGGGGGAAGATTCACCGCTGAGGCGCAGAGGACGCGGAGAAGAGCGCTGTCTCCGCAGTTCAACCCTTGCCCAGAACAAGGATGCGCCCGCCTACTCCGCCTTTTCGCCAGGCGGAGTAGGTTCTCGTATAATACACAGAGGAAATCTCGCTGGCACTGTCTGACGCCGCTCGCACCCGGTACGTCAGACAGATGAGGTGTGTGATGCACGAATCCCGGTTCGCCGCCTGGGGGCGGAGATTGTTCCAGAATCGGCTGGCGCTATTCCTGGCCTTGCTGGCCATTCAGCTTCAGTTCTTCACCATCAACCTGTTCAACGCGCACTTCCGCGAGCCGACTGAGGGCTGGGAACTGAAGATCGCCGCCGTTGACAATCACCTGACGCCCAACGGCTGGTGGCTCGTCCCCTATTTCCTGGGCTTCTGGCTGGCGGCACTCGTGCCTCTGTGGGCCATGTTCACCATGCCCAACCGGCTCTACCGGCAGTTCATCCTGGCCATGGCGACGGCAGCGCTGGCTGGCTACGTGGTCTACCTGGCCCTTCCCACCTATGTCACCAAGCCCGCACCGGAAAATGTGCCCGGTGAGCATCTGCTGGCCGACCTGTTGCGCCAGAGCTACGATGTGGACGCCGCCGCCAGCACGCACAACGCCGCGCCCAGTCAGCACGTCTTCTACGCCCTGATCAACATGTGCTTCATCATCCGCTGGCGACCGCAGCCGCGCGTTTTCGTCGCCTGGGTGACCCTGGCCGCGCTCATCTGCGCCTCTACCCTGCTCACCAGGCGTCACAATTCCCCCGATCTGATCACGGGCTATTTCTTTGCGGTGGGCGGATACTACGCCGGAGTCTACCTGGGTGGGCGGGTCACCGACTGGCTGGGCGACGAAGATGGCCCGATCGTGGTGCCCGATCTGGCCCTACGCCTGCAGAGACGCCTGCGTCAGCGCCTGGAACGGCTGAGCGTGCGCCTCGATTGAGCAGTTTGCTGTCAATTGCGCGTCTCACTTGTGCGCAGTGACCATATGCGTAGACTAGCCCTCTGGCTAAGATCGCTCACCGGCGCAGGTACAGGTACTGACTGGTTGTAGTGTTTTCACGGAGGAATGCCGCGCATGACCGCCTATGATACGCCGCGCTTCGCTGTGCCGGAACAGCACCTGGTTCCGGTGGACCCCTATCCAGGGCAGCAGTACGAGATTCCGCCATCGCGCATGTTCCTGATTAAGCTCTCGCTCAAGAAATACCGCGACAAGATGGGGCCAGATGCCGTCATCTTCGACGCCTCGCAGGGCGACGGCGGTGCGTCGTTGCCGGGCGTGCCCGCCGAGATTCTCGACCGCGCCCATGAACTCACCAAAGCCCATGGCAGCGGCTATGACTTCCCCTACGGCGCAGACGAGTTCCGCAAGGCGGTCGTCGAGCAATACTGGGGGCTCGACCCAGCGCTGGGCTGGGGACCGGCCAACGTCCTGGCGGCAGTGGGCGGGCGCGACGCTCTGCTCAAGGCCTACAGCGCCATGGTCACGCTCGGTTCCGGGCGTGTGGGGGACGTGGTGCTGGTCTCGCGCGTGCCCTGGATCAGCTACAACTGGGGGCCGTATGCCATCGGGGCCAACGTGTTGCTCGCCCCCGGTGACGAAGCGACCGCCTGGCAGTATACCGAGGACACCATCCGCGCCTCGGTAGAGTTCTGTCAGCAGCGCGGCGGACGGCGCGTGATCGGCATCGTCATCACTTCGCCGGACAACCCCACCGGCCACACCCTGTCGCTGGAACGCCAGGTCGCGCTGGGCAAGGCCGCGCTGGAAGCGGGCATTTCCTTTGTGCTCTACGACTGGATTTACCACTACATCACCGAGGGCGAGCCAATGAGCGCCAACGCCCTGCTGAGCGCCTTCGAGCCGGAAGAGCGCGAACGGATCATCATCCTGGACGGCCTGACCAAGTCCATGGGCGCGTCCAACGTGCGCAATGCACACCTGCTGGCGGGCAAGAAAGTCATCCAGTACATCAGCAGCATCGCCTCGCATGGGGTCATCCCGCACTTTCATGGGCAGGCGGTGGCGATGGCCGCCTTTGAGATGGGTTTCCGCCGCGCCGCGGACTCGATCATCACGCCCACCAACGCCAGCCGCGCGGTGATGCGCCGCTTCCTGACTGAGCACGGCTACCGCTTCATCATGGGCGACGGCGGCTACTACGCCTTCATTGACGTGAGTCGCTGGATGGAAGCCGCGGGCATGACCGACAGCTTCGCCCTGGGCGAGTATCTGGCCGCCGAACACGGCGTGGCCGTGGTGCCGGGCGCGGCCTTCTCTGACGAAGGCAACAACTGGATTCGCTTCTCCTACGCCCTGCCGCCGGAAGTGACCGAAGGGGCCGTGCGGCGCTTCCACGAAGGGCTGTCGGCGCTGGCTAAAGCGTAGCGATCCCGATATGACGCAACATCCAGGGGCGCCTGGCAGGAATCCAGCGCCCCTGTGTCTCTCCAGACAGGCGGCTGTAAATGAACTTTAAAGAGGGTGATCCCTGCCTTTAGCCCAACCGCAGCACGATTCTGCTAAACTTGTCTGAGTGAATAACATCTTTGCGAGAGGACTACTTGCGTGACACAGACTCTGGACGTAGCACAGATTCGCGCCTGGGTGGCCGAGGCGGGGCAGATCGCTCTGCAACACTTCGGGCACGCCGATGTACAGCACAAGCCCGCCGACCACAGCCCCGTTACGGTGGCCGACCGCGCCATCGAGCGACTGCTGACCGGCTACATCCGCGCGACCTACCCCGATCATGGCATCGTGGGCGAGGAATACGGCAGTGAGCACCTGAATGCCGAGTATCTATGGGTGATCGATCCGATTGACGGCACGCAGGCCTACGTGGACGGTCTGCCGTCGTGGTGCATTACCCTGGCCGTGCTGCGTGAGCGCGTGCCAGTATTTGGTCTGGTCTACCTGCCGCTCTATAACGACTGGACATATACCGACGGTGACGCTGTCATCTGCAATGGCCAGGATGTGACCCATCGCCTGCGGGCGACCTGGGCGGCGGACTCCTACGTGCTGTGGCGCAGCGACGCGCACCGCCGCTACACTCTCGATTTCCCCCGCATCATGACCATGAGCAGTTCCGCCAGCCATACGGCTTACGTGGCGCGCGGTTCAGCGGTCGCCGCTCTCACCCACGATTCCTACTTGTGGGACATCGCCGCTGGGCTGGCCTTCATGCGCAAGCAGGGCGGCGAGGTGCGCTTCCTGGACGGCACGACGCTCGAGCTGCAGCAGCGCGATTTGCTCGCCCCCTTGCAGGGTATGTTTGCCTTCGGGCATCCCGCCGTCCTCGACCGACTGCTGCCGCTGGTCACTGAGCGCGAAGAGCCGATCGCCATCGCTGCCCGCTGATTATGTCAGTTCGCGGCTGCTGTAGCCCAGAATGCGCCGCGCGACGATCAGGGTGTTGATCTGCCCTGTGCCCTCATAGATGTCGTTGATCTTGGCATCGCGCATCCACTTTTCGACCAGCCACTCGCAGCTATAGCCCCGTGGCCCCAGCAACTCGACCGCCTTCTGCGTCACCCAGGTGACAACCTTGCCCGCTTTGGCCTTGGCCATCGAGGCTTCCAGGCTGTTGTGCAGGCCGTGATCGAGCATACTGGCTGCGCGCAGGGTCAACAGCCACGCCGCGCGCAGTTGCGCTTCCATCTCCAGCACGTCGCGTTGCACGGCGCTCAACGTATGCCGGGGCCTGCCGTAGGGAATTTCGATCCCCTCTTCGGCCAGCTTCTCTTTGACGAACTCCAGCGCCGCTCGCCCCACCCCAATGGCGCTGGCCGCGATCAGCGGGCGGCTGGCGTCAAAAGTGGCCATCGCCCCCTTGAAACCCGCCGTGCTCTCACGCCGGATCACTTCCGGCGAGCCGAGCAGGTTGTCGTAGGGGATGCGCGCGTCCTTGAGCACGATGCTGGCGGTGTCGCTGGCGCGGATGCCGTGCTTGATCTCCACCTTCTCGATGGTCACGCCCGGCGTGCCCGCCTCGACGACAAACGGCTTCATGCCCGCCCGCCCCGCCGACCGGTCCACCGTCGCCCAGACCACGACAATCCCGTTGGACTCCTCCAGCGCCAGCTTGCCGTTGGTGCAGAAGATTTTCTCGCCGTTGAGAATCCACTCGTTGGTTTGCGGATCGAGCACGGCGGTGGTCTGTATGGCCGAGGTGTCGGAGCCAGCGCCCGGCTCGGTCATCGCCATTGCGCCCCAGACAGGTTGGTCACCTTCCGCGAAACGGCGCAGAAATCGTTCCTTCTGTTCGGGCGTGCCGACCGCCTCGATGGCCGCACCGGCCAGCAGCGCGTTGGGCATGCAGAGCATCTGCCCCACGTCGCCCCAACTGAGCATTTCGAAGGTGAAAACCATGTTGAGGTGTGTGATCCCCGGCCCTTCGCGTTTCTTTTCGGGCACTTCCCCGCGAGCCTGAGCGGCCAGCCGGTCGAGCTGACGCTTTTGCTGATCGCGCATAATCGGCCAGGTCATGGTGATGAAGGTGTGCGGGCGCTCGTGTTCGTGTTCGTCGTAGTAACGGGCTTCGGGGCGCATGATGCCGCTCGCCAGCGCCTCGGTCATCTGCAAGCCCTGTTTGATTCGTTCGGGAATCTCGAAGCTGATAGGCATTGTTTCCCTCCGATCCTGCTTTCAACACCGGCGTTCAGCACATGGCAAAGATGACAGCGCTTCTGACTGCTGAGGGCTGACGCCTGCTTGCTCTCATACAATGGCCATGCCGTAGAAGGTCGCCAGACCGCGCGCATTGCGCAGCCAGCGTTCCACGGGATATTCGCGGATATAGCCATAGCCGCCCAACGTTTGCACAGCGCTATCGGTGACCATCACCGCCGCCTGATCGACGTATTGCTTGGCCAGATACGACTCCTTCGTGGCGTCCTGCCCCTGATCGAGTTTCCAGGCCGCTTCCCACACCATCAACCGCGCCGCGTCAATCTCGATGGCGCAGTCGGCCAGCATGAAGGCGATGGCCTGTTTGGTGGCGATGGGCTGACCGAATTGCACGCGCTGCTTGGCGTAGTCAATGGCATACTCCAGCGCCCCGCGCATGAGGCCGACGCCCAGCGCGGCCAGCGCCACCCGGCTGTGCGCCTGAATACGGGCA
>DAOTZZ010000131.1:0-7923 GCA_034433965.1 Anaerolineae bacterium
GCATACACTGAAAGCACCTGTTTTGATTGCGGATACCTACACGGAGTACAACTATCCGTACCTGGGACAGGCGGTAGTGCGGATAGCCGGTAGAGTGGGCGTTGCGTTGCAGGTCTGGGGACCGCGTCAGATTGATTGCTGCGGTCGTCCGTTGATCTCCAAGGGCTTGCTTGATGCAGCGCGACAACTGGCCGAGCGCAATGTGAACCGAATGGCACCGGCGGTGGAGCAGGGGGAGCGATTCATGCTCATCGAGCCGAGCTGCGCGGCTACCTTCCGCGACGAATATCCTGATCTTGTTCCGGCGCACTTGCGAGCGGCTGCAGCGCGTGTGGCCGGGGCCGTGATCACCGTCGAGGAATGGCTGGCCGAACTGGTAGAGCAGGGGCTGTTGGTTTCTGGCATGTTCAGCGAAGAGCCTTGCCAGATTCTGTTGCACGGGCACTGCTATCAGCGCGCGCTGTGGGGTACTGGGTCCGCCCATAAAGCCTTGTCAGTGTTGCCTCACAGTACGGTATCCGAGCCGGACGATGGCTGTTGTGGCATGGCGGGCAGTTTTGGTTACGAAGCCGAGCACTATGACCTTTCGCTGCGGATTGCCGAACAGCGTTTGTTTCCGGCCGTGCGACAGGCGCCGGATGCGATCATCGTTGCCGCGGGCGTCTCGTGTCGCGAGCAGATCGCGCATGGGACAGGTCGGCAGGCAGTGCATCCGGTCGAGTTGCTAGCGGCGCGCCTGCTGCCCTGGGATGAGGGCGTCGCGCCATGACGCAGACGACAGGTCGAGCAGACCGAGCCTCGCCATGGACGATGCTGCTGGGCATTGTCCTGCTGGTGCGTGCCCAATGGCTGTGGATCGAACAGAGAGACGGAGGCATCTTCGCCCTGGGCGGACTGATGCTGCTGGTGTTCTCGGCCAGACGGTGGACGCCCGTCTTCAGCTTTCCGTCGCCGATGCCGGAAAGTACGCGAACTTTGCGGCCGACCCGCTGGCGGATGCTGGTCGGCTTGTTGGGACTGACCGTGTGCGTCTATACGGGCGTGCGCGCGGTCGAAGAAGACCTGTTCGTCTGGCAGATTCTGGGACTGTGGGCACTGGGAATCGCCCTGGTGATCGCTGGCCTGGTCTCCGGCGAGGACTGGCGATGCTGGGCGCAACGCCTTGCCCACAGCTGGCAAAGCGAACGGCGCACCTGGTTGGCGGTCGGAGGGCTGCTGCTTATTGCCTTGGCTATCCGGATTGTCAGCCTGGAGACTGTGCCGTACCTCATGTCGGGCGACGATGCACAGTTCGCCCAGGAAGCCGTCTATCTCAAAGATGACCGCGGGTGGGTCTACAACCCTTTCCGTATGGGATTCTGGTATCATCCGCGCACCGTGCATACGCTGATAGCGCTGAGCATTCACCTGCTGGGGCAGACGGTGGCGGCGTCGCGCCTGCCCTGGGCGGTGCTGGGCGCGCTGACTGTCCCCGCGACCTACCTGCTGGCACGGCGGCTGTTCGATGCACGGGTGGGGTGGTGTGCTGCGTTGGTACTGACTACCTTGCCGGTGCACGTCTTTTTCAGCCGCATTTCGATGGACATGGCTGGCGATTCGCTCTTCCTGACGCTGGCGGTCGGCCTGACGGCAGGCGCTCTGTATCACAATGACGTGGTCGAAGCGGCGCTGGCGGGGGTATGCCTGGGGCTGACGCAATACTTCTATTTTGCTGGGCGTATCGCCCTGCTCATTGTGGCGGGCGCTTTGGCCCTCTATGCCTTCTATGACAGGCGCAGGTGGTGGCAGCGTCGGGGCGCGATCCTGGCCCTGATCGTGGTGACGGCTGTCGTCGTCTTCCCTGGACTGTATGCGGCGGTTGCCCAGGGACGCGGGTTCCATCCGCGACTGGAACATGTGGGAATCTGGCAGACAGGGGACTTGCAGCAGGCCGTTGACCGTGGGGAACTGAAAGATTATATAATCTATCAACTACAGCACTCCTTGCTAGCCTATGTGCAGTTTGAAGATGAGAGCGATGTCTTTGGGCGGTACGGGCCGCTCTTGAGCTGGTATACGGGGGTGCCCTTTCTGGTGGGGCTGGCGGCGCTGCTCAGCCGCTGGCGGGAGCCTCGATCTGGCACGCTGATTGGTTGGGTGAGCGGTACGGCGCTACTGGGCGGGGCGATGCTCGTCGATCCACCGCACTTCCCGCGCTACGTCAATGCACTTCCGGCAGCAGCAATCATTGCCGCGGTGGGCGTGACGTGGGTCGCGGAACGACTGATTGATGGCATAGCCGAATGGCGCGGCGCAGAGTACTCTGCCCGTCTGACAGGTTGGCGCTTTGTCGTGCCGATCAGTCTGGCGCTGGCCCTGGCCGTGGCGAATCAACTGATTTTTAGTTATGGCTACCTGCCCAAGACGCCGAAGATCCTCTATGGAGAGCGAACCCGTCAACTCAATGATGTGGTGACTATCCTGGACAGCTTCGAGGGGCGCTATGCGGTCTGGCGGTTTTCGTCGCTCGAACTGGATATGGACTCGACGAGCCTGCTGCGCTACCTGACCCCAGAAAACGCGGGAGAGGAGTATGAGCAAGAACTGTATGCCTGGCGGGAGGTGTTGCAGCCGGGCCCGACCGCTTTTGTCATCGCGCCGCAGCGCCTGGAAGAGGTGCTGTCGCCTCTGGCGGTGTATTTTCCGGCGGGGACGCTGCAGGAATACCGCAATCTGCGTGATGGGACTCCGCTCATTTACATCTATCTGGTAGATATTCCGCCCTGGGAGGGGGAGCAAGACGGTGGTTAGAACAGGGGAGATTGTGCTGAAGACAACTGGCAACGGTCAGGTTCTGAACATTACCGAGGCGGTACAGTCTGTCGTGCACGAAAGCGGGCTGCGAGACGGGATCGTCACTGTTTTCTGTCCCAGCGCAACCAGCGCCGTAACGACGATAGAGTATGAGAGCGGCGCAGTGCGCGACTTTCAGCGCTTGTTTGAGCAAATCGCCCCGTCCGACCAGGAATATTCGCACAATTACCGTTGGGGCGATAACAACGGTCACAGTCACGTGCGAGCGGCTCTGCTAGGGCCATCGCTGACTGTACCCTTTGTAGCAGGCCGGCTGGCGTTGGGTACATGGCAGCAGATCGTGTTTGTGGATTTCGATGTCAGATCACGGCAGCGTCGCTTGATTGTGCAGATGATCGGAGAGGCGTAAGCCTGGGAGGCGTCTCATGGCCGATGAGCGGTTTGCTGCGTTGGAAGAACTGGCTGCAGCCTTGCGTGCGGAGCAAGAGCGTTTGGAGCTGGTCCAGGTCACAATCCGGCAGATGCTGGCCGAGCCTGACCTGAGCAAGAACCTGAGCGCGGTCAGCCAGGCATTGCACTCTTTGGGATGGCGACGGGTGGTGCTGGCCCTGACAGGGGATGAGTCCAACGAACGTATGACAATGGTCAACGGGGAGACGATCCAGGACGGCGGTGACATGGCGATATTGCCGCCAAAGCTGTGGACTGCTCTTCAAGAGGGACATCTGGAGCCATACCGCAGGGGAGGAGTGTATTTCGTCCCGCAGCGAGGAGGTGTCAACGAAACGTGGCAGGCAGAGGACGTGGTGTTTGCACCCCTGAAGGTTGGCCGGGGGACGCTGGTCGGAGTGATTCGCGTGGACGATCCGGCTGAGGGGCGGCGACCGTCCTGGGAGGAGCTTCGTCCACTGGATATTCTGGCAGCGCAGACTGCCTACATCGTCGAGAATGCGCGGTTGTTGCAGGAGGTTTCGCGTTCGGCTGAAGAACTGGCCGAGCAGGTTGAGGAACTTTCCATGATACATCGCGCGGATCGTGAACTGAGCGCGCACCTCAACCTCGACCACGTCATGCGGCTGACGATGGACTGGGCCTTGCGTCGCACTGGAGCTGACACAGGGCTGCTGATGTTGATCACCGACGACCGTACTGGTCTCGCTCCCTACATTGTCATGGGACATGTGGACAGGCAGGCGTTCCCCTACGATGCTCACAACCCGTTGCCTCTGTCGGAAGGGGTGATTGGCCGGGCAGCCCGTACTGGACGGACTCAGGTAGTGCATCAGGTAGCGACGGAAGAGGATCGTTTGCCGTTCATTCCCAACGCCAGGACACATGTGTCAGTGCCCCTATCTATGCGGGGGCAGGCGCTGGGGGTGATCACCCTGGCGTCGGTGCATGACATTGTCTTTGGCGATGAAGTGGTTAGCTTCCTCGAGCGGTTGGGGCGGCGGGCGGCGGTGGCGCTGGACAACGCGCGACTGTATCGTCGCACAGAGCAACTGGCTAACGACATGGCGGCTCTCTACAACGCGAGCAGGGCGATCACTTCGACCTTAAATCGAGACGAAGTGCTGCGCCGCATCGCACGGGCCATGACCGAGACGCTGGAATGTTCGAGTTCCGTCATTTTTGACTATAAGCCAGAAACACACGAAGTGCAGGTGTTGGCGGTACATCGAGCCGGAACCGATCTGGATGGGCAGGAAGTGTTGCCCCCCCTGAAACATGCGATCCCGCTCGCTCTGTATCCGGCCTTTCAGACAGTGGTGGAGCAGCAGCATTCGCTGGCTTTGCGGGCGGCTGATCTTTCCCTTTCGACCCTGGATCGTTCACATCTGGTGGAGGATCGCATTCACGCCATGGTGCTGGTGCCACTGGTGGCGCAGGACGAATTGATGGGTGTCGCCGCGGTGATCGAAGGGCGCTATGACCGCGTCTTCACGGCGAACGAAGTCTACAAGGCTGAGGCGCTGGCCAGTCAGGCCGCTATTGCCTTGCGGCAGTCGTTGCTGTTCAGTGAGGTCAAAGAGCTGGAGACGCTCAAGTCCGAGATGATCCGCATGGCCTCGCATGATCTGCGGAACCCGCTCAACAACGTGATGGGCTACGCAGAACTGCTGGCCATGAGTCTGGACGAGCTGGGATGCCTGACGCCAACGCAGCAGATGTACCTGCAGAATCTGAGGGCCAGTGCGGAGATCATGAAAACCCTGCTGGAAGACCTGCTGACGCTGGAACGGATCGAGAGCGAGCGTCAGGCAGAGTGGGAGACCTTTGATTTCGGTGGCCTGGTGGTCGAGGTGGTGGAAAGTCAGCAAGCTGGCGCGACCCTGAAGCAGCAGTCGTTACGGCTGGTGCACGAGTCAGGGGCATTGCCCGTGCACGGTAGTGTGACGCAACTACGGCAGGCTGTGGCTAATCTGGTGAGCAATGCCATCAAGTATACACCGCAGGGCGGGCATATTGACGTACATGCCGGGCTTGAGGAAGGCGGTCGGGTGAGCTTCCAGGTGACGGATGATGGCTATGGCATTTCTCCGGAAAGACAGGCGCGCATCTTCGAACGTTTCTACCGGGCACGCGAGCCTGGCACGGAGCATATCAGCGGCACGGGCCTGGGATTGAGCCTGGTGAAGACAGTGGTCGAACGGCACGGGGGACAGGTATGGTTCAGCAGCACGCCTGGCAAAGGGAGTACGTTTGGCTTCTGGCTACCTTTGGCTGAAGTACGCCCTGGACGGAGCTAAAGCTTCAGGGAGGGCATGGGTATTCGCGCACTGAGGGTGTTCCTTCCTCACCGAAGACTATTGACCAGCATGGCTGACGGGGGGCGAAAGTCGTGCCAGGCAGCCGAATGGTGACTTCGAGAAAGCCGGCGTCGAACAAGACGGTATCGAAAATGTAACTGGCTGTGCCGCCGCTCTGTTCAAACATCAGCTCATAGTGACGAGGAAAATGCTGTAGAGCAAAGAGGTGTCCTGGCAGAGTGGCCCTGCGTGCGAGCGAGACCAGAACCAATGTAGCCGGGCCGTTGATGATGATGCGTCCACGACCCGCGCCGAACGTCAGCGTAGCGGAGGCGTCTTCTGAGAGAAGAATGCGCTCGCCAGGCTGGAGAATCAGTGGGATGTCGCTTTCTGGCTGCAGGGGACGGGAGGTTTGGGCGGGAGAAACGTGCTCGACTGTGCCGCTAAAGGTGACCAGCGAGCCGGTGATCTTCACCGGGAAGGGTACCAGGATTGCCGCGCCCAGAGTCAGCGCGGTCACCGCGATCACCAGCACGATCGCGATCAGGATGGCCTGCCGTCTGTGCTCCATAAGCAGCAAGTTCCTGTGGCATGGGGTCGGTCTGTGGAACAATCATAGCCGGGGCGAAAGGAAAACAAAAACGGAGCGTCCCGCTGACGCTCCGTTTTGTCGAGTTGTCCTGCGGTGCACTAGCGCCGTGCCCAGGCGGGTAGATCGCTGCGGTACGTGCCGCTGCTATAGACGTAAACCCAGGCGTTCTGGTAAGGCTCCGGGCTGGTCCACTGATACAGCCACCAGGCGTCCATAATGGACAGGTTGACACAGCCGTGACTCTGGCGGTAGCCGAAGCGGTCGTGCCAGTAGGTGCCGTGCAGAGCGATGTCACCGTCGAAATACATGACGTAGGGGACTTCTTCGATGAAATAGAAGTCCGGTTGACCCGATGCCCCACTCATGCGCGCGGCTTCGTGACGCTCGTAAATCTGGAACAGGCCCTCGCGGGTGCTCCAACGCGGCAGGCCAGAGGAGATGAGCGTGGCGAAAACCATGCGGTCTCCTTCGTAGGCAACAGCGGTTTGCTCGTACAGGTCTACGGCCACCCAATGGTCGTCTGGCCCGATGCCCTCAGGACGCGGGATGGCTTTCACTTTGGCGACGCGAATCTGCTGTATCCATTGATCGGGGCCGATGAGATACCATTCCCAACCGTCTACATATTCAACGCCGTAGATATTCATCAGGGTATAGCGCGGGATGATCTCGGCGGATTTGTCTTGCGGGCCGCCAGGGTAGCGGCTGGGGCGAGCCTCGGCCAGCATCCAGGCGAAGGGGCGCTTGGGCTGAGTGGTGATCTCTACACCGGAAAATTCGGAGACGTCGGCCCAGGTGATATGCTCAGCAGGCACCCACTGTCCATAATTGACCTGGATGAAACCATCTTTTTCGTTGATGACAGTGACGAAGTTATAGCCCGCGTCGAGTTCGCCGATGGGATTGCCGTTAGGCGCATCGTAGATCACGACGTGTCCCACCATACGCCGATAGGCTCGTGACCAGACGATATCTTCCTGGTAGGGCACCTGCACGACATCCGGTTTGGGATGAGCGCGCATCTCAGCTTCGGCGGCACGCAGCTCAAGGGCGCTCATACCAGGATGCTCCACACAATCCTTGGGCAGGACGGGTTTCTGGCCCTCTGGCGTGGCGGCGATGGCCGCGGCGATTCGTTCAGAACAGGTCTCGTCGCGCCGATCGCCAGGGAAAGCCAGAGCGGTGTGAAGGCCGGATAGCTCGAAAAGCGCGATGCCGAGAACAACGAAAATGAGAATTGATCGTTTAGCTGTGGTCATGGCAGTCCAATACTCGCTGAAACGGACACCTCTGCAAGAGAATAGCAACGTTTGTGGCGAGGGTCAATGGCTGGCAAGAGGGCGTCAGGTGAACGTCGGCCAGCGGTATTTGTGGCACAAGGCGCAAATTGACTTAAGATCGCCATGAGACAAGCGATTCTCCTTTGGGAGCAGAGATGCCGATGACGCAGTCGAATGGATCGCGGCGGGTGGTGTTACACACTGAGGGGCTGACCAAGGAGTTCACCCTGGGCAGTGTGGTGGTTCGCGCGCTGCGCGGTATAGACCTGGACATTTACGCCAATGAGATGGTGGGCATTGTGGGGCCATCGGGCAGCGGCAAGAGCACCCTGCTGGGCCTCATTGGCGGCCTGGATAGGCCGACGGCCGGGCGCATTGAGATTGACGGGATTGACATCACGTACATGAGCGAGGGCCAGCTCACGGAAGTCCGCAATGAGAAGATTGGCTTCGTGTTTCAGTTCTTCAATCTCATCCCGACGCTGACGGCTCTGGAGAATGTGGCTTT
>DAOTZZ010000132.1:0-10037 GCA_034433965.1 Anaerolineae bacterium
GGCTATCAGGGGCGCGTGGCGGCGGGGCACTGTTGTGCCATGGCCGCCTGGGACGACGCCATGGCCGCGCGCATCATCGAGAAAGTCAGAGACGCGGGCGTGCACGTGATCACCAACGCGCCGATCAACCTGCTGCTGGAAGGGCGGCACGATCCGCAGCCGGTACGGCGCGGGATTCCCCGCGTCAAGGAATTGCTGGCGGCGGGCGTCAACGTGGCCTGCGGGCAGGACGACGTGCAGAACATGTTCTACCCCTATGGGCGCATGGATCCGCTGGAAGTGGCGCTGATCACCGCGCACGCGGCACACCTGGCCGCGCCGGACGAGATACAGGCTGCCTTCGATATGCCCCGTTACCATGCCGCGCGGATGCTGCGCCTGCCCGCCTACGGCGTGGAGCCGGGCGCGCCCGCCGACCTGGTGTTGCTGGACGCGGACTCGGCGGTAGATGCGTTGCGCCGCCATTCCCCACAGCGCACGGTGATCCGGCGTGGACGGGTGCTGGTACGCACGCGCGTCGAGACGGAGTGGGCGTGATCGGCGGTTCGCAGACTTTGCTCCCCCTGCCCTTGCCGTGGCATCATAGACAAGGCGACATCGCTGCCTGGCTGTACTGTGAACCGAAAGGATGCTGCTCATGATCTCGCGTGTGCTACTGAGCGGCCTGTGGGGTGCGTTGCTGGCGGTGACCTGGCTGGCAACCGCCGGGGCGGGTGCTCTGACGCCGACGCCCACCCCCTTTGTCGAGCCGGAAGGCTGCTGGGAGCCGCCCGACGACTATACCCGCCTGTGGGTCAACGGGGCGCTGCTCAACGCGCGCACACTGGCCATGCTCGACCACGCGCAGGCGCTCTACACGGCGGGCGGCGGCACGCTCGACCTGCGCCTGGCCATCACGCAGGGCAGCTACAATCCCGGCGGACTTGCTGCCAGCTTCGGCACGCACGACGGCGGCGGCGCAGTGGACCTGTCGGTGCGTAGCCGGGGGAACTGGGAAGTGTTGTGGGACGAAATCCCCCTGCTGATCGCGGTGCTGCGGACGGCGGGTTTCGCCGCCTGGCTGCGCGACGCCGACGAACTGCATCCCGGCTCGCCCATTCACATTCACGCCATCGCCATTGGCGACGCCGAACTCTCCGAGGCAGCGCGTGCGCAACTGGACGGCACCTTCGGCTATTTCCGCGGCTACGACGGGTTGCCGCAGATCAGCGGCGTGCCCCGCCCCGACCGGCACGGCGGCCCGGTGATCTGCGCCTGGATGCTGGCGCGCGGTTTCCGCGACCTGCGCGGGCAGCCCAACCCGTACCCGACGCCGGGCGGCACGACCATTCCGCCGTGGCCTATTCCCTGAACGGAGCGCACCCGTGAACAAGAACATCCTGCTGACCGGCGAACCGGGCTGCGGCAAGACCACGCTGATCCAGCGCGTGCTGGCCCGCCTGTCGCATCCGGCGGGTGGCTTTTACACGGAGGAAATGCGCAACGAGGGCGTGCGGCAGGGGTTTCGACTGGTGACGCTCGACGGGGAACAGGCCATCCTGGCACACGTGGACTACGCTGGCCCGCCGCGCGTGGGGCGTTACGGGGTGGACGTGGCCGCGCTGGACCGGGTAGGCGTGGCGAGCATCCGCCGTGCCCTGGCGAGCGATGCTCTGGTGATCATTGACGAGATCGGCCCGATGGAACTGTTCTCTCCGGCGTTCTGTGCCGCTGTGCAGGAGGCGCTCGATAGCCCGGCGGTGGTGCTGGGCAGCGTCGTCCGGCGCTCCAAACCCTTCTCCGACGCGGTGAAAACCCGTCCGGACGTGACCGTGATCACCGTCACGCCCGCCAACCGCGACCGGCTGGTCGAGCAGGTGCTCGCGCTGGTGACGGCGGCGCTGGCCGCATCAGGAAGTGCCACGCTATGATCGCTCCCGCGCCGCCTGTCTCCTCAGCCGAACCTCAGATACGCCTGCGCTATCAGATCGCGCTGTTCACTCTGGCGCGGCTGGTCGTCAACACCGCTCACCGCATGGTCTATCCCTTCCTGCCCACGTTCGCCCGCGGGCTGGGCGTAGACCTGGGAGCCGTGGCTCTGGGCGTGACGGCGCGCGCCAGCCTGGGGCTGATCAGTCCGCTGTTCGGCTCGCTGGCCGACCGGCACGGGCGGCGGCGCTCCATGCTGGCCGGCCTGACGATCCTGGCGGCGAGCATGTGGCTGGTCACCGTCTGGCCGACGTATCCGGCGCTGTTCGCCGCGCTGGTGCTGGCCGGAGTCAGCAAGCAAATCTTCGATCCGGCTATGCAGGCTTACATCGGCGACCGCGTCAGTTATGCGCAGCGCGGCCTGGCCATCGCCGCGACCGAGGTGAGCTGGTCCGGCGCTTTCCTGCTCTGCATCCCTGCCCTCGGCTGGCTGATCGCGCGCACCGACGCCTGGCAGACGCCCTATCCGCTGCTGGGCGGGGCGGCATTGCTGGCGCTGTTGGTGCTGTGGCGCGTCATCCCGCCTGATTCCATGGGCACCGGCTACCGGCTCACGCTGCGCGAAGGAATCCGCCTGATCCTGGCGCACCGCGCCGCGCTGGCCGGGTTGAGCATGGGCCTGCTGATCAGCGGCAGCAACGAACTCATCGGCATCATCTACGGCGCGTGGATGGAAGAAGCCTTCGCGCTCAAGGTGACGGCGCTTGGCGCGTCGGCCATCGTCATCGGGCTGGCCGAACTGACCGGCGAAGGGGCCGTTGCCGGATTCGTAGACCGGCTTGGCAAGCGGCGGGCAGCAGCGGGGGGTATCGCCGCGAACATAGTCGCCTGCCTGTTACTGCCCGTGCTGGACTTCCGCGTCGAAACGGCGCTGGCCGGGCTGTTCCTGTTCTATCTCTCCTTCGAATTCGCCATCGTCAGCTCCATCCCGCTGATGACGAACCTGGTGCCCGGCGCGCGCGCCACGCTGATGGCCGCCAACGTGACCGCCTTCTCCGCCGGGCGTATGCTCGGCGCGCTGGTCGGCCCGGCCCTGTTCAGCATCGGGCTGCTGGCGAATTGCTCGGTCGCGGCGCTGGGCAACGCGCTGGCGCTGGCGGCGTTGGTGCGGTTCATCCCGCGCGATCAATGAAATGAGGAGTGATCGGCGAAGTGCGGTCAGTTATCAGTTGTCGTCCGGCAGCATCCGGCGTAAAGTGGAACCGACCGTTGAAAAGCCAATGCCAAAAACCTGATTCCTGCTAGGTGATGCCCAAGGAATAGCTTATGTCTCCTTCCAGACGTGTTGCCATCATGGTCACCTGTATGGTAGACCAGGTCATGCCGGAGGTTGGCGTAGCCGCGGTGAAGTTGCTGCGGCGCGCTGGCTATTCGGTCGAGTTCCCCGTCGAGCAGACCTGCTGCGGGCAGCCGTTCTTCAACAGCGGCTTCCGCGATCAGGCCGCCGAACTGGCCAAACGCTCGGTGGACATCTTCGAGCGCTACGACGCGGTGGTGCTGCCCGGCGGCTCGTGTACGGCGATGATCCGCAAAGAATACCCGCACCTGCTGGAGCGCTGGCCCGGCGGCGTTGCCCGCGCCGAAGCCCTGGCCGCGCGCACCTACGAACTGAGCGAGTTCCTGGTGCATGTGGCCGGTTGGCTGCCCGCCCCCGCGCCACATGCCCCGCGCGTCACCTATCACGACTCCTGCCACATGAACCGGATGCTGGGCCTGGGCGCAGAGTCGCGGCAACTGCTGCGGGCGGCGGGTTGCGAGATCATCGAGATGCACGAGTCCGACCGCTGCTGTGGTTTCGGCGGGCTGTTCTCCATCCGCATCCCGGAAGTCTCCAACGCTATGACGCAGGAGAAGCTGCGCCGTGCCGACGCCACCGGCGCCGAGGTGCTGGTCAGCGCCGACCCCGGTTGTCTGATGCAGATGCGCGGCTTCGCCCGGCAAACCGGCCTGCGGCTGGCGCATCTGGCCGTGCTGCTGGAGGAATTGACGCGATGAACGACGTGAGCTTCCACAGCTTTCGCGCCCAGGCCGCCCAGGCCATCGCCAACGCCCATCTACAGAGCGCCATTGACGGCGCGACGCTCAAGTTTCGCACCGAACGGAAGCGCGTCCTGGCCGATCTGCCCGACGTAGAGGCCATGCGCGATCACTTCAAGGCCATGCGCGCGGCGACGCTGGCGCATCTGGACGAGTATCTGGAGGAGTTCGAGCGCAACGCCCGCGCGGCTGGCGCTCAGGTACACTGGGCACGCGATGCCGCCGAGGCCCAGCAAATCGTGATCGGCATTGCCCGGCAGCATGGGGCCACTCTGGCAGTCAAGTCCAAGTCCATGACCACCGAGGAGATCGAGCTCAACGCAGCCCTGGTCAAGGCGGGGATCACTCCGGTGGAAACCGATCTGGGCGAATGGATCGTGCAGCTCGCCGCTGAGTCGCCGGCGCATATCGTGGTGCCCGCGCTGCACAAGACGCGGCAGCAGGTCGCCGAACTATTCAGCCGCGAAGTCGGTCGCCCTCTCTCCGCCGACGACATCCCAACCCTCACCAACGAAGCACGCCGCGCCCTGCGCGAGAAATTCCTGGCCGCGCAGATCGGCATCAGCGGGGCGAACCTGGGCGTGGCCGAGACGGGCAGCATCGTGCTGGTCACCAACGAAGGCAATGGGCGCATGGTCAGCAGCGTGCCGCCGGTACATGTGGCGGTGATGGGCATCGAGAAGATTTGCCCGACGTGGGACGACGCGGCGGTGTGGCTGGAGTTGCTGGCACGCAGTTCGACGGGACAGCCGCTCTCCGTCTACACAACGGCGCTCACCGGCCCGGCTCGCGAAGGCGACCCCGACGGTCCGCGCGAACTACACATCGTGCTCTACGACGGCGGGCGCAGCCGCCTGCTCGGCACGTCCTATGAAGAAGTGTTGCAGTGCATTCGCTGTGGCGCGTGCCTGAATCACTGCCCGGTCTACCAGGAAGCGGGCGGGCACGCCTACGGACACGCCTACAGCGGCCCGATTGGGGCAGTGCTGGTGCCGCTGCTCGTTGGCCTGGAACAATACGAAGCGCTGCCGCACGCCAGTTCGCTGTGCGGGGCGTGCCTGGAAGTCTGCCCGGCGCGCATTGACCTGCCGCGAATGTTGCTCGACCTGCGCGCCGAAGAGGTTGCACGCGGAATCATCCCCCCGCCAGAGCAGCTCATCGAGAAATCGGCGGCCTGGCTGCTGGGGCATCGTCGCCTGTTCAACGCGCTGACCGACCTGGGCCGCGTGTTCCAGCGCCCCCTGGTGAGCAAGAACGGCCTGCGCGTGCCGCGCCGCTTCAATCCGGCGCAGGATCGTCAGCTTCCTTCGCTGGCCCCGCGCTCGTTCCACGATCTGTGGCAAGAACTGGCCGCCGAGGAAGCGGCAGCTCCCGTCCCGGCCCGCCGACGCCGGCCCTCGCGCCGGACGATCCTCACGGTGGCCGGTGTCAGCCTGCTACCGCTGGCGTTGCTCTGGCGTTTGCTGCGCCGCAAGGGAGGGAAACGATGATGACCGACGCTCGTCAAGAGATTCTGGGCGCTGTGCGCGGGCGCGTCCGACGGGGCGAAGGCATCCCCGCGCCGTGGCGCTCCCGTCAGCACTTCGAAGACCTGGCCGCCCGCTTCAGTCAGACGCTGACCGCCCTGCACGGCGAAGTGATCCGCGCTGATTCGTCGGAAGATGCGCTCAACCGGCTGGGCAATGTGCTGACCAACCTGGGCGCGACGCGCGTCGTCGCCAACGACGAGCCGCCCCTCAGCGGCGTTGATCTGGCCGCGCGCTGGCCGGAGATCACCTGGCACGTCGTCGGGCGCACCGAGGGCGATCTGCGCGCCTTCTGCGCGGGCGCGGATGTGGGCGTCACCGGCGCAGTCGCGGCGCTGGCCGAGACCGGCTCAATCGTGGTCAACAGCGGGCCGGGGCATAGCCGCATGGTCTCGTTGCTGCCGCCGGTTCATATCGCCCTGGTGCCGGTCAGTTGCCTGACCAGCGACCTGTTGACCTGGGCGGCGGCGCGGTCGGGCGCATGGCCCGCCAACGTGACCGTCATCAGCGGCCCCAGCAAGACCGCCGACATCGAGCAGACGACGGCGATCGGCATGCACGGCCCCAAGCGCGTGATCGCGATTCTGTATGGGGAATAGGGAGTGGAGAGTTCGGAGTCTGGAGTTTAGAGTCTGGAGTTTGGAGTCTGGAGTCTGGGGATATAGGAGCGCGGCGGAGCAGTCGCGCTCCTGTGTCTGTCTATACGCGGTGGCAGGGGCAGATGGGTGCAGGTTGATCCATCAGGCGGGTACTGCGTCCGGGACTTGGGGATGAAGCAGGCAATATCTCACTGCAGGCTTCCGAAGTCTTCGGGGACTTCGGAAGTCTGATCTTCTGGCCCCCCATCGAGCAACAAGATGTCCCGCATAGTTCTTCAAGGAGCCTCAGCCCCGCGCTCTGATCTACAGGGGCGTATTGCGATACGCCCCTACGGAGCATTCCTCACGATGCATAACGGTTCTGCAGCCCGCATACGCCAGCCCCCCAGACTTCTGACTCACGACTCCCCACTCCCTATTTTGCTGCGAGCAGTTCTCCTGCCCGCTCGATGTATTCCAGGCTCTGGTGACGGAAGTAGGTGTTGTAGAGTTCGGCGTAGTGCCCGCCCTGTGCCAGCAACGAGTCGTGCGTGCCTTCCTCGATGATCTTTCCTTCGCGCAGCACGATGATGCGGTCGGCGTTCTTGATCGTCGAGAGCCGGTGCGCGATGACGATAGACGTGCGCCCGGCCAGCACCGTCTCCAGCCCTTCCTGGATGAGCGCCTCGGTGAGCGGGTCTACACTGGCTGTCGCCTCGTCGAGGATGAAGATAGACGGGTTCTGCAGCAGCACCCGCGCCAGTGCCACCAACTGCCGCTGCCCCATCGAGAGACTCGCGCCGCGTTCGCCGACCTGCGTCTGCAAGCCGTTCGGCAGCAGATCGATCCAGTCGCCCCCCGACACCTGTCGCGCCGCCCGCAGTACCTCTTCGTCGGAGGCATCCTGTCGCCCATAGCGGATGTTGTCCATCACCGTGCCGTCGAAGAGAAAAGGCATTTGGGTCACGATGCCCAGGTGAGCGCGGTAGTCGTCCAGGTTCAGGCGGCGGATGTCATGCCCGTCTACCAGAATGCGCCCGCCCTGAAACTCGTAGAAACGCGCGATCAGTCGCGCAATGCTCGACTTGCCGGAGCCGGTGTGCCCCACCAGCGCCAGCGTCTCGCCCGCATGAATGGTCAGCGAGAAGTCTTCCAACACGCGCTCGCGCTCGTTGTAGGAGAAGTCCACATGCTCGAAGCGAATCTCGCCGCGCACGGCAGGCAGCGGCTCGTTGCCAGTCTGCACCACCTTCGGCTCAGCATCTATGAGGGCGAAGACACGCTCGCCCGCCGCCAACCCCAACTGAAACTGACTCCAGAACGAGGCAATGCTGGTCAGGGGATACCAGAACATGCTCATGCCCTGCACGAACAGATAGAAGTCGCCCGCACTCAGCGCGCCGTCTCTGGCCGCTGACCCCGCAAAGTAGACGATTGCCGCCGTGCCGATGCCGGACACGATGCTCAGCAGCGGGAAGATCGAGTTGAAGACGTAGCCGGTGCGCAGGTTGATGCGGTACGACTGCGCGTTGACCGCCAGAAACTCCTCGTAGATGGTGTGTTCCTGGCGAAAGGTCTTGGCTACGCCGATCCCGCTGACTGTCTCCTGGATGTGCGCGCTGACTTCGGCCAGGATGCGCCGCGACTGCGTCACTGTGCGTCGCGCTATCTTGCGGAAGCCGAGCGCGATCCCCACTACCAGCGGCGCAACCGCCAGCAAGACCAGCGTCAGGCGGGCGTCCACGCTGAACAGGTAGCCGATGAGCAAGACGACAAGCAACACCTGGCTCAGCAATTCCATTGTCAGGGCTACCACCTGCGAAAACGCCTGTGTGTCGGAGGTCACCCGGCTGGCAATGCGGCCCGATGCATACTGGTCGTAGAACGACAGATCGCGCTGCAACACAGCGTCGAAGGCATCTTCGCGCAGGGCCAACACCACATTGCCGATGGCCTGGGCAGAAAGCGCCCGCCGCACGGCGTTGAACAGCCAGCCCAGGCTGCCCAGCGCCATTGTCACCACGGCGATGATCAGCAATGTGGGGGTAGAAGTGTCCTTCTGCAGCCGGTCGAGACTGGCCGAGATATAGATCGGCAGGCCGGTCTGCGCCAGCGACGTCAGCACCACCATGATCGCCACCACGATCATGCGCCCCAGTTGCGGGCGAAAGTAGGTCAGGATACGCCGGACCAGCTCGCGGTCGCTGTAGTGACGATCATAGTCTTCGGCGTCCAGGCCATCCATGATGAAGCCCATGACGGTCGCTCCTTAACCTTGACAAGTCTTCAATCGCAAGTTTCAGCTTGCGGTGAGCGCATTCTCAACGATCAGCGTCTCACCGACCACTGAATTACTGCATGCTGACCTCTTCCAGCGGTGGCAACTCCACCTCATAGCGGGCGAAGATGCGCCGGTAGTGCGGCGACGTGCGCAGCAATTGCTCGTGCGTCCCGCAGGCGACCAACCGCCCGCGATCCAATACCAGGATCACATCGGCCCAGCGAATCTGCGACAGGCGGTGCGTGATCAGGATGGTTGTACGCCCTTGCTGCGCCCGGCGGATCGCCTTTTGAATCTCGTCTTCGGTGGCGCTATCTATGGCGCTGGTGGAGTCGTCCAGAATCAGGATGCGCGGGTCGCTGAGGAAGGCGCGCGCCAGGGCGATGCGCTGCCGCTGCCCGCCGCTGAGCGCCACGCCGCGCTCGCCGACTTTGGTCTGGTAGCCGTCCTTGAAGGCCATGATGAAGTCGTGCGCCTGTGCCTCGCGCGCTGCCCGCTCGATCTCTTCCTGCGAGGTACCCGGCGCGCCAAAGGCGATGTTCTCGGCAATGGTGCGCGAGAACAGGAACACGTCCTGCTCGATCTTCGAGATCTGCGAGCGCAACACGTCCAGATTCCACTCGCGCACGTCTACGCCGTCAATCAGCACGCGCCCCGCCGATACATCGTAGGTGCGATTGATCAGCATCGAGAGCGTGCTCTTACCCGATCCTGTCTGCCCGACCACGGCTACTGTCTGTCCGGCCTTGACTTCAAACGACACGTCTTCCAGCACCGCCGTCTCGCAGCCCTCGCCCTCGTAGCAGAAGCTGACGTGCTCGAAGGTGATGTCGCCCCGGATGGGCGCAGCGTAGCCGCCCGCGTTCTCGTCCAGTTCTGTCTCCGCCGTGATGATCTGCAGCAGGCGTTCCGCGCCTGCCAGCCCCAACTGCACCAGCGAGAACGAGAAGATGGAGCTGAAGACCGGCCAGCGCAACACGTTCATCAACCCCATGACGGCGATAATCTGGGGCACAGCCAGGCCGTCGCGTCGGTAGAGCACCATGCAGTGCAGAAAGGTTAGCCCCAGGGCCACACCAAAGATGAGCAGCGGCAGATAGCGCGCCTCGATGACGCCCTGCCGTACGAAATAGTCGCGATAGAGCCGCGCGTTGCGCCGGAAGCGTAGCCGCTCGAAGGGTTCCTGCACGCTGGCCTTGACGACTTCGATGCCAGAGAGCACCTCTTCCAGGCCAGCGTTGAGCTTGCCGAACTGCTCGCGTTGCTGGTTCATCACCGGGTTCAACTGACGCAGGTAATAGCGCACGGTGACGGCATAAGCGGCCACGAATAGCAGCGGCACGAACAGCAGATCAACGCGGATGGTGGCAATGTAGAAGAGCGGGACGATGATGCCCAGCACCATCTCGTAGATGAAGCGCAGGCCGGGGCTGATCATGATGTTGAGCTGCCGCACGTCATCGGTGGCGCGGGCCATGATGTCGCCCACGCGCTGCCGGTCGTGGAAGGTCTGGCTTTTGCCCAACAGGCTGACGTACAGTTCCTGGCGCGCTCCAGCTTCCAGGCGTTGCGCCAGCGTCTCGATCAGCAGACCGCCCGTCCAGAAAGCGATGCTGCTCATCATGAGCACGCCCAGGATCATCAACG
>DAOTZZ010000133.1:0-8623 GCA_034433965.1 Anaerolineae bacterium
CCGTCTGAGCTTGTTTCCAATATATGAGGGGATTTAGGGGTGAGGTAAACTGGCGGAATTCGCAAAGTCTTCCTGAGATCACTTCTGTGCTGAGTGCTTGCCCCCAAATCCGAATGCACCCTGCCTTTGGGCCTTGGAGGATACGACCTGCTCTCATGCTACGCCGTCTTGTTTGCGCCACTCTTGCCATCTTCTGGATCGCGGCCCTGCTGACCGGCGGAGGGCGGGCCGACGCCCAGCAGAGCACCATTCAGGCGCTGACCCCTTACGCGCTGACCGTCTACGCCAGCCCCGACCGCCAGGCGCATATCGTCGGCGTGCTCACGCCCAAGGCCAAGGTGATGCTGGAAGCGCGCACGGCGGATGCGGCCTGGGTGCTGGGGCACAACGCCGACGGCAGTGTGCGCGGCTGGATCGAAACGCAGCGGCTGACCCTGCCCTCGGAGACCAGCGTCCCCCGCCTGCTGGTGAGCGGCGAGACGATCTTCGTCCCCACGCCCACCAACCTGAGCGCAATCTACGCGACGGTTGACCTGACGACCCTGCCCATCGTGCCGGTGAACCTGGGCCGCGCCCCGCAGATTTACCAGCAGGGGCGCATCCTGGGCATGGAGCCGCACACCGTCTCCAAAGTGGGCGACTGCATCTCGGACAATCAGCACTTCCTCAGCCCCTTCGGCCTGGGGCGCTACAATCTGGGGCCGTATACCTACCTGCAGCCGCTGGTCAACCATTTCGCGGCTTCGTGGGCGCTGAACAGCCTGGCCGCCTACGACGGCCTGGTGACCAGCGCCGTGCTCGACCCCGTCTTCGCCAACCCGCTGGCGTGTCTGCCGGGCGAAACGCCCCTGCGCTGCGAATACCGCGTGCACCGTCCCAGCGTGGCGGTGATCATGTTCGGGGCGCAGGATTTGCTCTTCACCCCCGCCGAACAGTTCGACCGCAACCTGCGCCGCATCGTGCATGAGACCATTCAGGCGGGCGTGATCCCCCTGCTGAGCACCTTTCCCGGCAACCTGGAGCGTTGGGAACAGTCCGTGCGCTACAACCAGATCGTGGCCCAGGTGGCCCACGACTACGACGTGCCGCTGATGAACCTGTGGCTGGCGCTGGAAGCGCTGCCCAATCACGGACTCAACCAGGACGGGCGGCATCTCAGCCTGCCGCTCACCGACTCCGGTGACCTGACGCCCGCCAATCTGCAGCGCGGCTATCCGCTGCGCAACCTGGTGACCCTGCAGGCGCTCAACGCCGTGTGGCATGGCGCGATGAAGGAGTAGGGGGGTGCGCACACGGGGGGCGTTGAGGCAGTGGGCGGTGGCGCTGGCCGCGCTGACCTGGGTCACGCTGATCCTGGGCCTGTACTACTGGGTGCACAAGCCGATCACCCCGCCGCTGGCCGAAGCGTTGGGCGGCGCGTTGCTCGATAGCGCCGTGGCCTTCGCCCTGCTGACCGTCGGGGCGGGGGTCGGGGGCGCTCTGTTGCGCCGCCTGGGCCTGGCCTGGCCTGGCACAGCAGGGGCAATCTGCGCCGTTGCGCTGGGCCTGCCGCTGCTGGCGCTGATCCTGCTGGGGGTTGGGGCGCTGGCGCTCACCCGCTGGAGCGTGGGTGGCACGCTGCTGATCCTGGCCCTCCTCACCTGGCGCGACGAGCTGACCTGGCTGCGTCAGGTGATGGTATGGCTGCGCCCGTCCCTACCGCGCCCGCCTTGGGAACGTTTCCTGGCCGTCATCGTCCTGGGACTGGCGGGGTTGGCGCTGACCCTGGCCTGGTTGCCGCCCGGCGAATGGGACGCGCTGACCTATCACCTGGCCGGGCCGCAGCAATACGTGCGGGAGGGGCGCTTCTATGCTGCGCCGCACAATCATTTCCTGGGCTTCCCGCAGGTAGTCGAGACGCTTTTCGCCGCGCAACTGGCCCTCACCGGTCGCCTGACGGGCGCGGCGGTGCTGCACTGGGGCATCGGCGCGCTGCTGTTGCTGGCCGTGGGCGAACGGGCGGCCCGCCTGGGCGGGTCGGCGACGGGCTGGCTGGCCGCGGCGATCCTGCTCTCCGCGCGCACCGTCTGGACGGAGATGGGCGTCCCCTATGTAGACTTGCTGCCGATGCTGCTGGCGGTGGTGGGGCTGAATGTCGTCGAGCGTTGGGGGGAGGGGCGCGGTGTCCCCTCACCCCTCAATTCCCTCTCCCTCGCGACTGCGTCGCAGAGCGAGGGGAAGCTTATCGTTTCGTACAGGCACACCCCTTCGCCTGCCGCGCGGGGAGATGAGGGGACAGCGGCCCGTCGCAGCGGCATATGGCCATACACTCCTACCTCCCCAAAGAGCCTGCGGCTGGTGGCGCTGCTGGGGGCCCTGGCGGGCTTCGGCCTGGGGACGAAATACAGCGTCCTGTGGCTGGCGCTGGCCTTCGGCGTTGTGGTGCTGTGGCGCGGACGGGCCGACGGCTGGCGGGCGGCGCTGATCTATGGCGCGGCCTACGCGCTGACGGCCTTCGCCGTCTTTCTGCCCTGGCTGGTGCGCAACGCCCTGTGGTATCACAACCCGCTCTATCCTTTCATCTTCGACGCCGCCGAGATGGACAGCATCCGCCAGGACTGGTACAGCCAACCCGGATCGGGCCTGATCTATGGCGACGACGCCTGGCAACTGCCCCTGCTGCCCCTGGCGGCGACCGTGCTCGGCCTGGAGGAGGCGGGGACGTATGGCGCGGACATCGGCCCGCTGTTCCTGGCCCTGATCCCACTGCTGCTCCTGGTGCGGCGACGCCTGAGCGAGCCGGAGCGGGACTGGCTGCGCCTGGCCGGGCTATGGGCGGCGGTGATCCTGGCCGCATGGTGGCTCAGCGCCGCCTTTGGCTCGTATATCAACCTGCAAACGCGGCTGGTGTTGTACCTCTTCGGCCCGCTGGCAATCGCCGCGGCGCTGGCGCTGCGTGCGCTGTGGGCGTTGCCGCCGCGCCCAATACACCTGGGCTTCGTGGTACGGGCGCTGGTCGCGTTGGCGCTCGCGCTGACGGCGGTGCTGGCGCTGCGGCTGTGGGGCGAGCGGCGCGTCCCGCTCTATTTCTCCGGCGAAGAGGGCTACGAGCGGGCCTATCTGGAACATGCGCTGGGCTGGCACTACGCCACCATGCGCGAGCTGGACGCCCTGCCGCCGGGGGTGACGGTGCGCTTCTTGTGGGAGCCGCGCTATCTCTATTGCGACGGCGAGCGCCTGCGCTGCGTGCCGGATTCGCTGATGGACGGCTGGTACTACGCCCGCCGATCGGTGGACGACGGCAGTCCGGCGGCCATCGCCGCGCAATGGCGGGCCGCGGGCGCGGACTATCTGCTGGTCTACGAGTTTGGCCGCACGTTCGAGCAGGAGCACGCCGCGCTATACGATCCGGCGGACTGGACGGCGTGGGAGCAGTTCGTCGCCGACCATCTGCAGGAAGTCTGGCGGACGGGCAACCCCGACGACGTGCAATACATCCTCTATCGCTGGCGCGCGCCCTGAGAGACCATATGCGAAGCCCCGCTGCGCGCGGATTTACCTCACCCCTGAATTCGCCTCTCCACACGCGGAGAGGGGACTTAGCTCGATACTTACTCCCTCTCTCCGCTGTGTTGTGGCCAGGAAGGGCTTATAATGAACTCAAGCGCCCTGCACCGCCACCTTCCCTCAGGAGCTTGCTGCCATGCCCGATTCGCGCGGATATCTGTTGCCTGCCGAGCGCCAGATTTTGTTGCAGCGCTACGCGCCGGTGCTGGTGCTCTTTCCAGAGCTTGAGCAACAGGCTCCCTATCCGGACGAAGGTGATGCCATCTACACCATGCGCGGCTCCTATCATCCCCGCGCGGTCGAGTTCTTTCTGCAGGAGGCGCGGCCCCGTTACCGCCCCCTCTACCGGTTGAGCCACCCGCGACACTGGTTCCGGCGACGCAGCTTGCAAGAGGAAATCGCCGCGGTCAGCCTGACCATCAGCGAGGCGCAGGTCGAAGCGGCGGTGCAGGTATACGGCGACGATCCGCGCTACGCCGGCCTGACAGCAGAGGAATTGCGGCGGGCCATCCGCACGCGCCTGATCCAGCAGGGACTCAGTCAGCGCCTGCAGGGGTTCGATTTGCCGTTGGGGCGCGGTGACAACATCGCTTTCTGGCGGCATTACTTCAAACTGCTGGCGGAGTCTGCGCCGGACGTGCGGCGATGTGTGGTTTACGGGCGCTTGATACAGGGACGCGCGCCCCTCGACGCGCGGCTTTCGGCCACCGAAGCGTTGCTGCGCCAGGGACCAGCCCAGGGGCCGTATGACGTGCGGCGCTCGCGGGTGGCGCTGCAATACTGGTTCCACTACTACTACGACGACTGGGCCAACCGTCACGAGGGCGACTGGGAAGTGATCACCATTCTGCTGGAACTCGGCGAGCAGGTCTTCGCCGAGGCGCGCCCTCTGGATGAGACGACCCTGTTGACGGGTGTGCAGGTGCTCGACGTGGGCTATGCCACGCACGAAGACGGCTACCGCCGCCTGTGGACGGATGTCCAGAAGACCGCCGCCGGGCGGCCCCTGGTCTACGTGGCGCGGGGATCGTCAGCGTCCTACTTCGCCTGGGAGATCGAGGGCTATCCGGCGTCGGCGCGGGTGAGCCTGGTGGAGAAGGTCTTCTCGCTGCCCGGTAAACTGGTGCGCGGACGGCGCATCTTTGGGCGGCGCTGGGATGCCCGCTTCTCGGCCCGCATCACCGGACAGGACCCCAAGAATGTGGACTGGGTGGCCGCTGACCCGTTGGCGCACGACCGACACCCCTCCAGCCCCGGCAACTGGCTGGAGCGGCTGGTACCGCCTCCTTGCCGGGGGGTGCGGCGCACTCCCTCTACTGCCCCCGATGCTGGTCTGGACGACGCGACCTATCGCCTGGAGACAGACGATCTGTTCTGGCTGGAGATGGTGCACGAATACGGCGTGCAGTGGGGCCAGGAATCGCCGCTGCCCGGCGCGCAGGGTCCCAAGGGGCGCGATCCGCAACGTCGCGCCCGCGAACGCGCCGAAATCCATCAACTGGCCGTGCTGGAGACGCGCCTTGAGCGGGCCTTGCAGACGCTCGGCCAGCTACGCTGGGACTCCGAACACGCCATCCCGGAACTGAGCGTTGCTCTCAAACCGCTGCGACCCAGGAATCTGCAGCGCGAAGGGTGCTTCCCGCGCAGTGCCCATACGCCGATCTACACCATGTGGGCCTGGATTCTCAAGGAGCACCCCGAAGCCTGGCCGGGCGGGCCGGGGCTATGGCTGCGGCTGGTCTTCCGTCGCCTGCTGTATCCGGGGCCCTTGCAGTTTCTGCGCCAGGCCCCAGAGCCAGACCCTCTGCTGGCCCGCAAAGACCCGCTGTATCACCTCAAGTCGGCGCTGGCGCTGGTGCGCCGCACGCGCTACGAGGCGCAGCAGCCGGGGTCGAAGTGGGACAACCCCTTTGCCTGGGTGCGTCACGTCTGCCAGGCGGACACGTTCTACTACGGCAAAAAGCGCCAGCCCAAGGTGCGCGAAGACCTGCTCCCCCTGCTGGACTGCGTGGACACCGAGATGTCGCTGGAATAGGGGGGCGTATGGCCGTTGCTGTCAGCCGCGGATCAATTCGGTCAGCTTTTGCGCGGACTGCTCCTTGATCAGCTCGTGCAGGCTGCCCCCGTGACTGTCCATGGTGACCACTGCCGGGAAGTCCTCCACGCGGATCACCCAGAAGGCTTCCGGCACGCCAAAGTCCAGCTTGTAGACGGTCAACACTTCTTTGACGCTCTCGGCGATGAAGGTGGCCGCTCCGCCGATGGCGTGCAGGTAGACAGCGCCGTAGTCCTGGCACGCTTTGAGCGTCTTCGCGCCCATGCCGCCCTTGCCAATCACCGCCCGCACGCCGAAGTGAGCGATCACGTCGGCCTGATAGGGTTCTTCGCGGATGCTGGTCGTCGGCCCGGCAGCGACGAACGACCATTGGCCGTCGGTCTGCTGCACCACTGGCCCGCAGTGGTAGATCACGCCGCCCGCCAGCACCTTCTTGAGTTCCTGGTAGAGCGCGGCTTCGGTGGCGGGTGGATTGCCGCCCGTCTTGACGAAGTTCTCGATCATGTACTTGTGCGCGGCGTCGCGGGCGGTGACGATCACGCCATTGAGACTCACAGCCTCGCCCACCCGCAGCGCGCGGATGTCTGCCTCGCTGATGGGGACGGTCAGCTTACGCATAGGTGATCTCCTCCCCGATGACGCGCATACTGGCGCGACGATTGGCCCAGCACATGTAGGCCACAGAAACGAAGAAAGAAGCGGGCAGTCGGTGCAGCGTGCCGATCTTGACGCCCAGCACCGTGGTCTTGCCGCCGAAACCCATCGGCCCGATGCCCAGTTGATTGGTCTCCTCCAGCAGGCGCTGCTCAAGCGCGGCCAGTTCGGGCTGCTCGTTGGTGTCGTCTACCGGCCTCAGCAGCAGCCGTTTGCTCTTGAGGTAGGAGGTGCCGCGGTCGCCGCCGATGGCGATCCCCAGCACGCCGGGCGAACACCCCAACCCCTGCGCCTTGTGCACGGCGTCGAGCACGACGCGCCGCACGCCTTCCAGGTCGCGCCCTGCGTCCAGCTCGCTGTTGGGCAGCTCGTACTGCGTGCTGACGTTTTCGCAGCCGCCCCCTTTCAGGATGAGATCAACCTTGATCCCTTCCTCGTCCCATTCCTCAAAGTGCATGGTGGGGAAGTCCTCGCCGGTGTTGTCGCCGCTGTTCTTGCCCGTCAGGCCATCTACGGCATTCGGGCGCAGGTACGACCGTTCGGTGGCGATGGCACAGGCGCGGCGAATCTGGTCGGCCAGAGCGCGCGTCGAGACGCCCAGCGGATAGTGAATGGTGAAAATGGGCGTGCCCGTGTCCTGGCAGATGGCGCTGGAGCGGGCGCGGGACATCTCCACGTTCTTCAGGATGGTGTCGAGTGCGCCCTGGGCCGCCGAGCCGGGTTCTTCCTGGTCGCGGGCTTTGCGCAGGGCGCGTTCCATGTCGGCGGGCAACTGCGTGGAGGCGCGCCGGATCAGTTCTACAAAAGCCTCGGTTAAATCTTGCATGAGAGAATTCCTTTTCACTGGCTGTCCGGAACAAGGGTAAGAGTCATGCTCACTCCTACTACTCATCATAATCGTCTTGCCAGGCAGATGCCAACTCGATCGACTGGAACAGCCCTCACTCTGGCCTCCCGCGCCTGTAGGGGCGTATCGCCCTATGATCAAGGGCGGCAACCCCCACAAAGCCGTGTCCACTGCTGTGGGCGGCGAGGCGCTGAGGGCCTTTGCACACCCCTGAAAAACAGGCGCTGATCACTGATGAGAACAACTATTCTCATAAGTTATTTCTCGCTGCCGATGCCCGCGAAACCCTCCCAGACAGTCACTGAGACCCGGACGTAAATGCTTGACCAGGGACTGTGAAAACCTCACCGATATCCCCTCACCCTAAGTCCCTCTCCCCGCGACGCAGTCGCAGTGGGAGAGGGGGCAGGGGGTGAGGGGCAGCTCACAGGACAGTCACCCTGGTCGAATTGCCCGTCATTAGCTATACTTAGAATATGCAACTATTAGAAAAGGAAAGTGATCCGCCGATGACCGAGCAATGTGCCGGGGCGGTCATGGAAACCGTCCCCCTGGTGATGCGGCTGATCCGCGTCGAAATGCGCAGTCACCGCTCGCCCGATCTGTCGGTGCCGCAGTTCCGCGCTCTGCTCTACGTGAGTCGCCGCGCCGGGGCCTCGCTGTCGGACGTGGCGGAACACCTCGGCCTGACCCTGCCTTCGACCTCCAGGCTGGTTGACCGGCTGGTGGAGCGCGGCCTGCTCACGCGGGCGAGCGCCCCCGACGACCGTCGCCGGATGATCCTGGGGATCACGCCGGATGGGCAAACGGTGCTGGACGCGGCAGCCGGAGCCACGCGGGCGCGGCTGATGGAGCGCCTGGCGACGCTTTCTCCCCAGGAATGCGAGACGGTGATCGCCGCCATGCACCTGTTGCAGCGGGTCTTCGCGCTGGACACGGCCACCGAACCACACGAGAGGTGAACAGAGTGCCCATCCTGGAAACACGAGAACTCACGCGACAATTCGGAACGCTGGTCGCCGTGAACCGCCTGACGATGTCTGTGGAACAGGGCGAAATCTTCGGGCTGCTGGGGCCGAACGGGGCGGGCAAGAGCACGGCGATCAAGATGATGACCACGCTGCTGCCGCCCACTTCTGGCGATGCACACATCGCCGGCTACAGCGTGACCCGTCACGCCGGCCAGGTGCGGCGGCTGATTGGCTATGTGCCGCAGATGGTGTCCGCCGACGGCACGCTTTCCGGCTACGAGAATCTGCTGATCTTCGCCAAGCTCTATGACATCCCGCGCCGCGAGCGCGAAAAGCGCGTGCGCGACGCGCTGGCCTTCATGGGCCTGGCCGACGCCGCCGATCAACTGGTGCGCACGTACTCCGGCGGCATGATCCGGCGGCTGGAGATCGCACAGTCCATGTTGCATCGGCCCGTTGTGCTGTTTCTGGACGAGCCGACGGTGGGGCTGGACCCGGCGGCGCGGCGCATGGTGTGGGAGCACGTGCAGCAGCTCCGCGCGGACTACG
>DAOTZZ010000134.1:0-8251 GCA_034433965.1 Anaerolineae bacterium
TGAAGCGCCAGTCCTGCTCGGTCGCGGAAGGGCTGAGGGAACCCTGTACCGCCTCGCCATAGCGCAGAGATTGTCCGTCCTGCGCCTGCGCGGGCAGTACGGCCAGTGCTGATGAGTAGGCGAGCAGCAGGCATAGCAATCCGTTGAGCAGATGTGACATTGTGCCTTCTCCTGGCGGTGGGCAATCGCTGGCCTGATTATAGCGGCTGTGGGATGCGCGTGCTGTGACACGCGAGCGGCTATTTGCAGATTTTGTTGCTTCCAAAGATACTACCATGTCAGCAGGGATCGTCGAGGTAGGTTCCGAAGGAGCGTGAGGCATGGCGACGCCGTATGATGGCAAGGTGGGCATCTGGCATTGGAAAGGGGACTCGGTCGCCGAAGAGTCGATCGAGGCGCTATGCCGGACGATCAAGAAATGGGCGCCCGCAATCACTCAGGTGTGGGTGAAGACCAGCGACGGGGAACACTGGCAGGGTAAATTCGACACCAATCGCAACCTGGCCATTGACGGCCCGGCCAGCGTGGATAAGTGGGTGCGTATCCTGGACTCGTTTGGACTGGAGTTTCACGCCTGGGCGGTGGTCAAGGGACAGAACGTCGCCGCGGAGGCCGACCGCATCATCGAAGTGTGCAACCGGCCTGGCGTGCGCTCGATGATCCTCGATGTCGAACCCTATTCTGGCTTCTGGACGGTGGGGAAAGACCCGATTCGCCCCTTCATGACGCGCATCCGGCGCGGGATCGGCGGGCGGTTTCACCTGGGCATGGCCGTTGACCCGCGCCCGCGGCACAAGGCGGCTATCTTCCCCGATGAGTGGCGGCCCTTCGTCAACAGCGTGCACCTGCAGGTCTATTGGGAAACGTTCCAGCGCCCCTACGACGAAGTGCTGGACGAAGCCTATCGCACCTGGGGCGACTACGGTCTGCCGCTGTACCCGGTCATGCCGGGCAAAGCCCCGCGCGACGAGATCAAGGCGGCGCGCGAATACGCCATCAAGCGGCACAAGGCAGCGGGCATGAGCTGGTGGCGCTTCGGCATCATCGGGCCGATCGAGTTCCCGGTGATCAATCAACCGATGGAAGCGGTAGACGGAGGAGGGACGACACCAGAACCACCGCCTGCCAAGGGTCGCTACGGTATCGAGATTGTGGTCACGCCGGACAAGCCGCAGTATCGCGACGGCGCGCACGCCGGTGGCGACACAGGTTCGCTGCTCAAGAAGTTCAAGAATACCTGGGGCTGGACGTGCAAGTATAAGAAGACGGTCAAAGAGAGCAGTCAAGTGTGGGCGCGCTGGGACCCGCAACTGGTGGCAAGCGGCTGGTATGAGGTCTCAGCGTTCGTGCCGGCGCGTCACGCCACGACCGAGCGCGCGCGCTACAAACTGCACGGGGCGATCGGCGCGCCCAGTGAACTGGTCATCCCGGTGCGGCAGGCGGACTATTACAACGTGTGGGTGCCGCTGGGGGTCTATCAGTTCGACGCCAACAACGCCACAGCGGGCGTGGTCTTCCTCAATGACCTGACCGGCGAAGACGACAAAGAGATCGCATTCGATGCCATTCGCTGGCGGCAGGTCGTGGGCATCACTCCAACGGAGAAATACCTGGCCGACGGATATGATAGTCCGGTGGGCACAGCAGCCGAACGGCGCAGCGACAAGCTGTGGCCCGGTAACTGGTTCGACGCGACGGGTTTCGACCGACTCTACCGCGTGGGCACTGCCAATCAGGCGTATCATACCGGGGCCGATCTCAACATGAACGAGCCCTATTGGGACGCCGACGCCCATTCACCGGTCTACGCGGCGGCGTCGGGGGTGGTGGTCTTCGCCGACCGCCTGCCCGGCTGGGGCAACGTGATCGTCATCCGCCACGATCCGCTTATTTCCACGGGGCAGGTGCTCTATGGGCGCTATGCGCATGTGGAAGGCGTGCGCGTACAGGTGGGCGACCGGGTGGTGCGCGGGCAGCAAATCTGCAAGGTGGGCAACGCCGACGGCCTGTTCACCTATCATCTGCACTTCGATCTCAGCCCGACAACCATCCTGGAGACGCAGCCCTGGCACTGGCCGCGCATGAACCGTACTGAGTTGCGGGCCAACTACGTCAACCCGCTGGAATTCATTCTCAATCATCGGCCCAAGGAGCGCTAGAGGTCTCGGCTGTATAAGCAGAACTTGTCCGGCGCAAAACGTTCTTAGGCAACGCTCTGAGGAGAAAGTGACGTGACTATCACACGACTGAGATTGGTGCGCTTCACGGCTTTCGAAGACCTGACTCTCGATTTCTCTCCGACCGTGAACGTCTTCGTTGGCGCTAATGGTACTGGTAAAACTCACCTGATGAAGGTGGTCTATGCAGCTTGTGATATCACGAAAAGCCAGGTCGGATTTGTCGAAAAACTGGTGCGGGTTTTCTTGCCAGCGGAAGGAGCGCCTGGTCGCTTGGTAAAACGCTACGGGCAGAGTACCCGCTGCACCATCGAGATCTTCCGAGGCGAGAGAAATCTCAAGGCTTCATTTTCTAATCATACCAGGGTTCCCGGATCGGCTGCAGTGAGCGGGCTAAAGGAATGGAGAGCAAGCCCCGTTGAAGCAGTGTACATTCCCGTCAAGGAGATGCTGGCCAATGCTCCCGGTTTTCGCTCTCTCTATGCCCAAAGAGAAATTCACTTTGAGGAAATCTATGCCGACATTGTAGATCGTGCTTTGTTGCCCGTCCTGCGTGGTCCTATGGATGCCCGGCGGAGACGATTGCTTGAGATCCTGCAAGGGGCTATTGAGGGCCGCGTTCAGCAGAAGAACGAGCACTTCTTTCTGCGTAATAAGCAGGGAAATCTTGAGTTCACGTTGCTGGCAGAAGGTTTTCGGAAGCTTGGTCTCCTATGGCTGTTGATCCAAAACGGGACGCTGCTGGAAGGTTCGGTGCTATTCTGGGATGAGCCGGAGACCAACCTGAACCCATCTTTGTTTGGCAAACTTATCGAGATCCTGCTCGAACTCTCGCGAGGAGGCGTTCAAATCTTCGTAGCCACTCATGACTATTTGATCCTTAAAGAATTCGATCTGCAGAAGCGGGGCGGTGATGAAGTGATGTTCCATGCTCTAAGCCGTGATGAGGACTCGCGAGAGATAAGGTGTCGGACTGTCAATTCCTATGCGCAGATTGATCCAAATACCATTGCTCAGGCTTTTGCCAGCGTCTATGACCGGGAAGTTGAGCGCAGTCTCAGAGGGATCGAGTAAGCGATGATACTACGTGAGCGGAATCTCGAACTGACTTTGCCCACTGGAACGAAGGCATGGAAGTTTGATGATGCCACTCATGGACTTTCTCACTGTATGTAAAGCGGTGGACTTCATCGTTGAACTCCCCGACCGTTTTCTATTCATCGAGATCAAAGATCCGCAGCACCCTTCAGCCAAGTCGAGAGATCGGCAGAGGTTCGTTCAAGATTTTCAGTCGGGAGGACTGGATGAAGAGTTGAAGTACAAGTATCGGGATTCGTTCCTCTATCAATGGGCGTGCGGGTCTGTTAAAGAAAAGCCGATTTACTACTTTGTGGTGGTGGCTCTGGACAGTCTGACAGAGGCCGATCTGCTCACCAGAACAGAGGCTCTAAAGCGTCAATTGCCGCTACAAGGCCCGTCATCGGGTGTATGGCGGCAGCGAATCGTTGAAGACTGCGCCGTATTTAACCTTCGGACCTGGAATTCTAAACTGCCTCAGTATCAGATTCGGCGTGTGCCTTAGCCCTTGTCCAAACCTGTTTTCCTGTGGCATTGTTGACAACCTCACCAGTCGAAGATGGGGCAGGCGGCAGTCTGCCCCCCGACGTTTTCCCGACGGGCGTTCTCCGTGCGCTGATTGCCTGGTATAATCCGCGCCATGGACAAGAGGCGGTTCTCGCAGTTCGAAGAGCGTGTGCAGGCGCTGGTCGAGGGGGGCTTCGCGCGGCTGTTTGCCGGGCGTCTGCGCCCGCACGAGATCGCTGTGCGCCTGGCCCGCGCCATGGAAGATGGCGCAGTCCTCGACGGCGATGGTTTGCTCGCTGCGCCGAACCACTACATCGTGCGTCTGCATCCCGACGATCACGCTTCGCTGCTGGCGACCGACGCCGATCTGGCCGGGGCGTTGGCGCAGGACATCATCGTGCTGGCCCGCGAAAGTGGTCTGCGCCTGGAATCGCCGCCGGAAGTGGTGCTGGTCGCCGATGAGGACGTAGACCTGCACACAATGGCGGTCTTCGCCGAGCACGTCAGCGCGGTGCATCAGACAACCCTCTCGTTGACCATGAGCGAGCAGCGCCCTGCTCGCACAACCAAAGAGACGCCGCAGCTTCCGCCCGCCTATCTGGTCGTGGACGGCGATCGCTACATCGCGCTAGATCGCTCGGTGATCAATGTGGGGCGGCGGCGTGACAACACCATCGTGCTGGACGACCGGCGCGTCAGCCGCCATCACTGTCAGTTGCGCTTTCGTTTCGGGCACTTTGTGCTCTACGACCTGGCCAGTCGAGGCGGCACATTCGTCAACGGCGTGCGAGTGAGCGAGTGTGTGTTGCGCTCCGGCGACGTGATCTCGCTGGCGGGGGTCAAGCTGGTCTACATGGTGGACGAAGGGACGACCGGCGCGCGCCCGTCCAGGGGTGGCGATACGCAGATGTATCTGGTGCCGCCCGATCCGCCGGAAGACCTGCCGGACGAGGGGTGAGGCCGTGGACGTGCTACTGCTGGTCTTGCGGCTGGTGGCGGGAGCTTTGCTGCTGCTCTTCATCGGCGCGGTGCTGGTGATCTTGTGGCGCGACTTTCAGGCTGCGGCGCTGGCCCTGGGCGAGCCGGGCCGCCAACGCGGGCGGCTGGTGGTGGTGCGCGGAGACGCCGTGCGCACTGGGACCGTGTTCCCCCTGTTGCCGCTGACCAGCCTGGGCCGCGCGCCGACCAATACCATCGTCCTCAACGACACCTTCTGCAGCCAGGAGCACGCCTGGATCATGCGGCGCGATGGGCAGTGGTGGCTGGAGGATCGCGGTAGTAGCAACGGCACGCGCCTCAACGGGGAACGCATCAGCGAGCCGGTGGTGCTGTCGTCCGGTGACGTGATCGGCATAGGTCGCCTGGAACTGCGCGTCGAACTGGAATGAATGGCCTGCGTCCGATCGGGTGAGGAGGGTACACGAGCGTGAACGATGCTCCGGAGGTGATCGTCCGTCTCTTTACACCGGCGGATTTACTCCCGTGCACCGAGGTCGAGCAGGCCGTCTATGGCAGTGGCGCCTACTCGACCTATTTCTTCCGCCAGCTTCACGACCTGTTTCCTCGCTTACTGTGGGTGGCCGAAGACCGGCGCACCGGCAAGATCGTGGGGCATTTGTGCGCAGCCATCGGTCAGGGTGGGCAGACTGGCTGGATTCTCAACACGGCTGTCCTGGCACACTACCGTCGCCAGGGCGTCGGGCGGCGACTCATGGAGCAGGGCATGGCGGAGTTACGGGCAGCAGGCGTGCGGCGCGCTCTGGTCACTGCGGAGCCGGAGAACGAAGCGGCGTTGCGGCTCTACGAGAAGTTCGGCTTCCGGCCCATGCGGATCGAAGCTGACTATTATGCCGATGGCTGTGATCGCCTGATTCTGGAATGTGTGATGAACGAGACATCATCTCTGGCTGACGAAGGAGGGAAATAACCGGATGGACCTGGGGCTGACAGGGGCACGGGTATTCGTGGCGGCCAGCAGTGCCGGACTCGGCGCGGCGGTGGCCCGTCGCTTCTGCCTGGAGGGGGCCAACGTCGCCATCAACGGGCGCGACGCACAGCGCCTGGCAGCGACGGCAGAGCGGCTGCGCGCAGAAACAGGGTGCTCGGTGCTGGAGCTGCCCGGCGACGTGGCGCAACCCGAGGAAGTCTACGCGATGGTGGCGCGGGCAGCCGAGCAACTGGGCGGCCTGGATGTTCTGATCACCAATGCGGGCGGGCCTCCGGCGGGCACTTTCGGCAGCGTCGAACCGGCGGACTACGAACTCGCTTTCCGACTCAACTTCATGAGCGCCGTGCACCTGATTCGCGCCGCGCTGCCGCACCTGCGGCGCAGTCAACGCGCGGCCATCCTCACCATCACCTCGGTGACGGTCAAGCAGCCGGTGAACAACCTGATCCTGTCGAACAGCGTGCGCATGGCCGTTGCTGGATTGACCAAGTCGCTGGCGAACGAACTCGGCCCGCAGGGGATTCGCGTGAACAGCATCCTCCCCGGCTATACCCGCACCGAGCGCGTGCAACAGTTGATGGAGAAGCGAGCGCAGGCCGAGGGGATTTCGGTAGAAGAAGCCTACGCCCGACAGGCGGCGATCAGTCCCCTGGGGCGGTTGGGCGAGCCGGAAGAATTCGCCAACGTAGCCGTGTTCCTGTGTTCGCCGGCTGCCGGTTATGTGCACGGCGCGATGATCCCGGTGGACGGAGGGATGATCGCCGCGACGCTGTAAGGGAGCGGCTGATCGGTGGAGAGAGTATACTGCGGAGCACGGAGGTCGTAGAGAAAGGCGCAAAGTCCTTGATCTGGCGTCTTCCTCTGTGTTCTCGATGTCTCTTGCGGTTCAAGATCGCTGCCCCAGAACGCGAATACGCTCGCACAGTATGGGCCGCTTGTCCGGCGGCACGACGCAGTGCTATCATGAAGTCCGATTGACTCGGACGAAGGAGCGCGCTCATGACCCGACACAAACGCCTGACGATGCTGATGCTGATGGTGGCCTTGGTTGCGCTGGGGGGAACAGCGCTGGCGCAACAGAGCGATTTCGCCGTACCGCCGGGCCGGATTGTGGCTGGCGACGATGACGGCCTGTTCCTCATGCTGGCCGACGGCAGTGGCAAGCAGTATCTGGCGCAAGAAGCGGAAGCGGATTGCTGGCTGCGCGACGGCGTCTGGAGTCCCGACGGTACCATGATCATGTACACGGCCATCTGCGGGGGCGAAGCGCCGGGTGATTGGCGTCCGGACCCGGAGCGGACAGACCTGCGCGAGCGCACCGCTCAGGTGATGCTGGTGGATGTGACGACGGGCAACGTCCGCGAACTGGTGCCGGGCGATGGTGTGCACCAGGATTACGCGGGAGACTGGCATCCGGGCGGCGAACAACTCATCATCTACTCGGATCGCGATCCCAGCGGTATTTTCAACCTGTTTCTATACAAACTGGCCGACGGCTCCCTGACGCAACTGACCACCTTTGACAGCAATGTGAGCCGCGCTTCGTTTGACCCTGGCGGCAACTATGTGCTCTACAATCGCCGCATTGTGGAAGATGACGACATTCATTTCGAGGTGCGCGCATTCGACCTGAACACACAGACGGAAATACCGGTTGCCAGGGGCATCACGCCGAACTGGAGTCCCGATGGGCGCTGGATCGCCTATGCGACCGAAGGTGAGGTGAACGACATCTTCGTCATGCCCGCCGACTGCATCTACAATGGTGGCGGTTGCGATGCCGAGACGACCGCCCGTAATGTGACGCTATCGCCAGCGGTGGCCGAGCGCGAGCCGGTCTTCAGCCCCGATCAGACACAGTTGCTCTATGTGCGCGACACGGACGACGCTTTGGGCATGCTGACCTGGGACATCTTCCGTCACGACCTGCGCACGGGATTGCACACCAACCTGACCAACACGCCCGACCGCGAGGAACGGCATCGCGGTTGGGAGCGGGTGCGGGACGTCACGCCGGTGGATGTGGCGACGGTGTTGCCAGTGGTGGCGCGGGTGCGCACCGCCGAGGGTGCGGCCAACCTGCGTGCCGAGCCGAGCACCAATGCGGACATCGTGGGCGTGCTGCCGCGCGACACGCTGTTGATCGTCGAAGGGGCGCGGCCCGACCGTACCTGGTATCGCGTGACGCTGCCAGCAGATGGCTCGCAAGCGTGGATTTACGGCAATTTGATTATGGCCGTTGCTGGTGATCTGGCCAGCGTGCCAGTCGTGGAATAAGGGGGGCGAGCATCGCCGGGGCCGAGTCCAAAGCAGAGGTTTCTACCTGTCTTGCCTCTGCGTTCCCGGCGTCCCGGTCGCGAAGAAGCACCGGGCTAGAGGGTGTCATGCATTTTTTGCCCTCAACCCCCGGCTCACCTTCGTCCGCAGCGCGGGAGAAGGGGTGTCGCTCGTAGCGGCGCTGTTCTGCTGCGCCAGCGGGTGACAGCGCAGGCCGTTCCCCTCGCCCCGCGACGCAGTCGCGTGGGAGAGGGGCGCAGGGGTG
>DAOTZZ010000135.1:0-2454 GCA_034433965.1 Anaerolineae bacterium
CCTGCCCACCCGCCGCCCGCGTCGCCCGCGTCGTTTCCGGCTCGACCGGCTGATGGTGATGCTGGGCATGTTGGTGGCGTTGCTCGCGCCGTTTGTCACCGACGCGCTGCACTTCGCCGCCGATCCGTCGTCCCTGGAAGGCGATCAGGCAGCAGTAGCCTCGGCGGTAGATGCTCTGCAGAGTGGGCAATACGTGCTGTTCGCTTTCGAGTATGGGCCGGTCGCCGCCGGTGAACTGGACTCGCTGGCCCAGGCAGTGCTGCGCGACGTGCTGGCACGCGGGGCCGTGCCGCTGACGATCAGCACCGATCCGGCGGGGGCGTTCCATGCCAGAGCGGTGCTGGCCGCCCTGGCCGATGACGAGGCGTTGCTGCGCGCACGTGGTCGGGGCGAGGAGAGTCTGCAGGCAGGTGAAGATTATGTGACGCTGCGCTATCTGTCGGGCGAGGCGGTGGGCGTGCGCTCGCTGCGCAACGTGGTCTGGAACCCCGACGGTACCCTGGCCCGTCATCCCGTCTTCACCACGGATTTGCGCGGAGACGAGACCAACCTGCCCATCGGCAGTCTGGTGCAGGATGTTGCGCTGGTGGTGGTCATTGGCGATCAGGTGACTGCCGTGCGCACCTGGGCCGAGCAGCTATCTGATCTGGCCGTGCCCAAGGTGGCCCTGGTGACGGCGGCGGCTGAGCCACTGGCCGCCTCCTACGTGGGGCAGGACGGCTACGCGGGGTACCTGGCCGGGGTGCGCGACACCGTCCGCTATGATGCGGAACGCAACAGCAACACGCGCACACCATTCCAGATGCCCGCCGACCTGCCCGTCGAATTGCCCGACCCGCAGACAGCGCGCTGGCACAGTATGGCGCTGGGCGCGGCGGTGGCCGCGGGATTCATCGCGCTGGGGATGGTCATCAACCTGCTGCGTGCACTCAAACGGAGGGGTCGCCGGTGACGCCTGAAACCCTCGATCTGGTGGCGGGGTGGGTCTCGCTGGTGCTGACGCTGCTCATCTTCAGCTATCTGCTGGCCGATAACGTCCTTTACCGGCTGGCGATCCATGTGCTGGTGGGTGCGGCGGCGGCCTACGCGCTGATCGTGGCGACCGAGAGCGTGATCAAGCCCTGGCTGGACGAAACTCTGCTGGTGGAGTCGGCGGGGCGCGACGAGGCGACGGTGATCGCCCTGCGCGTTGTCGGGCCGGTGCCGTTCCTGGTCGGTGCCCTGCTGCTGTTCAAAGCCTCGCCGCGACTGGCGGGTGTGGGCAACCTGGGTCTGGCTTTCATGATCGGTGTGGGCGTGGCCGTTGCCATCGCCGGTGCGGTGAGCGGCACCATCCTGCCCCTGACGCGCGAAGCGGGGCAGGCGGTGGACGATTCCGTCGTGGATGGCCTGATCATCCTGGTGGGCACGATCAGCACCCTGGTCTATTTCCAGTTCTTCGCCGTCGAGCGGCGCGGCGTGGTGCAGCGCCCGCGCGGGTTGCGCAGCCTGAGCGCCGTGGGACAGTTCTTCGTCACGGTGACATTGGGCGCGCTCTACGCCGGGGCGATCCTCACCAGCCTGGCTGTTTTCAGCGACGTGGTGCGGGCGCAACTTGAGTTCGTGCTCAACCGGTTGGGGGGCTAAGAAACTGTGGCGGCAGAGCAGATCAACTCGATTCTGGTGGCCGATCTCGGCAGCGTGCATACCCGGCTGGCCCTGTTCGACCTGGTTGAGGGAGAGTATCGCCTGATCGCCTCGGCGCGCGCGCGGACGACCGCCGAGCCGCCGCTGGGCAAAGTCAGCCTGGGCGTCGAGCGGGCGGCGCAGCGCATGTCGGAGTTGATCGGACGGCAACTGCTCGACGAAAGCAGCGAAGACCTGTTCCTGATGCCGGAGAGCGAAGGGCATGGCGTGGATGCTTTCCTGGCGATGGGCAGCGCGGGCCGCCCTATGCGCGTCTTTCTGGTGGGGTTGACGCCGGAGATCAGCCTGGCCAGCGGGCAGCGCGTGCTGGCGGGGGGCTTCGTCACCATCACCGGCACGCTGTGCCCCGACGACTTGCGCTCCGAGACCGAACAACTCAACGCCCTGCTGACCAGCGACTCCGACCTGATCCTGATCGTGGGCGGGACGGATGGCGGAGCGGACGATATTCTGCTGGCGCAGTTGCGCAAAGTGGCGCGCGCCCTGTCGCTGATCCGCCGCGGGACGATGCCGGTGGTGCTCTACGCCGGCAATCAAGCCCTGCGCGCGCACGTCAAGGCGTTGCTCACGCCCTATACCACCGTCTTCATCGCCCGCAACGTGCGCCCGACGCTCAACCAGGAGCAACTGTTCCCGGCGCAGATCGAGCTGGCGCTGGTCTATGACGAATATCGCACGCGCTGCCCCGGCGGTTTCGCCGAGGTGGGGCGTTACAGCCAGGTGGGAGTGGTACCTACGGTGCAGGGCACCATCAGCGCCGTGCGCTAT
>DAOTZZ010000136.1:0-9533 GCA_034433965.1 Anaerolineae bacterium
CGGAGCGGGCAGTGCTGTTGGGCACGCGCTCGTTCTGGGAAGGGGTGGACATCCCTGGCGACGACCTGAGCGTGGTGGTGATCGTGCGGCTGCCGTTCGCCGTGCCCACCGACCCGATCTTCGCGGCGCGGTCGGAGCAGTACGAGAACAGCTTCATGCAATATGCTGTGCCCGATGCCGTGCTGCGTTTCCGCCAGGGGTTTGGGCGATTGATCCGCACCAAGACCGATCGCGGGGTCGTGGCGTTGTTCGACAACCGCGTCATCACCAAGCGTTACGGGCAGGTCTTTCTGGACAGTCTGCCGGGCTGCACGGTGGTACGCGGGCGGCTGGCCGATCTGCCGCGCGCGGCCAGGGACTGGCTGGCGCGGTGAGGGGAAGAGCTTGCACCGCAGAGCGCAGAGAAGACACTTCTGGCTTTCTGCTCTGTGCCTTCTCCTCGGACATGCTCACTCGCAGTTGAGGTTGGCGAGGTGCTCCTCGTAGGTGACGGCGAAAGCCACGCCGCCGCCGCACGCTGCCGTATGATAGCGGTACTCGGTCTGCGCAGGATACACCGCTGCCCTGATGGCCGATAGGCCGGGGCTGTCAATCGGCGTTGGCGGCAGGCCAGGGCGCGTGTAGCTGTTGTAGGGCGAGTTCACCTGCAGGCCACTGGCCGTCACACGCGGCCACCAGTCACCGGGCCGCCCCAGCGCATATTGCACCGTGACCGTCTGCGCCAGGCGGTTGCCGTCGCGCAGGCGATTGTAGAGCACGCTGGCGATCAGCGGCTGAATCTCCGGCGCGCGCGACTCCCGCTGCACGATCGAAGCGATGATCAGCGCCTGATAGAAACTGACACCCTGCGCCGCCGCATCCGCGCGCATTTGCGGGCCGACATTCGCCGCGAAGGCACTCAGCAGCATGTCGCGGAACTGTTCGGCAGTGGTGTCGTTCTGTACCGTGTAGGCGCCGGGGAAGAGGAAGCCTTCCAGCGAGGTGCCGGGTGGACGCTCCATGGCGAAGTCGAAGGGCACGGCCACGTCTGGCCCGGTCACGGCCAGAAAATCCCCGCCGGTGAAGAGCGTCTGCGCGGCGTTGACGGCGTCGGCGATCTGTTCGCGCCGCCAACCCTCGCGCACCACCAGCGTACATGGACAGTTGGGGGTACGCGGGCCGCGCAGCCCCAGATCGGTGGCCGGGCCAGAGGGCACCGACGGTGGCGCGTGCTCCGCTGCACCTGGGGGCAAGTAGATCACCTGATCCACGCGCAGGTAGCGGCTATCCAGGCAGTTGGCTGCCATCAGATCGTCCACTGTGACCGTCCCGCCCGCGCCCAGCACGAAGGCAAAGAGCGTGTCGTCCGGCTGCACCACGTAGCGTTCCCAGCCCGGCGGGGGGGTGCACCCTTCGTTCGTCTGTGGTATTGCCTGGGAGGGCGTCATGTCCGCAGCGACGAAAGGGGTGAGGGACGGAGGCTGCGTGGGCAGTTGCGCGCGGGCCGAGAGGTCTTCAGCGGCGGTAGGCGATGGTGTCGGGGTCGGCGTGGCTGAGGGAGCAGGTGTGGGCGTGCTGCTGGCGGTCGGCGTCAGCGTGACAACCTGGGCGGCCAGCGTGGGCAGCTCGGCCACGCCGGGCACGGGCGTTAGATCGTCGTCAGAGCGCACCGAAAGGGTTACCAGTGTCAGCGCAATGACCCAGGCCAGCGCACCCAGACCCAGGAACAGCGCTATCACGTAGCGCCCGGCGCGTCGTTCAGAATTCCGCCAGCCGTTCATGCTCCGATTCTAGCGCCTGCCGCGGCTTCTAACCCGACGCCTGCCTGACGATGAGGCTGGCAGGCGCTGCAAAGCAAATCAGCCCTCGCGCCTGGCGCGAAGGCTATCGAACGGCGTTCGGAACGCTGATCGCGGCGTGTCAGTCCTGGCGAGGGATCAGGTATGAGCAGGAGTCGTCCCCGTCAAGCTGGCGACTGATGCGCTGCGTCGGCATGCCGACCAGGGTGTCTACCAGCTTCTTGTCCATCTTGCATAGCTCTGGCGCGGTACACGACACCTGCTCATACGGGCAGTTGGTGACGGACAGAATCACGCCCTCGCCGTTGTGAGACCAACTGGCCGTATACCCGTGCTGCTGCAGATAGGCCACGGCATGATCCAGGCGCGTCTCCAGCGGGGCATCGGGCAGCATGGCACGTTCGGCCATGGCCTGCGCCACGCCATCCAGGATTTTGCCCAACTCGGCGGGAGGGAGCTGCGTCTTGAGCTGTTCCAGCAGGCCCGCTGCCAGTCCCTGGTAGTTGTTGGGGAACTGGTCAGCGGCACGCTCGGTCAGCGTGTAGACGTACTGCGGGCGACCCGGCGCGCTACGGCGGCGTACCGTCGGCGCAGCTACCAGACCGTCCCCCCGCAAAATCTCCAGATGGTGCCGCACTGTCACCGCCGTGATCTTGCCGATGCGCGCACTCAAGTCCGCGACAATCTCGTCTATCGTGGCTTCTTTGCGTTCTTTGAGGATTTCGAGGATGTAGCGTCTGGTCTGTTGCATCGTGTCTGTCTCGCTCCCTGCCTGGCGATATTTACGATATTATTCATAAATTTTAAAAATCTTATCATAGCGTCGCCAAACCTGTCAATTGACAAGTGATGGTCTCCATTCTGACGTTTGTCACAATTATCACAAGCGTGTGCAGGCAGCGGGTGGCTCGTTCATCAACTGGCGAAAACCGGTCTCCTCGCCTCGTGACTGCGTCGCGGGAGAGAGAGGTGCAGGGGTGAGGGGCAACAGAGTGCAGCAAACTGCCAGACATATTTTGCCTGCACCCACCGGTTGTAAGAGATGGCACTCTCCGCTACACTTGTGGGGGTGTGCGGACACCGCCTGCAACCTGTGCGTAAGGAGCTTTGAGAGCATGACGCTACGCTCACAGACTGTTGCGCTTGCTATCTTATTCGCCGCTTTTGCGATTGTCTTCTTACTGGTGGGGGACGCGGGCGTTTCGACCAGCGTCTACCTGCCCGAACCGACCCTGACCTATACGCCCACCTCCACACCCACGCCGACCCCGCTGCCGGAACCGGTCGCCGCGAACTGGACTGAAATGCAGGCCGGGCAGTGGTATTACCAGGGGCCACAGGAGGTGAATGCGCGCATCAACTACACGGCCATTGCGCTGGAAGATTTCGTCACGCGCACCAACCTGACTCCGCCGCCCGACGACTCGGCTTATCCGTTGATTGATGTGCTGGCGCAGATGCGCGACAACCTGCAGAAGCAGGCGACTGACGCGGGTCTGACCGTCGGCGAGGATGCCTTCAGCGGTCCGGTCATCGAAGTGATCGCCAACGTGCCGGTGACGCTGCTGCACCTGCGTTTACAGGCGCAGGATCGTCCGTCCGGAGAGCCGTTCCCTGGGTTGGACCTGGTCGAGGCGTTCGTCGAACGGCAGGATGGGCGCGTGACGTTCGTGCAGTACATTTTGCAGGGCGAACCCGATCTGCTGGTCTACCGCGACTTCCGCGCCTGGCTGGTGGAGCACATGGACAAGCTGACGGGCGCGGCGGAAGGCGAAACGCCTGCGGCCACTCCTGCGGCTGAGACGCCGGAAGAGGGCGCGTCACCTGCCGAGGCGACTGTCACACCAGAAGCGCCGGCGGCCAGCGCGACGCCGGCGGCTGAGAGCACACCTGTGACCACACCAGAGCCGGAGTCTGGCGACTAGAGGCTGTTATGAACTTGTGCCCGGTGTTTTTCCCTCACCCCTGCGCCCCTCTCCCGCGCGACTGCGTCGCGGGGCGAGGGGAACGGCCTGCGCAGTCACCCGCAGCGCGGGGGAAGGGGTTGGGGTTGAGGGAGAAAAAGTGCATAACACGCTCTAGCGCCGACCAGCAAGGCAGGCTGGGGCGGGGCTGGTTGAGCGATGGGCAGGAATTCACTATGATCTGGGAAGATCGGCCAGTCATTGATGAGCGCCCTGACAGACCATGTCCGCCGCGGACGATGAGGTACAGCCCCTGTACTGGGAGGCGTCCTACGAGATCGTGCTGAGCCTGATGGAGCACTATCCGGATGCCGACCTGGACGCGTTGGGGTTGCAGCAACTGTGGGAATGGATTATCGCCTTGCCTGGCTTCGCCGATGACCCGGCCCTGGCCAACGACGATCTGTTGACGGACATTTTGCGGGAATGGTACGAGGAGCAATCTGAAGCGTCATGACCCAAACAAACGAGAATTTCCTCAAGGATCTGCGCCATCCAGAAGTATCGGTGCCGGAGGGGATGCAGTCATCGGTGGCGGTGACGACCTTCGGCAGACTCATTGATTCCATCTACAACTGGGGTCGCCGCAACTCGATCTGGCCGATGGCCTTCGGCCTGGCCTGCTGCGCCATCGAGATGATCGCCACCGCCAGCAGCCGCTTCGACCAGGCTCGCTTCGGCATGGAAGTGTTGCGGGCCAGTCCGCGCCAGGCCGATCTGATGATCGTCAGCGGCACGGTGACCAAGAAGATGGTGGTGCCCATCGTGCGGCTCTACAACCAGATGGCCGAGCCGAAATACGTGCTGGCCATGGGCGCGTGTGCCATCGGCGGTGGGCCGTTCAAAGAGGGCTACAACGTTGTCAGCGGCATAGACAAGTACATCCCCGTTGACGTCTATGTGCCGGGTTGCCCGCCCACTCCGCAGGCTCTGCTCTATGGCCTGATCATGATGCAGAAGAAGATAGACAGTCAGTCGCTCAGCGATCGCAGCAGTACGCCCTGGTATGGGCGCGGCCCCAGCGAGGAAGTGCCGGTGCCCATCCTCGGCCCGGACATCATTGATCCCCGTCAGGCTTTTCTGCTGCGCCGTCTGGCCGAGGAAGCGCAGGTTGGGGCCACGGGTGACGGGCGCGAGACCAGCGCCTAGGTGCGCCGCTGACCGGCTGTTCTTGCTGACCGCTACGATTCAGGGGAACGATGATGACCGAACAAGTCCAAGTCTCCACCTCCACCGCGCCGCTCGACGAGGCCATCCGTCAGCTTGAAGCGCGCTTTGGCAACGCAATCCGCCGCGACGACCGCGAAGGGTTCACGGGCGTCATCGTCGAGCCATCGCGCCTGGTGGAAGTTGCCACGTATGTCCGCGATACGCTGGGCTTTTCCTACCTGACCAGCGCCACGGCTGTAGATTACCTGGGCAAGAGCGATACCGACCATCTGGAGATGGTCTATCACGTCTGCAATCTGGCGGGCGGGCCGCCGCTGACGTTGAAAGCGCAGACTCCGCGCGAACAGGCCACGCTGCCCAGCCTGGTGAGCGTCTGGCCGGGGGCCAATTTCCAGGAGCGCGAAGCCTGGGACCTGATGGGCATTCGCTTCGAGGGGCATCCCAACCTCAAGCGCATCCTGATGTGGGAAGGGTTCCACGGGCATCCGCTGCGCAAGGACTGGAAAGAAGCCTATTACGAGCAGGAACACAAGCCTTTCGATAGCCGCTGGCCGGAGGGGCACGTGCGGCGGGCCGAGGAACTCAACCCCTTCGGCAAGAATGTGCGCTATCCGGCAGGATTCTCGCTCGACGGGTATGAGGAGCAGGCCGAACGTGCCATTTACGACAAAGTGCCGTTGGGCGTCCATGTGAGCGACCTGGAGACCGATCAGGTGGTCGTCAGCATGGGGCCACAGCATCCCAGCACGCATGGCGTGTTCCGCATGGTTGTCACACTCGATGGCGAGACGATCGTCGGGCTGGAGCCGGTGATGGGCTACCTGCACCGCAATCACGAGAAGATCGGCGAGCGCAACACCTTCCTGCACAACATGCCCTTCACCGACCGGCTCGACTACTTCTGCAGCATGTCCAACAACCTGGGCTACGCGGTGGCCGTCGAGAAGTTGCTGGCGCTGGGCAAACGCTGGGATCCGCCCACCTATCGCGCCGAAGCCATCCGCGTGCTGATGGTCGAGCTGACCCGTATTCTCAATCACCTGGTGGCCATTGGCTTCCTGCTGAACGACCTGGGCGCGTACTTCACGCCGCTGATGTACGCCATCATCGAGCGCGAACTGATCCTGGACTTCTTCGAAGCAGTCTCCGGCAGCCGCATGATGTGCAACTACATGCGTTTCGGCGGGGTGGCCTATGACCTGCCGGAGCGTTTGCAGAGCACGGCGGCGCTGATCAACGATCGCGTGCGCGACTTCGACACCATGCAGTACCTGCGGGCGCTGATCAATGACCGCCTGCCGCGCGCCGTCGAGCAGACCAATGACCTGTTGACCACCAACGAGATCATCACCAACCGTTGCATCGGCGTCGGCGTGCTCACCAGGGAAGACGCCATCGCCTACAGCGCTGCGGGGCCGGTGTTGCGGGCCAGCGGCGTGCCCTACGACGTGCGCCGGGCCGAGCCGTACAGCATCTACCCCGACCTGGAATTCGACGTAGCGGTGCGCTATCACGGTGACGTTTACGACCGCTACCTCATTCGCCTGGACGAGATGGTGCAAAGCCTGCGCATCCTCAAGCAGGTGTTGCCCATCCTGGAAGAGACCAAGGGGCAGCCGTTCTTTTCTGGCAAGGCGGGCCAGTACAACCCGCGTGTACCCGCCGGCGAAGCCTATGGGCGCGTGGAGAATCCCAAGGGCGAGCTTGGCTTTTACCTGGTCTCAGACGGTGGGCAGAATCCCTGGCGCTACCACGTGCGGTCGCCAAGCTTCATCAACCTGACCGCGCTCAGCCAGATGTGCAAGGGCCACAAAGTGGCCGATGTGGTGGCCATCCTGGGCAGCATTGACATCGTGCTCGGCGAAGTGGATCGCTAGCGGGGCAAAGGAGCGAGAGCGTCTATGTACGGATCAGGTATTCTGCGTGGCCTGGGGGTTACGCTCAAGCACTTCATCAACACCTATCTGGAGGACATCCGCTGGGGTTTCCGGCGGCACGTCCCCGATGAAGCCTTCCCGCTGCGTCAGGGGCTGGAAACGCGCGGCATCTTCACCGTCGAATACCCCGACGAGAAGCTCGCCACGCCGGAGCGCTTCCGTTTCATCCCCTTCCTGGTGGTGGATAATTACGATCATCCGGAGCGGCCCGGCCACGATTGGTGCACCAGTTGCGGCATCTGCGCCAAGGTCTGTCCGCCGCAGTGCATCTGGATCGTGCGCGGCACAAACCCGGAGACGGGGCGACCTGTCCCCGAACCGGCGGAGTTCTACATTGACATTGACATCTGCATGAACTGCGGTTTCTGCGCCGAGTTCTGCCCGTTCGACGCGATCAAGATGGATCACGACTACGAACTGGCCAGCTACGACCGCACGACCGCGCATATCTTCAACAAGCAGCGCCTGTCCAAAGAATTCCGCTACTGGCAGTCCATTGCGCCTACCCGCGCCGCCGAAGAGGCCGAAGCCCGCGGCGGCTGGGAGCACAAGGACGTGCTCAAGCAGCGCGAACGAGAGGCACGCGCCAAAGCGCCGGCGGGCGGCAGTGGGGGCGGCGACGCCTAGCACGGCCTGTGGTGCCTGATATGAACAGGGGCGGCCCAATCACGACCGCCCCTGTGTGCGTATCCACGCCAGGCGGCTACGACTGTGGCCGCACCACGTACCCGTTGACGACGATCTCCGCCGGAAGCTGCGTGAAGCCGCCTTCGATAGAGATGATCTCGTCGTAGGGTACGATCACCGCCGGACAGACTGCACCGACGGGCATTCCCCGCCAGATGCTCACGGTCAGCGTGTCGCCCTCAAGCTGCTGTTCGACGCGCACGTCTCCGCTGCACCCCGACGGCCAGTAGCCGCGCACGGCCAGCTTGAGCTGCATGGGATAGGACTCCAGGACGAACGGCTCCACATCCTCCACCACCAACAGTTCGCGTGTCAGCATGATCAACTTCGGCGTGGGGGTGGGTGACACGCTGCTCCCCGGCACTTCTCCACCTGGTGTCACCGTGATGCTGAGGCCCAGGCACGACGACAGGAGCAACAGCAGAAGCAAGAGCACTTCGCGCATAGGTCTCTCTCCCCGCTACCATTCAGCGTCATTGATCAGACGCTCCGCGCGGCGTTGTGGTTCCAGCACGGGGATGCTACAGGCTGTGGGCGATGGCCTCGCGCATCTGGCGCAGGTGCTGCCGGTCGTGTTGCGCGATGAGGTCGGCGACCCCCAACAGCGTGGTGAGACCCAGGCGATGATGGTGAGCCGGGCGCTGCCAGTCTTTCGGCGCGAGCGTCGCCAACAAATCCAGCGTCGCGCGGCGCTCGGCGACGAACAGTTCCAGCAGGGCGCGGGGGTGCTCGGCACCTGGGGGGACAGTTGGGGCGGGCGCTTCAGCCAGAGCGGCCAGGACAGGAGTGTCGGTGCTCAGAATCGTGTGCAGGCGCGGGCGGTACACCTCGCGCTCGGTGACAAGCAGGTGACCCAGCACTTCCAGAGGCGACCACTCTCCGGCTGCGGGATGAGTGAGCCACGCTTCCGGGGCGGTCTCGCGCACCAGGCTGTCCAGCGCGGCGACGTTCGCCGTCAGGCGGGGGACGATCTGCGCCGGTTCGAGCGGGCGCGGGGCGACGGTTTCCAGCCAGCGTTCTTCGCTAACGCGATCGGCGAAATCGGCCAGCGAGCCGCAGCCATCTACCTGACGGGCCGCTTCGGTGTCGCAGCCGCGCCCGTCGCCACATACCCAGAAGGCATTCAGTCCGGCAGCGCGCGCGGGCAGGATGTCGTGTTCCCAATCGTCGCCGACCATGATCGCTTCGCTCGCCTCCAGGCCCAGGCGGGCGAGAATCTCCTCGTAGTAAGCCGGGTGGGGCTTGGCGAAGTGCATGTTGTCGAGCGTGGTCACCAGCGTCAGCGGTACCTGATCCACTGGCACTCCGGCCCAGGCGAGCCGATGCTGCACCGCCACATGGGGGAACAGCGGGTTGGTGGCGATCACCACAGCATAACCTGCGCCGAGCAGCCATTCAACCAGGCGTCGCGCGCCGGGGCGTCGCTGCGTGAGCGGTTCCAGCGTGGGATACAGGTCCGCGTAGAATTCCTGCATGGCGCGGGCAAAGGTGGCGCGGTCGGTGGGGACGAGGCGCATGAAGGCATCGTAGAAGCGTTCGGCGTTGGTGCGCAGTGGATCGGTGTCGGCCAGCACGGCGCGCGTCCCTGCCCACAGCGCTTCCAAAATGCTGGGCGTACCCAGGCGTTGTTGGACAAAACTGTCCAGCAGCGCCAGATAGCGGCGAGTGAACGGGTCAGGATCGTTGCCCAACAGCGTATTGTCCAGGTCGAGCAGCACCGCCTTGATCATGGCTTCGCCCCATCGTCTTCTTCTAGAGCCTGCCGAAAGAGCCGCAGGGCTTCGTTTTCCTCGACATCCAGCGGGCAGCCGGTGTACGGATCGGCGATGGGCACATTATGACGGGTGCAGTGCGCTTCCACCTGCATCCGCCGCACAAAGCCGAGCCACGTCCCACGAATGGTGAGCCGCAATTCCATGTCTGGGCTGGCATTGGCTCGCAAAATGTCCGGCACGGGACAGCGCCCGCAATCGGCGGGACGCCAGCGCAGCGAGTGG
>DAOTZZ010000137.1:0-14104 GCA_034433965.1 Anaerolineae bacterium
GATTGTGCCGGCGATCAGCACGGCCAGCGCATTGCCCAGCACACCGCGACGGGCGCGTCTGCGGCGTGGCGCAGTCGCCGCCGGAGTCGCCGGAACTGGCCAGCCGTTTCTCTCGGACGTAGCACGCTTCGCGCGGCGGGACTTGCGCCCCTGGTTGGCGGCGTCGTTCTCCAGTTCGCGCAACAGCAGGTCCAGGTCCAGGCCCAGGAAACGCGCGTAATTGCGCAGAAAGCCCTGTGCCTGCACGGGCGTCATGCTCGAATAGTCGCCCGCTTCGAGCGCTTCAAGATACCTGGCGCGGATGCGGGTAGCCTGCTCTGCGTCAGCCAGAGTCAGCTCTTTGGCTTCGCGGGCCGCGCGCAAGCGCTGACCCAGTGCCTGAGGATCGCTCACGCTGCCTGCTCCGGTACCGTCAAAGGATACGCACCGCCGACTATAGCAAAAAGCGGATGAACGTCAAATTCACCCGCCACAGTTTTCGCCATAAATCACCGCTGAGCAGTGGGATCAGCCGGGTCTGCTTCCGGCTCTCTCACGGCACTGACAACATGGCTTTCAGGTCACCCGTGAACTCGCGCAGGAAAATACGCCATTCCCGCACATCGTAGGCCGTCAGCGGCGGCAGAGGCGGGATGGTGTCGGGCGTTTCCAGGCGCTCGTAGGGCGGGCCGTCGTAAGCCTCGATGGCTCGTTGCGCAGTACAGGCCGGGCATGTGGCCAGCAACATCCACTGTTCGCGATGATGCTGCGCCACCTGTACATCGTCCGCCCTGTACCCCGTGCCGCAAGAGTGACAGGCAAGATGCCTGGTCACAAAAGCGATCAACTCAAAGGCCGCGCCGGATTGCGCGTCATCCACACGCATAGACGAGTGACCGTGCGGACACGGTCAGTCTGCCATCGCCTCGTCAGCCGCCGTTTCGTCGGCGGGTGCTTCGCTGGCAGATTCCTCCTCTACGGCCATGCTGACAGTCTGAATGCCCTGCAGGCTCTCCACCGGCTGACCCGCCAGATAGGCTGGCACTTCTTCTTCGCGGATCACCACGACGCGCAGCACCGGCGAGATGTGCGCGCCCAGGCGTACCGGCACTTCATGAATGCCCAGTTCGCGGATGGGGCGCTCGCTGATACGGCGGCGGTTGATATCTAAGCCGGTCTTCTCGCGCAGCGCATCGGCGATATCGCGGGTGGTGATGGAGCCATACAGCTTGCGGTTCTTGCCCGCCTTGACGCCGAAGACCAGTTCCACACCGTGAATCTTCTGCGCGGCCTCGTTTTCCATGGCACGCAGTTCTTCGCGGTGCTTGGCCGCCGACTGGATCAGGTGCTGATTGGCACGCAGCGCGCCAGGTGTCGCCTTGACCGCCAAGCCACGGGGGATGAGGTAGTTGCGGGCGAAGCCATCGGCCACTTCCACCACATCGCCGGCGACCCCGTGCTTGTAGACGTATTCTTTGAGTATGACCTTCATCTTCTGTTTCCTCACCCAGGGTTGGTGCAGGGCGTTATCATACCGCAATCCGTTATTGAAATCTAGGGTTGATTGGCGCTCAACTGACCCCCGCGTCGCCCGTGTCGTACGGCCACGATCTCGGCGATGATGCTCAGCGCCACCTCTTCCGGTGATTTGCCGCCCAGGTCGAGGCCGATCGGCGTATGGATGGGCGGGAGCTGACTCAAGTCCAGGCCGCTGGCCTGGGCGCGTTCGGCCCGCTCGATCGCCCGCTGCGGCTTGCCAATCGCTCCCAGATAGGCGATACGGCGACCGACCAGGGCGTGCAGCAGAGCGTCTTCGAAGCGCGGCTCGTGATTAAGCGAGACAACGAACGTCCGCGTGTCCACGCCCACGCGAGCGATCACCTCCGCTGGCCACAGCGCCAACACCTCGTCGGCGTCGGGGTACTTGTCGGGTGTGGCGAAGGCGGGACGGGCATCGCTGATCACGGTGCGAAAACCCAGAATCCTGGCGAAGCGCACCAGTGGTACCGCGATCTGCTCTGCGCCGAAGATCAACAGGGTTGGCGGCGGAACGATGGGTTCGAACAGCGCTACCCGCCCATCCGGGTAGGTGACCGTCTGCGGCCTTTCCACTTCTAGCGCGGCCAGAGCGTCGCGCAGCACCACATCGGGCAGCGTGGCTGAGGCCGTGCCGTCCGGCCAGACGCAAGCGTGCAGCGGCCTGGGGTGCAGCGGCTCGTTGGGCGAGCACAGGGTGACGTTGACGCACGTCGGCGGGCTGGTGAGTTGCGCCAGCAGCTTTTCGTCCAGGACTTCGACCAAGACGTCAATCTGACCTTCGCAGTTCAGCCCGATCTCGATCAGTGGATTTTCGACGTGTTTGTAGTGCAGCATGAGCGGGCCGTCACCGGCCAGCACGTCCTGAGCGGCCTGGTAGACGTCGGACTCGACGCACCCGCCGCTGACCGCGCCCACAAAGCGCTGCCGGCTGGTGATGAACATGCGCGAGGCCAGCGGCTGGCTCGACGAACCGCGAATACGCACGATGGTGGCCATGGCCACCGTTTCTCCGGCAGCCAGCCATTCCGCCGCCTGACGAGTGAGGTCTTGGTTCATGGCATGGCAGTTTTAGAGTCTAGAGTACTGAGTCAGGAGTTTGGAGTTTAACACAAAGCGCCCGGCGTGACGCGCCTTTCCCAGGGTATGGGCAAAGGTTGTCAGCGACTTTGGTTCGCCCGATGGCCCTCATCGCCCGCCTCCTTCTCCCGCGCGGCGGGCGATGAGGCGCGTCCAGGTGAGGACTGTGCTTCTCCTCGCCCCGCGAGGGAGACAGACAGCAGACTGCAGCAAACTGTCCGATACGTTTTGCACGCCCTCTTTTCCCACGCCCTACTCTCCACTTCCGGCGAGCACAGGCGCATTAAACTGCGCCCGCTCCTCGGCGGTCAATTCGCGCACCCGGCAACACTGGTTGGCATAGCGCAGCAAATCGGCGGTGCTCTGCCAGGTCTGCCAAATGCGCGCCGTGCCATCACTGCTGGCTGTGACGCTGTGCAGGCCGTCCGGCGACCAGGCCACGCTGCGCAGTCCGTCGCCATGCCCTTGCAAGACCAGCAACTCGTTGCCCGTCGCCGCATCCCACAGGCGCGCCGTGCGATCTTCGCTGGCGGTCAAGATGCGTTTGCCATCCGGAGACCACGCCCCGCCGTTGACGGCGTCGGTGTGACCTGCCAGCGTCGCCAGCAGCGCGCCCGTCGCCGCGTCCCATATCCTGGCCAGACCGTCATCGCCGGTGGTCAGCAACGCCGCTCCATCCGGCGAAGGGACAACGCTCAATACCGCGCCCCCGTGCGCCGACAGCGTCATGATCTCGGCCCCGGTGCTGGCGTCCCACAGCCGTACCGCACCATCACGGCCAGCGGTGATCAGGCGCGCCGCGTCCGCCGACCAACCGACATACTCCACTGTGCCGGTGTGCCCGCTGAGCGTCAGCACGACGGTGGGCGTTGCGCCGCGGATGTCCCACACGGTCGCGGTGCGCCGCACGGCGACGAGCAGGCGCGTTTCGTCGGGCGACCAGGCGGCGGCGCTCACTTCTCCGCCGAGATCGGTCACGGCGAAAATAGCCGAGCCATCGGCAGCCGACCAGCCGCGCACTGCTCCATCGCTCGTCCAGGTGAGCAGGCGCGTCCCGTCGGTGCTCCAGGCCGCCCCGTTGACCCGCCCGCTGTGCGCCAGGGTGAGCAGCAATGTTCCACTGGAGGCATTCCATACCCGCGCGGTGTTGTCCCTCGACCAGGTGAGCACATTTGCGCCGTCCGGCGACCAGCGCGCGCCGGTGATCCACCCCTCGTGCGTCAGGGAGAGCAGTGCCGTGCCGCTCGCAGCGTCCCAGATACGGGCGGTGTCATCGCGCGACCAGGTGAGGACGCGCATCCCGTCGGCGCTCCACGTCGCCCCGTTGACCCAATCCGCGTGGGACAGCGTGAACAGGGCACTATCGGGGTGCGCATCCCACAGGCGCGCGCTGGCATCGTCGGCGGCGGTGAGCAGGCGCGCCCCGTCCGGCGACCAGGTCACGTCGTTGACATCGTCGGAATGCCCGCGCACGGCGAAGAGCATCTCGCCAGTCGCCGCGTCCCAGACGTATACCACGCGGTCGCGTCCGGCGGTGGCCAGGCGCGCCCCGTCCGGCGACCAGGCCACGCCGGTCAGGGCGTTGACATGACCGGCCAGGGTCAGCGTCTCCGCGCTGTTGAGCGCGGTCAGGGCGCGCGTGGTCTGGCCGGTGACAGCGGTGACCGTCCACACCCGCGCGGTTTCGTCGGCACTGGCGGAAGCCAGCCGCATCCCGTCCGGCGACCAAACCACGCGGTTGATCGCGCCGGTATGCCCTTCCAGGACGGCCAGCGTCTCACCAGTGCTCACCTCCCAGAGACGCACTGTGTTGTCGCGGCTTCCGCTGGCAAGTAGCGAGCCGTCCGGCGACCAGGCCACGCTGCTCACCCAGGCAGTGTGCCCGGTCAGGGTCTGCAGCAGCGCGCCGGTGCTGGCATCCCACACCCTCACCGTAGTATCCGCGCCGGCGGTGGCGATCTGCGCCCCGTCTGGCGACCAGGCGATGTCTGTCACCCAGTCCGTATGCCCGACCAGCGTGAGCAGCGGCTCGCCGGTGATGGGATCCCAAATGCGCGCCGTGCGATCCCAACTGGCCGTCGCCAGGCGAGTCCGGTCGGGTGACCAGGCCACGCCAGAGACGGCAGCGCTGTGCCCCACCAGCCGCGCGATCGGCAGCGGACTGCTGCTCGCTTCCCACAAGGCCACGCTGTTGTCGGCACCGGCGGTGGCGATCTGTGCCCCATCCGGCGACCAGATCGCCCGCAGCACCGCGCCGTTGTGACCGTTCAGGATGCGCCGCGCCCGGCTGGTCTGAACGGCTGCCCCCAGGGCGCGGTCGGCCTGCCAGACATAGGGCAGGCGCTCCAGTGCCTCCAGGGCCAGTAACACGCCACGCTCCGGATACGCGCCGAACAGTTCGAGCTGCGCCTGTGCCGCCAGGCCGATGGCCTGCGCGCGGTTGCGGGCATCCTCGGCGGCCTGACGGGCGGCCAGCGCCTCGGCGGCGTTAGCGTCGGCGCGCTGACGAGCGTCTTCGGCGCGCACATACAGCACCAGGGACAGCACCAGCAGCGCGGCGATCACGGTGACGACAGCGCCGATGGCCGTGTTGCGCTGCTGACGGCGCTTCTGCGCCCGGCGGCTGGCCTGGATGTATTCGATGTGCAACTGCGTAGGCCGATGACGTTGTTTGCTCAGGCCAGCGGCCAGCCATGCCTCGGCTTCTTTGAGGGCGTTACCGCTCAGCAGCAGACTGCGGTCGCGACGGCGATCCTGCCAGTTGCGGGCACGCACCAGCAGGCGCGTGTGCTCGCGGGTATAGGCCAGGTCGGTATCCAGCGCGTCGAGCAGCGCGGCGAACGCCTGGTCGAAATCGTCCTGCTCGCGGATGAAAATCCAGTTGTGCGCGTTGATAGCCGGGTGCAGGCGCTTCTCGTCCGCCTCGTCGGTGATGGGCCGCCGCAGGATGGGCATGATGCGCTTGTGATGTTGCGTGGCGTAGTCAATTTCTTTGAAACAGGTCACCGAGCGCGCTGAATCCGGGCTGATGACGAAGACGAACGCATCGGCCCCCTCGATGCCCGCGCAGATTTCGCGCCACCAGTCTGCCGAGAGGGGGATGTCTTCCCAGTCCACCCAGGCGTCGCGGCCCTGAGCGGCCAGGGCCTGGTGCAGGCGGCGCACGAAGTCGGTATCTTCGCGCGCATAGGAGATGAACACTTCGCCTGGCATGGCGGCCTCCGCCTCTCTCCCGCCCCTGCGGCGGACGGACGATCGGTGCTGCGTGACGGTGTTTACCCTATTTTGGCGGGATCAGCCGTCCAGCGGCAAATCACCAGACGTGTGACATTCGGACCTGGAAACGGGACTCACTGCATAGATCGCAGAGAACGCAGAGAGTGCCACAGAGCCTCTGTCATCTTTCTCTTTGCGCCGTCGGCGTCCTGGCGGTTCAACTCCTGCCCCGAACATGAGACATGTCCCTCACCGCGTGGGTGGGGGCACGCCGCGCGCAGCCAGTCCTGGCGCAGGTCGCCAGGAGGGGCTGTCGTTCCATGAGTCGCGCGGGGTCAGGCGGATCGGATCGTCACCATCCGCCGTCATCAGGTAGATCGCGCCGACGCCGTCGCGGTCGGAGATGAAGGCGATGTGCGTCCCGTCCCCCGACCACTCCGGCCACCAGTCGTTCGAGGCCGTCGTAGTCAGGCGGCGCTCCCCTGAACCGTCCGCGTTGATGACATACACGTCGAACTGTCCGTTGCGGTTGGACTGAAAGGCGATGTGCGTCCCATCCGGCGACCAGGCCGGGAAGCCATCGTGCCCGGCGCTGAAGGTCAGGCGTACCGCATTGCTCCCGTCAGCATTCATGACGTAGATTTCCTCGTCTCCGGAGCGCGAGGAACTGAAGGCGATGCGCGTCCCATCCGGCGACCAGGCCGGATTGCCGCTGTTTGTCCCTGGGCCGGTCAGGCGCTGCACGTTGCTGCCGTCGTCGTTCATCATGTAGATCTCGCCCGTCCCGTCGCGGTCGGAGGAGAAGGCGATGCGCGTGCCATCGGGCGACCAGCTCGGGTGATACTCGTTGGCCGGATGACGGGTCAGGTTGCGGACATTGCCCCCATCGGCGTCCATGACATAAATGTCGGGACTGCCCTCGCGGTCGGAATAGAAGGCGATGCGCCCGCTTTCCGGCGACCAGGCCGGATCGCGGTCGTTGGCGTTGTTGACCGTCAGGCGGCGGGCCAGGCCGGTCTGCACGTTCAGGGAGTAGATTTCGCGGTTGCCGTCGCGCTCTGAAACGAAGGCGATCTCCCCTGCGCCGCCGCCAAAGGGTGTGGCCGTTGGCGGCAGGAACGGCGTCGGCGAAGGCAAGGCGGGCGTGACCGTTGGCGGCGGGGTTAGCGTAGGCCAGGGAAGAGGCGTGGCAGTTGGTTGCGCCTCGGCAGGCATGGCGGGCAGGGCGACGCGGAAGCCCAGCACGCCGATGGCGTAATCGGGGAAGTTGCCGCCCTGATAAAACGCCCGCGCGTAGCGCGCCTCGTTCTGCCACGAACTGCCGCGCACGTTGTGCATGTCGCCATAGGGCGGGCCGATCGGGTCGAGCGCTCCGTCGGTCAGGGAGGCGTAATAGTCGCGCCCGTAGTAGTCGGCCACCCACTCCCAGACGTTGCCCGCCAGGTCGAGCGCGCCCACCCACGACGCCCCGGCGGGGTAGCTGCCGACTGGTCGCGCGTTCCCCACACAGCCGGTCAGATTGGCCAGCGTACAGTCCGGCGGGTTGTTGCCCCAGGGGTAGACCCAGCTTTCTGGCCCGCGTGCCGCGTATTCCCACTGGGCACCGGTGGGCAGCGCCGCCCCGAACCATTCAGCGAACGCCGCCGCGTCGAACCACGAGACCCACGTCACCGGTTGATTGGCCTGGGTGGGATCGTCGAACGCGGTGCGATCGCGCGGCGGAGCACACGCGCCCGCGTTGACGCAGGCGGCGTACTGCGCGTTGGTCACTTCCGTCTGCCCGATCCAGTAGGCGCTCAGGCAGACGCGGCGCACTGGCTTCTCGTCGGCGTCCCCTTCCTCGCTGCCCATCAGAAAACACCCCGGCGGCACCGCCACAAAGGCCATGCCCCGATAGCCCCCCACCAGAGGCGTCCAGGCGCGGTTGGCGCTGCCCGCCGGAATCAGTGTGGCTCCGGGTGGGGGTGGAAAGCGGATCGGCGGCCCCGGTGTGAAGCTCGGCTCCGGCGACGGTGTGGACGTACGGCTCGGCGTAGCCGAAGGGGTATCGGTGGGCGTCGGCGTGTAGGTTGGTGAGGGAGTGGCGGTCGGCGTGGCGCTGGGCGTGGGGGTATCCGTCCAGGCGTCGGCGGTGGCTGTCAGCGCGGCGATGGCCAGCGCCTCGACCGTTGCCGCCAGGTCGGGCGTGGGCGTGTCCGTCCAGGCCGCCGCGGTCTGTGTCAGCCGCGCGGCGACCAGGGCCTGCGTGGTGGCTGGCACGTCGGGCGTCGGCGTGTCAGTCGGGCGCGGGGTCGCGGTGGGCGAAGGCAACGGCACGGGCGTGTCCGTGCTGGTCGGCGGTGGGAGAGTGGCGGTTGGCACAGGAGCGGGCGCGGTCGGCGTCTCGGTTGCCAGCACCACCAATCCGCCCGCGCCGACGGGAGTCAGCGTGGGCGTTGGGGAAGCTGTCGCGCTGACGGTGACGGTGGGCGAGACAGGCGTCTCGCTGCCCAGGATCACCAGTCCGCCCGCCTCTGTGGGAGTGAAACTCGGCTGGACGGCTACCGCGGTGGACGGAGTCGGTGAGGCTGGGGCTGCCTTCTCGCCGTTACCGCGCAGGAACCATACGCCCACCGCCGCAACTACGGCAATCAGGGCCACCAGCGCCCCCCACACCAGCCCGCTGCGCCCACGTCGGGGAGGCTCCGCCGCAGGACGGAGCGCCGTTGGCGTGCCGCCCGGCGGACGCACAGACGGCGGCGAGGGAGGCGTGAACGCAGCCGAGGGTAGACGCCGCTCCAGAGCTACGGTGAAAAACTGTGTCTCCCTGTCGTCCGGTTGACCCGCGCTGTGCTGGGCGAACGCCTGGGCCAAGGCCGTCATGGTGGGGAAGCGGTCAGCGGGGGACTTGGCCATCGCCCGCGCCAGGATGGCGGTCAGCGCTTCGGGCAGGCCGGGCCGCAACAGGTGTGGCGGCGGGGGCGGCTCGTTGAGGTGCTTGTGCATCAGCCCGTAGGGCGTGGGAGCCTGAAAAGGCACCTGACCAGTGAGCAACTGGAAAATGGTCACGCCCAGCGCGTACTGATCGGTGGCGGGCGTGGGTGGCTCGGCGCGCCATTGTTCGGGAGCCATGTATAGCGGCGTGCCCAGCACAGTGCCGGTGCTGGTCAGGGCGGCGGTGTGTTCAAGCAACTTGGCAATGCCGAAGTCCACCAGGAAGGCGTTGCCCTGGTTGTCGAACATGATGTTGCTGGGCTTGACATCGCGGTGAATCACGCCCTGCCGGTGCGCGTAATCGAAGGCATCGGCAACCTGCGTCAGCAGCCGCGCCACTTCTCCCAGCGACGGCAGGGGACGACCAGTCGCCTCGCGCTGCGCCATGCGGTCGGCCAGCGTGCCGCCCGTCAGCAGCCGCATGACGATATAACTGGTGCCGCCTTCGACGCCGTAGTCGTAGATGGGGACGATGTGCGGGTGTTCCAGGGCCGCGGCTGTTTCGGCTTCGCGGGTGAAGCGGGCGACGTAGTCGGGATCAGCAGCAAGCGCGGCGGGCAATACTTTGACGGCCACGGCGCGTTTGAGCGCTCGTTGATAGGCCCGGTAGACTGCGCCCATGCCGCCCCGGCCCAGCAACTCCTGCAGTTCGTACTGTCCCAGCACCTGACCGGAGTAATCTTGCGTGTCCATCCGCTGTCCTGCTCCTGGTCGCCTTGATGGCTCACTCAACAGAAGTATAACGAAAGGTTTAGATTGCGTCCAACGAGGCGCGCCCGGCACCTCTTGCCCGCGCACAAGATTTGCGCCCGCCCAGAGCCGCCTGCTACACTAGACGCATACCGTCAAGGGAGGTTTGGCGTGCCCGCACAGGCGCTGTATCTCAGGTGGCGACCGCGCACTTTCGAGGATGTCATTGGACAGGAGCACATCACCCGCACCCTGCGTAATGCCCTGCGCCAGGGGCGCATCCGTCATGCTTATCTGTTCAGCGGGCCGCGCGGCACGGGCAAGACCTCAACGGCGCGGCTGCTGGCCAAGGCGGTCAACTGCCTGGACAACGACCCCGATCGCCGTCCCTGTGACGTGTGCGCTCACTGTGTGGCCGTCAACGAAGGGCGTTTCCTCGATCTGATCGAGATAGACGCGGCCTCGCACACTGGCGTGGACGACGTGCGCGACTTGCGCGATCGTATCGCCTTCGCCCCCAGCGAGGGGCGTTACAAGATCTACATCATTGACGAAGTGCATCGGTTCTCCGGCGCGGCGTTCGATGCGCTGCTCAAGACGTTGGAAGAACCGCCCGCGCATGCCATCTTCGTGCTGGCGACAACCGAGATTGCCAAGGTGCCAGCGACCATCAAGAGCCGCTGTCAGTTGTTCGAGTTCCGGCGGGTGTCGCTGGCAGAAGTGACCAGGCGGTTGGCGCAGATCGCCGCCGCGGAAGGCGTGTCGGTCGAACCCGCGGCGCTGGAACTGATCGCCCGCGAAGGCACGGGCAGCGTGCGCGATAGCATCAGCCTGCTCGATCAACTCATCGCCGATCCATCCGTCCCCATCACGCTGGCCATGGCCGAGCAGATTCTGGGCACGGCCAGCAGTCAGCACGTGATCGATCTGGTGGACGCGCTGATCGAGGGCAACGCCGCGCAGGGCCTGGACGTGATCAACGTGGCGATTGATAGCGGGGCCGACCCGCGACAGTTCGGGCAGCAGGTCATCGCCCATCTGCGGCAGGTCTTGCTGACGCGGCTGGGCGGAGACGCTCTGGTGGATGCTCCCGAAGAGCGCCGCGCCGTCCTGCGGCAGCAGGCCGCGCAGATCGGCCAGGGGGCGCTGCTGACGGCCCTGCGCGCCTTCAACAATGCCGTGGCCGAATGGCGCGGCGGCTGGCAACCGCAGTTGCCGCTGGAGATGGCTTTCCTGGAGTCGTTGAGACCGGCGGCTGAGCCGGAGCCTGTGTCGGCGCCTGCCAGAGTCGAGCGCCCGCGACCGCCCGCCCCGTCGCGTCCGGCTACTGACGAGACTCCGCCTCCGCCGCGTGCCGAAGGGGTGACCGGTGTGCGCCTGAGCGACGTACTGGAAGCCTGGCCGCGCATTCAGAAGATGGCTCGTGAGCGGGATCGCTCGCTGCCCGCCTTGCTGGAGCACGTCACGCCGCGCGAGGTGCGCGGGGATGTGCTCATCCTCAGCGTGCCCAACCCCTTCTTCAAGCAGAAGGTAGAAGCGGAAGACAAGCGCGCTGTGCTGGACAGCCTGTTCTACCAGGTATTGGGCACACATCTGAAGTTCACGGTGGTCGTCATAGACGAGGCGCAGGTCAAAGCACCCGGTGCCAATAGCGTCCTGGCAACCGATGACGTGCTGGCCTTTGGCGTCAACGAACTGGGCGGAGAGTTGACCGAACTGGACGAGTGAGCGCCTGTCCGCTGGCGGTAGAGCCTCTCAGGCGCTTTCTGATGGGAGAAAAGGAGCGAGGAACACATGGCCAAGAGACGACATGGTGGCGGTGGGTTTGGCGGGCCGGCGGGCGGAATGCCCAACCAGGCCGCGCTCATGCGCCAGATTCAGAAGATGCAGGAAGAGATGGAAGCCGCCCAGGCCGCGCTGGGAGAAGAGACGCTGGAAGTGAGCGTGGGCGGCGGTGCGGTGACGGTCGTCATCACCGGTCATCAGCAGGTGCGCTCCATCACCATCAATCCCGACGCCATAGACACTACCGACGAGGAGTGGCTGACCGATCTGCAGGATTTGCTGGTCGCGGCGGTCAATCAGGCCATCGAAAAAAGCCAGGCTTACGCGGCGGAGAAGATGCAGAGTATCACCGGCGGGCTGCAATCCATGTTGCCCGGCGGCCTGGGCGGTCTGTTTTGATCGCGCACGGCAAGGGGGCGAGTGAGCGGTGAGCCAGGCGGTTCCCAAACCGGTCACGCAGTTGATTGAGGCGTTTTCGCGCCTGCCAGGGATCGGGCCGAAGACGGCTTCGCGACTGACCTATTACCTGCTGCGCGCGCCGGACGAGCTTTCGCAAACGCTGGCCGCGGCCATTGCCGACCTCAAGACCAAGACGCGCACCTGCTCCGTGTGCTACAACATCACCGAAGACGACCCCTGCGCCATCTGCCGCGACGAGAATCGCGATAGCTCGACCATCGTGGTGGTCGAGGAGCCGCTGGACGTGCTGGCCGTGGAACGCACCGGCGCATACCAGGGCCGTTATCACGTGTTGCACGGCGCGATCTCACCGGTGGAGGGCATCGGACCGGAAGATTTGAAGATACGTGAACTGGTGGCGCGGGTGGCAGCGGGGAGTGTGCGCGAGGTCATCATCGCCACCAACCCTGGCATCGAGGGCGACGCGACGGCTATGTACTTGCAACGCCAACTGGCCCCGACTGGCGTCAAGATCACTCGCCTGGCGCGGGGGTTGCCTACCGGCGGTGACCTGGAATATGTGGACTCCGTGACGCTGCTGCGCGCGTTGCAGGGGCGGCACGAGATGTGACAGCGCAGCAATACGCTGCTGAGTTGGGAGAGTTGGGGCGTACTGGGACGCCCCGCTTTGTGTGACAGGCTATCAAGAGGAACTGAATCCATGGCCAAAATTGTCTTCATTGGCGCGGGCAGCACCGTCTTCGCCAAGAACCTGATGGGCGATATTCTGTATTTTCCCGAACTGGCCGAGTCCACCCTGACGCTATTCGACATAGACGCCGACCGCCTGAGCACGTCGGAGATCGTGGCGCACAAGGTGGCGAAGGCGCTCAACGCGCATCCGAAGATCGAGGTGACGACCGATCGGCGCGCGGCGCTGGATGGCGCGGACTATGCCATCTGCATGATTCAGGTGGCCGGTTACAAGCCAGGCACGGTGATTGACTTCGAGATACCCAAAAAGTACGGTCTGCGCGCGACCATCGCTGATACGCTGGGCGTAGGCGGGATCATGCGGGCACTGCGCACCATTCCGGTGCTGCTCGACATGTGCCGCGACATGGAAGAACTCTGCCCGGACGTGACCTTCCTCAACTACGTCAACCCGATGGCCATGAACACCTGGGCCATATGCCGCGCCAGCCGTATCAAGAACGTGGGGCTGTGCCACAGCGTGCAGAGCACGGCCCAAAAACTCGCCTGGGATATCGGCGTGCCGTATGAGGAGATCAACTATGTGTGCGCAGGGATCAATCACATGGCCTTCTACCTGCGCTTCGAGCGGAACGGGGAAGACCTTTACCCGCTGCTTTTCAAGGTGATCGAAGAAGGGCGCGTGCCAGACTGGAACCGCGTGCGCTATGAAATGCTGCGTCGCCTGGGCTACTTTGTCACCGAGTCCAGCGAGCACTTTGCCGAATATGTGCCCTGGTTCATCAAGCGCGACCGTCCTGACCTGATCGAGCGCTTCAATATCCCGCTGGACGAGTACATCCGCCGTTGCGAGGTGCAGATCGCCGAGTGGGATGCCATGCGCGCGGCCTACGAAGACCCGGCGCTGTCCATCGAGGTCGTGCCCAGCATGGAGTATGGCGCGTCTATCATTCATAGCCTGGAGACGGGCGTGCCGCGGGTGATCTACGGCAACGTGATGAACGACGGCCTGATCGACAACCTGCCGCGCGAGTCGTGCGTGGAGGTGCCTTGCCTGGTGGATAAGAACGGCATTCAGCCCACGCACATCGGGAAGCTGCCGCCGCATCTGGCCGCGCTGATCCAGACCAATATCAACGTGCAGGCGCTGACGGTCGAAGCGGCTTTGACCGGCAAACGCGAACATATCTATCACGCGGCCATGCTCGATCCGCACACGGCTGCTGAGCTGGACCTCGACCAGATTTGGGCGCTGGTGGATGAACTGATCGCAGCGCACGGCGATTGGCTGCCCGCCTTTCACTAACCGGCCCTGGCTTCCAGTCTTCGGGGCACTGAGGACTGGAAGCCGTTCCGCCTTTTTTCAAACTACTTTGTGAAAACTCAAGGAATCGCCCTTGACGACCCCGCCGGGGGATGGTAAGATGTTGGCACGTTGAAAGGGAACGACGCGCTTTGCGATAGCGGGCGCAGTTCTGACAAACTGAACGACAGGAAAGGGGGTTGCAACGGCGAGCATCCTGAAAACCGTAAAAGTTTTCAGCTTGTCGTGCCCCCGCCCTCACTGGCGGGTTTTTGTTGCCCCCTGAAAGACCTGTGGTTCTGAGCCAAAGCGCACCTTAACAACAGCATAGTGACAGGAAGCCGAAGTGCGGAGAGAAGAGTTCAGTCCCTGAGAGGGGACTGGAGAGTGAGTACGGAGAGTTTGATCCTGGCTCAGGATGAACGCTGG
>DAOTZZ010000138.1:0-5243 GCA_034433965.1 Anaerolineae bacterium
CGCACTCGCTCTTCTACATCGGCGGGGGCGTCGCGCGGGATGGATTGCAGGGCGGCCTGTGCCTCTACCACGCTGTAGCCCAACGCGGTGAGCGCGGCCAGCACGTCGGTGTCGAGTTCGCTGAGGGCTGACACGCCAGGCAACGGCTCGATCACCAGTTTGTCTTTGAGTTCGAAGATGAGCTTCTGAGCCAGCTTCTTGCCCACGCCAGGCACGCGGGTGAGGATGTCCGGGTCTTCGCGGGCCACGGCATTGTGCACGTGTTCCACGGTCAGGGTGCCGATCACGGCCAGGGCTGTGCGCGGCCCCACGCCGCTGATGGTCAGCAGTGTTTCGAACAGGGCGCGTTCGTCTGGCGTGGCGAATCCGTAGAGCGTCAGGTCATCTTCGCGCACCTGCAGGTGCGTGTAGAGCGTGACCGTCTGCCCGATGCCGTCTACGATGTCGCGTACGGTGGGCGGAGTCTGCACGCGCAGACCCACTCCACCGACCATAATCACCACGTGATGCTGGCCCAGGGCGACGACTTGCCCGGTGATGCGGTCAATCATCGTGCTTCCACCCGTTCACTCTGCCGACAGGCGCTCGAAGCGGCTGGCGTTGAGATCGGTGATGGCCAGACCCAGCCCGTCCGCTGCGTCGTCTGGTCGGGGCGGTTCGTCGAGGTGCAAGAGCTGACGAATCATCTCCTGCACCTGTTCTTTCTCAGCGTTGCCGTAGCCGGCGATGGTCTGCTTGACCTCGGCAGGCTTGTACTCGCGGACGGGCAACCCGGCCTGCGCCAGCGCCAGCAGGATCACGCCGCGCCCCTGAGCGACCGTGATGGCCGTAGTGACGTTCTTGCCGAAGTACAGCGCTTCTACGGCAGCGGCGTCGGGCTGATAACGCGCAATGAGCGCCACGATCTGCTCGTAGAGCTGCTGCAGGCGATCCGGCATGGGTGTCCGGGCGGGAGTGGTGATCACGCCATAGCTCACCATTTCCAGGTCACCGTTGGGCAGCTCGCGCACCAGGCCGTAGCCAGTAGTGGCCGTACCCGGATCAATGCCAAGGACGAGCATGGGCGCTCTCCAGAAACAACAAGCGGCCCGCGAACCGAGACGGCGCGCGGTGCCGCGCATGTCTCGACCCGGCAGGGGCGATCAGGCTGCGCTGAGCGCCTCGGCCACCGCGTCGGTGATGCTCAGGTTCGAGGCGACGCGCTGCACGTCGTCCAGGTCTTCGAGCTTCTCGATCAGGTTCATGACCTGGAGCGCTTCTTCGGTGGGCAGCTCGATTTCGTTTTGCGGCATCCAGATCAACTCGCGCTCCTGAACCTTGTACCCCGCTTTTTCGAGGGCATTGGCGACCGCGCTCAGCGCTTCGCGAGGCGTATAGATGGCGAAGATGTCGTCTTCCTGCTGCACATCGTCGGCGCCGGCGTCGGCAGCGATCATGAACACTTCCTCAAAATCGGCCCCTTCCGCGTCTATGGCCACATAGCCTTTCTGGTTGAACTGCCAGGTGACCGAGCCAGAGGTAGCCAGGCTGCCGTTGTTGCGGCTGAGCACGTACTTGAGATCGGCCAGGGTGCGGTTGCGGTTGTCGGTGAGCACGTCAATGATCAGGGCCACGCCATGCGGACCGTAGCCCTCGTAGACGATCTCCTCCATGGCTTCGCTGTCGTCGCCGATACCCGCGCCACGGTTGATGGCCCGCTCGATGTTGTCTTTGGGCATGTTGGCCGCGCGCGCCTTGTCAATGGCCAGACGAAGCAGGGGGTTGGCCTCTGGGTCTGGCCCGCCGCGCTTGGCGGCCATGGTGATTTCGCGCGCGATCTTGGTGAATATCTTGCCGCGCTTCGCGTCTTCGGCGCTCTTCTTCCGCTTGATCGTAGACCACTTGCTGTGCCCGGACATTCTCAGACCTTTCCCATATCACATGGTGGGTATTCGTGAACAAATGAGCAGACATAACCTGCGGGGATACTCTGTGCAGCTATCACCGATTATACCTGAGCGTCTGACGGCCAAGCAAGAGGCGGGTTTGTGGCGGGCCGATTCCGGCCTTGTCAAATATGGTTGCCTGCGGTACTATTCTGGTCGCTTACTCGTTCCCCCTCACAGACGGGGGAAGCTTTCCGCTCGCTGGCACGACGCCCGTCGTGGCCAGGGGGCAATCCCAGGGAAAGGAGACCCTTCCACACATGAATCGTGCGTATGAGTTGGGATTCATCATCCCCAGTAACGTGACGGAAGCGGACACGGATTCCGTCATCGAGACTGTCAAGGGATGGATCGAGGGTTTGGGCGGCGCAGTCACCGGTACGGATAAGTGGGGACGGCGTCGGTTGGCATATCCCATTGACGACTATCGCGAAGGCTACTATGTCTTCTTGCGTATGGACATGCCGCCGAACAAAGTGAGCGAGTTGGAGCGCAACCTGTTGCTCAGCGATAAGATCATCCGGCATCTGGTGGTGCGGCTGGACGACTGAGCCTCCTCCGCTGAGGGCAACCGCTGTGCCAGGTGCCGTGTGAGCAATGGCTGGAGGAAGAGGGGGATATGGGCCGCGGATTGAACAAAGTGATGATCATCGGATACCTGGGCCGCGATCCTGAACTGCGCTATACCCCCAGCGGCCGCCCCGTGGCCAGTTTCAGTGTTGCTACCAGTCGCACCTGGACATCGGCGGAAGGGGATCGCCGCGAAGAAACCGAGTGGTTTAACGTAGTCGCCTGGGGCAACCTGGCCGAGATCTGCAAGACGCACCTGAGCAAGGGGCAGCAGGTCTACGTCGAAGGGCGACTGCAGACGCGCGGTTGGGAAGACGAACACGGCACCCGTCACTTTCGCACCGAGCTGGTTGCCAACGAGATGATCCTGTTGGGCGACCGTCACCCGGCGCAGGAAATGCACGACGGTAACGCTCCCGAAGACGAAGACAAGGACAATTTCCCATTCTAAGCGGACGGAGCATACACCTGTCCGCTCTGAATCACGACCAGACAAGGAGACATTCAGGTGAGCGACATTGAGAACCTGGATAACGGCATCGAAGAGGAAGAACCAGTGGAACTCGACCAGGCGGAAGAGGGGGCAGCGTCTGAGCAAGGCCCGCGTCGTCGCGGGATGCGGCGCAAGGAAGACATCTTCGCAGCCAGCAACACGGTGCCGGACTACAAGGATGTGGAGACGCTCAAGCGGTTTCTGACCGAACGCGCCAAGATTCGCCCGCGCCGCCAGACCGGTCTGAGTTCCAAGAATCAGCGACTGCTTGCGCGCCAGATCAAGCGTGCACGCCATCTAGCGCTGCTGCCCTTCACCGATGAACAGACACGCCGGTAGGGGCCTGCCCGACAACGAACGCCCTGGGCGTTCCTGATGGCTTGGTTGTGTTGGCCTGGCTGCGCGTCTGCCTGTGATGCGCGCCAGGCCACTATGCGCCAGATGGTCTTGCAGAAGGTACTCGTCATTGGAGGAGAATAGTCTTTATGGCCAAGAAAGGCACCACTGGCGGCCCGCGCGCTCGCCGCATCACCGAGGCAGATATCAAGCGCCGTCGGGAATACAAGTCGCGGGCCGAGCGTGACCGGTTGTGGCAGCGGCGCGTCCTGTATGCCACGGTGGGGTTGGTGGCGATCAGCGTGCTGGTGTTGATTGGGGCCTTGTTCTATGAACAGGTCATCCGGCCCCGAGAGACGATCTCTACGGTCAACGGCGAAGAGATCACCACGCGCGATTTTCAGGATCGCGTGCGCCTGATTCGCTGGCTGACGGCGGAACAAATCCGCGAGTTGTACTATCTGACGGGCGGCAACGTTGACACGATCCAGCAATATGCGGGCCAGCAGATCACCGATTTGCGCCGTCCGCAGATCATTGGTAGCCAGGTGCTGGACGACATGGAGGAAGAGGCTATCCTCCGTCAGGCGGCCAGAGAACTGGGCGTGACGGTGGATGAGGCTGCTGTAGATGAGCAGGTCAACCGTTACATGGCTCAGCGCCTGGGGTTGACTGTCCCCTCGGACGAGACGCCTACGCCGACGCTAACGCCGACGATCACTCCGACACCGTTGGTTTCTCCAACACCCAGCAACACACCTGTGCCTACAGAGACCCCGACGCCGGTGCCGACGGTCACGCCTGCCAGTACCGCCACGCCTGGTCCTTCGCCGACGCCCACTGTGCCTCCCACGGAGACACCGATCCCATCGCCTACGGCCACTCTGGAGCCGGCGGTGGTGGTGGCAACGTTGCAGAGCGAGGCGAACGATTTCTACAAGAGCGCTCAGGATGCGGTGGAAGTCAGCCGCAGCGCAGTGCGGGAGCTGTTCTACTACGACGCTTTGCGCACGGCTCTGTTGGAAGAGCTGACCAAGGATTTGCCCCAGGAAGAGCTGCAGGTCAACGCCCGCCATATCCTGATCTCGTTCAATCCGGATTTGCCGCCCGGCCAGGCCCCGCCGCCTACCGACGAACAGAAAGCTGCTGCATTGGCGCGCGCCGAGGAAGTGATGAAAGCATTGCAGGACGGTGAACCGTTCGCTGACCTGGCCAAGGCTATGTCCAACGACAGCAGCGCCACACATGGCGGCGAGCTGGGTTGGGCCAGTCCCGATAAGTATGTGGCGGCCTTCAAGGATGCGGTGCTGAATGCCACGATCGGCGAGATCGTCGGACCGATCGAGACGGAGTACGGTTATCACATCATCCAGGTGCACGCTCGCGAGGTGCGCCCGCTGTCGGCTGGCGAACTGAGCACACGCCGTCAGCAGAAGTTCCAGCAATGGCTGGACGAGCGCAAAGCGGCGGCACAGATCAAGCGGCGTGGCGACTGGCTTGAGCGCGTGCCAGAGGATCCGTCCTACAACCGCTTGCTGGGCGACATCCTGCCCATCGGTTAGTGTAGACGAGCACTGCTTCATGACTGTGACGGCGTACCGGAATGGTGCGCCGTTGTTTTTTCTCAGGCAGTGAAGATCAGGATTGGTGGGCGTTGGCGGCGGGACCAGGTGACGCACCTGATGCGGATAGTAGCTCTCGATCGGGCGATTGAGAGGAAGGACCTGAAGAAGCAGCAAATTCACCCTTGCCAGAGGCGGCGGCTTTTGTTAGAATGCCAGACACTGGTTTGGAAAACAGCGCACCTTAACAACAGCATAGTGACAGGAAGCCGAAGTGCGGAGAGAAGAGTTCAGTCCCTGAGAGGGGACTGGAGAGTGAGTACGGAGAGTTTGATCCTGGCTCAGGATGAACGCTGG
>DAOTZZ010000139.1:0-1897 GCA_034433965.1 Anaerolineae bacterium
CGGAGAGCGTACGCCCCGCGCCGGTTACCTGTACCCACACGCGCCGGTGCACGCTGCCGGGCAACGTCAGCGCCCATGTCCCCGGCGGATAACCGGCTATTTCGCCAGTCAGCACCAGCCGCGGCGCGAGGTAGTCCCCCCACACCAGTAACGCGAAAGCGTCAGTCGGCAGCCCCTCTGCGCTCACGACCTGCCCACCGACTTCCTGAGCGTCGCACGAACTGCCCGCCCGATAGATCACCGCGCCATCGCGCACCGCAAAGGCATGTTGACCGGCTATCAGCGGCGTATCACCTGCGGCGGCGGTCATCTCGGCCTGCGCAAAGGCCAGGTTGGCGGCGATAGCGGTGAGTGTGGCGGAGAATTCCTGCTGTTGGGTCTGCTGGCGGGCATCATCTAGCAGAAGGATCAGCAGGGCAATGGTCAACATGGCCAGAAAGAGCAACACCGCGCCAGAGAGAATCAGCCGGTAGGCCCGGCTGGGCGAAGCCGGCGGCTGCAGGGGAGTCATACGCTGTGCTCCTTGGCGGTGACGACTCGTTCCTTGAGCAACGCCCCTTCCAGGACACGATAAGCGCGCAAGACCTCGGCCACGCTCCACGCCTGGGCAATGGCCCCGCGTGCCTGATGGGGGGGATCGCCGTCGAAGATTTCGCTGATGGTGCCCATACCATAGTCCGTCAGATGATCGGCCAGCGGCTCCAGGTAACTCCAGGCCGTGCTGGCCCGGCCATAGACCCGGTAATGAGCGACGGCGAACGGCCCCAACAGCCAGGCCCAGGCCGTGCCCTGGTGATAGGCGCGGTCGCGCTGCAGCACGTCGCCGCTGTAGTAGCCGGTATAGTCGGACTCGTCGGGAGCCAGGCTGCGCAGGCCATAGCTGACGATCAGTTCGCGGGCGCAGATGTCCACCACTGCCTGCGCCCGTTCACCTTCCAGCAGTGGGAACGGCAGCGACACGGCGAAAATCTGATTGGGGCGCAGCGTAGGATCGTCGCCGTCCGGCCCGTCTATCACGTCGTAGAGGTAGCCTCCGCTATACCAGAAGCGCCGGTTGAAGCTGGCCAGAGCGCGATCGGCCATGGTGTGATAGTGCGCGGCGTCTTCATCGCACCCCAGCTCGGCGGCCAGCGTCGCGGTGATGCGCAGCGCGTTGACCCACAGCGCGTTGATCTCGACCGGCTTGCCCACCCGCGGCGTGACCACCCAATCGTCAATCTTGGCGTCCATCCAGGTGAGTTGTAGCCCTGGCTCGCCGGCGAACAGCAGGCCATCCGCCGGGTCCATGCGGATATTGTAGCGCGTGCCTTCGACGTGCCAACGCAAAATATCGGTCAGCACCGGATATAGCTCGCGGCATACGTCGTCGGCAGCGCCCACCGCCTGGCAATGCGCATAGAGCGCCTGGAAATACCACAGCGTGGCATCCACGGTGTTGTATTCGGGCGCGCTGCCCGCGTCGGGGAAGCGGTTGGGCAACATGCCCTGATCCACAAAACGGGCGTAAGTGCGCAGAATCTCGCCGCTCTCCGCCGTCCGGCCCACGGCCAGTGTCAGGCCCGGCAGGGCGATCATCGTGTCGCGGCCCCAGTCGCTGAACCAGGGGTAACCAGCCAGGATGCTCTTGCCCGGCTGCCCGCCGATGTCGCGCGTGACGACGAACTGATCGGCAGCCAGGGCCAGTTGCCGTACCCAGGGCGGAGCCTCGTCCAGATCGGCTTGCGCCAGCAGGGCTTGCTGACGCTGCTGCTCGGCCAGCAGGGCATCGTGCCAGGGCAGCGGGTCGTCCGTCTCAGCGGTGAAGACCAGCGCCAGCGTGCTGCCCAGGTCGAGATCGGCGACGATGGTCGCCGCGGCGAAGAGGTCTTCCTGGTCGTCCAGCCCGCGCCGCTTTTCT
>DAOTZZ010000140.1:0-9521 GCA_034433965.1 Anaerolineae bacterium
AAGGCACCTGCGCCAGCGCGGCCAGGGCCGTCTGCGTGGCGTTCGCATCGCCCTGAGGTCTCTTCTCCTGCTCGCCGCCTCTCAGCGCGAACAGGGCAATGAGGATCGCTCCCAGCACGGCGACAGCGGCCAGCACGCCCCCTACCAGCCAGCCGCGCCCGCGTCTGCGTTGGGCGAGCGGGGCGGGAGTGGCGGCTGCTGGCCCGATCCACGACTGAGCGGCGGGAGGTGGCCCCACGGGTGGAGGGACGGGCGGCGCGGCAGCGCGTTGACCGACGGGCGGCGTGGCCCGCTCGATCTGCTCCGGCGTGGCGCGGGGCAGAGGCTGCTGCGTGGTGTCGGGCGGCAACCCGGCCACAGCTCGTGTGAAATCATCAGCTAGTTGCTGGGCAGAGGGGTAACGATCGGCGGGGGCTTTGGCCAGGGCGCGCAGCACCACGCTTTCCAGCGCCGGCGGCAGCGCCGGATTGATCGCCCGCAGCGGCGGCGGGGGCGTGTCGAAATGCTTGTACATCATGCTGAAGGGCGTGTCCGCATGAAAGGGCAACGCCCCCACCAACATCTCATAGAGGATGACCCCCAGCGCATAAATATCGGTGCGCGCGTCTACCGGCTCGCTGCGCCACTGTTCGGGAGCCATGTAGGCGGGCGTGCCCATCACGCTGCCGGTGGCCGTCAGGCTCTGTGCGGTGGTCGTGGTGCCCGCCAGCATCTTGGCGATGCCGAAATCGGTCAGGTAGACGTTGTCCAGCGCGTCGAGCAGCACATTGTTGGGCTTAAGATCGCGGTGCACGATGCCCCGTTGATGCGCATAGTGCAGGGCGGAGGCAATTTGCGTCAAGAAGCGGGTTACCTGGGCCAGCGTCAACGGAGTCTGCCGCAGGCGGTCGCTGAGCACGCCCCCCTCGATCAACTGCATGACCAGGTAGACGTAGTCGCCATGCCGCCCGAAGTCAATGACGGGCAGGATGTGAGGATGCTGCAGGCGGGCGATCACGCGGGCCTCGCGCTCGAAGCGGGCGACGAATTCGGCATTGTGGGCCAGCTCCGCCGCCATCACTTTGATGGCCACGTCGCGGTCCATGCTCTCCTGGCGCGCCCGGTAGACGCTCGCCATGCCGCCGCGCCCGATGAGCGCTTCCAACCGGTACTGCCCCAGTGTCTGGCCGATCAACTCCGCCATGATGTTTGTGCTCCGGTTTCGCTCCCTGTGACTGCGCATAGCATATCCTGTTGCCAGGGCACGGGCAAGTGATGCCAGCTTCTTTCAACTGTCTTAAGAAACTTGATGAAAGCGCACAATTCATCAATTTTTTGACAATACACAATTCATTCTGTGCTATAGTGGGGAGCGGTGCTTATCTCTTGCGCCGTATCTGATCACTGCTCTAGCCAAGGAGAAGAAGACTTCGCCATGCTCAGAAAATCATTCGTCATCCTGCTGATAGGCGTGTTGCTCAGTTCACTGCTCTTGAGCGCCTGCGGCGACAAGAAAGAGGAGGAGAAGAAAAGCGAATCCAAAGAAAAAACGCCCATCGGGGTACAGCTTTCGTGGATTGATACGATCGAGTTCATCGAGTTCTATGCGGCAGATGCCCAGGGCTACTATGACGAAGCCGGCCTCGAGGTGACCACTCATCGCGGCGGCTTCGACGAGCAGGGGAACTATATTGACCCGATCACGCGCGTGCTGAACGGCGAAGTGCAGTTCGGCGTGAAGGCCGCTGCCGACATCCTGGCCGCCCGCGCCGAAGGTAAGCCGGTGATCGCCATTGCGTCCATCTATCAGCGCAGCCCGGCCAGCATCGTCTCGCTGAGCGAGAGCAACATCACGCAGCCCACTGACCTGAAGGGCAAGCGCGTGATGGTGGAATTCGGCACCAACCTCACTGCGCTGTATCTGGCCTTCCTGGCCCTGGAAGGGATCGAGCGCTCGGACATCGTCGAGGTGACCAATGAAGGGCACGTGGTGGACCCGCTGCTGAACGGCGAAGTGGACGCCTACCTGGGCTTCATCACCAACGAGTCGCTCCAGGTGAAGCGTCGCGCGCAGGGTGAAGTGAACGATCTCTTCCTCAGCGACTACGGCGTGGACACTTACGTCAACACCATCTTCACCACTGAGGACATGATCAAGAACAAGCCCGACCTGGTCGAAGCGTTCCTGCGGGCGACCCTGCGCGGCGCGGAATGGGCCGTGGCCAACCCCGATCAGGCGGCAGAATTGGTGGTGCAGCGCTTCGGCGATCAGCTCCCAGAGACCGTCAAAGAGCTGCAGAAGGAAGCCATGCAGGCTTCGCTGCCCCTGCTGAATCCGGCGGGCAGCAAGATTGGCATGATGCAGCCAGAAGTATGGGAGTTCACCCAGCAGATGTTGCTGGATCAGGGTACGCTCAGCGAACCGGTTGAGGTCGAGAAAGCGTACACGATGGAATTCCTCAACAAGATCTACCAGTAACCCATGCCCGGCATTCCCAGGCCGAGACATCCCCAGGGGCGCGCGCTGCGCCCCTGATGTTTTCCGCGCCGTCCGCGCACGACGGCAACATGCTATACTGAGCGGCATGTACCGCCGTATCTGCCACGCGACATGCTGTGTTGAAACCTGAGCCGGAGCGGGTGCAGCGACCGCTCCGCCGCTTTCCTGAGAGGCACGGGGACCAGTGTCGGCTCATACGCGCGCCTGCTACAGGCGCTCCTGGTCACGGCGCTGAACGCCCGCGAAATCGGCGGGCTGGCGCTGGCAGCGCTGGGGACGTTGCTGGTGCAGCTTCGCCGCCAACGGTAGAACACCCACATGAGGCCGGCGAGGCCCGCGCACGAGAGCAAGGCACAGACACAACGGGTATACAATAGCTATTGAGTGCCGTGGCTGGTACCGGCGGCCGTTTTCCTCGTCGCTGCTCCCTATAGTAAGATTCGCCTGTTTTTCCTTGCTCCGGATGCCCAGCCTGGCCTCAGTTGAATCCTCCAGGACAAGGAGAGTGTTTCATGCGCACGCGAATCGCCCTCAGTGCAATGGTATGCGGGCTGGCGTTGGGGCTGATCGCTCTGCTCCCAGCGCCATCGGTGACCGCGCAGCCGCCCGCGGCGAACGTCCGCCTGGTGGTGGTGACGGGGAGCGACGGGACAAACAACCCCTTGCTGGTCGAGCTGTTCGGCCCGTCCGATCTGGAAACGCCTTTGTGGCGCGTGGTAGTAGCCGAAGGGCCAGGCGATCTGCAGCCGGGCCAGACCAACAGCTATGAGTTCACAGTGCCAGTGGGCTTCTGCGACATCGTGCAGTTTCACCTGCGCAAACCGGCCAGCGTCGGCCTGGGAGACGATCCCTGGGACATCCGCGAGTATGAAATCTGGGTGGACGGCGTACAGGTCGCCTTCGATCGCGTCGTCTACGAGTACTTCTCCCCGCAGACGGTGACTTCCTGGCCCGTCAACGGCAACTGGCAGGGCACCGCGGCCTATCAGTCGCGTTGCGGGGTGACAGCGATCATAGACCCGTCGCTGCTGGAAGCAGCCATTCAGATCTACCCTGGCCTGCTGGCGATCCCCGGCGAGACGCCAACCCTCGTACCCCTACCGATCGTGCTGACGCCCGTCCAGCCGCTCTTCCAGATCACACCGACATTCACGGTGCCGCCCGCCAACGCCGTCCCGACGCCCGCCCAGGCAGTGACCTGTCCCGGCTTTTTGCCGTCGCGCCTGCGCGTAGGGGGCATGGGGCGGGTGACACCAGGACTGCCGAATAACCTGCGCAGTCAACCGTCTACCAACTCCTCTCTGATCGGGCAGATTCCTGGCGGCGCGACCTTCAGGGTGCTGGCGGGGCCGCTGTGCGATCCAGCGGGCATCGCCTGGTGGCAGGTGGACTTCAACGGGTTGATCGGCTGGACAGGCGAAGGCCAGGGCAATGCCTACTGGGTCGAGCCGGTGCAGTGAGAGAGTGAGCGGGAGTCGCCGCGCGCCTTCGTGCTTTGCAGCAGCAGACTGGTGACTCCCGCACACCGATCAGACAAGCGCATCGCGCAGCCAGTCAGATAGCGCGGTCAGCGGCACGATGGCGCGCTCTGGCGCAGTGCGACGCTTCGCCTCGACGCCCCCAGCCGCCAACGCCTTCTTGCTGACCGTCAGCCGCACCGGCGCGCCGATCAGATCGGCGTCGGCGAACTTGACTCCGGCAGATTCATTGCGGTCGTCCAGCAGGGCGGCAAAGCCCATCTTGTGCAAACTCTGGTAAACCTGTTGCGCCGCTGCCAGCGTTTCCTCGTCCCCGCCGATGGTCACGATATGAACGTCGAAGGGGGCGATGGCAGCAGGCCAGCAGATGCCATAATCGTCGTGATGAGTCTCGATGATGGCTGCCATCAGCCGCTCCAGGCCGATGCCATAGCTGCCCATCCATACCGGCTGTGTCACGCCGCGTTCGTCCAGGTAGTGCACGCCCAGGGCCTCGCTATAGAACGTGCCCAGCGCGAAACAATGCCCCAACTCGATAGCGCGTTCCAGCCGCAGCGTGCCCTCCGCACAGCGCGGACAGCCCGCTCCGTCGAAGACCAGCGCGATGTCGGTCAGCACGTCGGGGATAAAGTCGCGCGGGACATTCACGCCGGTCAGGTGATGGCCCTCGTCGTTCGCGCCGGCAACGAAGTTTGCTCCCGCCTGCACCGAGCGATCGGCTACCACCAGCACGTCGTCGCCCAGGCCCAGCGGACTGGCGTAGCCCGGCACCGCGCCAGTCGCGCGGATCTCGGCGTCTTCTGCCGGACGCAGCGTGCCGCCGCCGAGCGCCCGCAGCAGCCTGGTCTCGTTCACTTCCAGGTCACCGCGGATCACCACGAAGACGAAGCGCTCTGTGCCCGCGGAAGGTGTATGCATGAAGAACACCGCCTTCAGCGTCTGCGCTTCCGACACGCCCAGGAACGCCGCGACCTGTTGAATAGTCGAGCAGCCGGGCGTAGCGACCTTGCGCACCGGCTCCAGCGGAACCGGTTCAGGGACGGGCAGGCGGAAGGTGGCCGCTTCCAGGTTGGCGGCATAGCCGCAGGCCGGACAGGTGACGAAGCTATCTTCGCCCTGCGGATGCGGCAACAGGAACTCCTGGCTGACGCCCCCGCCCATGGCACCGCTGTCGGCTTCGGCCACCACCACGTCCAGCCCGACACGGGCGAAGATACGCCGGTACGCAGCCACCATGCGCTCGTACTGTGCTCCCATCCCGTCGGCGTCGGCATCCAGCGAATAAGCGTCTTTCATGGTGAACTCGCGCAGCCGGATCAGCCCACCGCGCGGACGCGGCTCGTGGCGGTATTTGGTCTGAATCTGGTAGAGGAGTTGCGGAAGCTGCCGGTAACTGTCTATTTCGCGGGCCGCCAGCGCAGCGACCAATTCCTCGTGCGTGGGGCCGAGCGCAAAAGCGCGCCCCGCTTCGCTTTCGAAGCGCTGCAACACCGGCCCAAACGCCTCCCAGCGTCCGCTGGCCTGCCATAGTTCGGCGGGCTGCACCAGCGGCAGACGCACTTCCTGCGCCCCCAGTGCGTCCATTTCCTGGCGCAGGATCACCATCAGGTGTTGCATCACCCGCCAGCCCAGGGGCATGAGCGCCAGAACGCCCGCCGCGACAGGGCGTATCAGTCCGGCACGCACCGCCAGCCGGTGACTGATCAGCTCGGCATCTGCCGGTGCGTCGCGCAGGGTGCGCGTGAACAGGTTGGTGAGCCGCATGAGAATGTCTCCTTTGCTGATGACTGGCCTGCCCCAAGAGTCTAAAGCATGTCAGGCGCTTTCGCCCCACGTCCGGCCCCGAACACCTGTTACCCTCTATACACTGCAGGCGCAGGGCGCGCCCCTGCGCCAGAGACAGCCATTCCCCTTGCCCTGCGACGCCGTCGTGAGGGAGAGAGCCGCAGGGGTGAGGGGCCAGTTCCTGACAGCCCCTAGCAGCGAGCGCCCGTAAAGCCGGCTTTACGGTGTTCTCAAGTGCGCTTTACTTCCCCATGTTACCTTATCCTGTGAGACGCAGCCCCATCCCTGGCAGCGGGTAAGAGCCGAACTGCGGAGGCCCAGAGAGCGCAGCGGAAAAAATGGCAAGAGACTCTGTGTCATACTCTGTGCCCTCTATGACCTCGGCGGTGAAATTAATCTCAGCACAGGAAAACGCGCCTGTTTTGACCGGAACGTGAGCAAAGCTTGTGAAACACGGTATAATGGTAACATCGGTTCAGTGATACGGACGCTTGCCCGGAAGGGGGCAAGCGCACGACCATGGTCGAAGGGCGAGTCTTACTGCTCAATGGGGGCACGTGGGAACCGCTGACGGTCATCAGCATTCCCAGAGCCATCAACCTTCTCTTATCCGGCAAGGCAGTTGTCGTCGAAGAAAGCGGTCGCTTCCTGCGCACGGTGCGGGCGCATTTCCCCATCCCCTCGGTAATCGCGCTGCGCCAGTACATCAATGTGCCGCGCCGTCACGCGCACTGGAGCAGGCAGGGCGTGCTGGCGCGAGATCATTTCACCTGCATCTACTGCGGCGCAACGCTGGGAGACATTGTGCAGGGCCGGACGCTGACGCGCCATGACCTCACCGTTGATCACATTGTCCCGCTCTCGCGTGGGGGCAAAAATACCTGGTCGAACACGGCCTGTGCCTGCTTCGCCTGCAACCATCGCAAGGGCAACCGGCTGCCCGGCGAGGCGGGCATGAAACTGCTTTGGGAACCGAAGACGCCGCGCACCAGTTATCTGGTGATCGAGATGGGCAACGGCCCAGAAACCTGGAAGCGCTACATCGAGATCGATCGCTGAGGCGGCAGGTACTCGCGCAGCCCCGGCACGCGGCCTGGACGGGCGCGTTTTGCCATCGTCGCATGTCATCGAAGGAGCGCTATGCCCGCCGACGGCGGGCATTTTGTTCCCGCTGCAGGACCCGGCAACCAGGGGCATCGTCGGGGAGGCGGGTTTGTGGTATCCTTGCCTCAGCATCAACCGAGGAGGGCTGACAGTGAGTTTTCTCAAGAGACTGTTTGGCGGCGGGAGCAAGTCGAGCGATCCGGAAGGGATGTACTTCTACATCCGGGCGCACAAGACCGGTGAGGTGATCCGCGTGCGGCTGCACCGCCAGAATGACCTATCACAGACCGATGACCTGCAGGGCTACTTCGCCCGCAAGATTGTGGTCGGTCAGAAGAGCTTCGACCGGCTCGAAGCCTATTTCGAGTTCGACAGAAACCGTCGCTTCGTCAGCGGCGAGGTGACTGGCGGCGAGTTGGTCGAGCGCGCAGACTACGAAGCCTATCTTGCCGCGCAAGCGCAGCAATCATCTTCCGGATAGTCTACGCCGTTGAGCACCCCTGGCCGCACCCTGATTCTGCTCGACGTGGATGGCGTGCTGGTACATCCCGTCGGCTATAAGACTGCTTTGCGGGCGCTGGTAGAGCACTTCGCGGCGCGCATGGGCCTTGCGTTGCCCGGCCCCACCGACGACGAGATCGCGGTCTTTGAGGCCTGCGGGCTGACCAACGAGTGGGACTCTGGCGCGATGTGTGTCAGCGCGTTGCTGCTGGCGGTGCTGGAACGCGCCCCCGACACCCGACGCCCGACGCTCGACGATACCCTAGACGCGATCCGCGTTGCCGCGCCCGCTGTGCCCCGCCCGGATTTCACTGCCGAAGCGCGGCGGATTGCCCATCACGATGCCGACGGGCGCTACCCGGCGGCGCATTACCTGGAACTGCTGAGCGCCCGCACCGATCCCGCCAACCTGCCGCTGTTACGCACCTTGTTGGGCAACGTCTACGCGGTGCGCGACACGCCCACCACGCGCACCTTCCAGACTTTCGTGCTGGGTAGCGAGCGCTTCCACGCCACCTATGGCCTGCCCGCCGAGTTTGTCAGCGCGAGCTACCTGATCACCTACGACATCCCCCTGCTCGACGCACACACCCGCGCCCGCCTGCTCGACTGGGCGGCGCAGCCCGGACACGGCGTCGCCATCTACACGGCGCGCCCCAGCCGCCCGCCCGCCGATCTGCCGCCGGACGAGCCGGTCGGTGAGCCGCCCGCCGGATACCCGCCCGAAGCAGAACTCGCCGCCGAACTGGTAGGATTGGCGGGCCGTGTTCCGTTGATCGGGCAGGGGCGCGTGGGCTGGCTGGCCTGGCGTCATGGGCGCGCTGCCGCCGACTACATCAAACCATCGCCAGTGCAGGCGCTCTCGGCCATTGCTGCTGCGGTTTCCGGCATGGAGACCGAGTCATTACGCGCGGCTGTGCACCTGGTGGAGCGAGGCGAACTCAGCGGGCCACTGACTGCTTTGCGAGAGGGGCCGGTGCACATCGTCATTTACGAGGACTCGGCGGGCGGTATCCGCGCGGTGCAGGGCGCTGTCGCGCTGCTGCAACGGGCGGGCGTCTCCGCTTCGTTGAGGGGGATCGGTGTCTCGCCGCAGCCGGACAAACGTGCGGCGCTGGCGGCAGTCGCCGATCACCTGGTAGACGATGTCAACGAGGGGCTGGCACTGGTGTTGGGGGATGAGTAGCAGACGCCCGTTCAGCCGCAAGACCGTGCAGCGTGTGACTGGCTCTCCGGCCTGGATCGTGCTCCTGATTGGCAGCGGCGTGCTGATCATCCTGCTGCTACGCGGGCTGAACATTGGGCCGCTGCACACCGATGTGATCATTCACCGTGCCTGGTTCGACGAGGTGGGAATCGCGGGCTTCAGCGAGCGTTACTTCGAGCGCAATCAGCGCCATCTCCTGGTCGGCCCGCTCAACGCCCTGGCCTATGCAGCTTTCGGCGAACACGATGCCCCCTATCACTTCATCTTCCAGGCCAGCCGCGTGCTGGAAGGAGTATTCCTGGCGGGGATCGTGTTCCGGCTCACCCGCCGCCGTCTACTGGCTGTGAGCGCTGGCCTAGCGCTGACGCTGACGCCGATCCGCCTGGCCGAGCTATACCAGGGCATCAACTGGTACATCGAACTGACGCTCCCGCTGCTGCTGGCCTCGACCTATACCTACCTGCTCAGCCTGCAGAGCACCGGTCGGCAGCGCTGGCTGGAATATGGTCTTTCAGTAGCCTGTTACACGGTCTCGGTGCTGATTTACGAATCCGGACTGCCCTGGATCGGCGTCAATTTGTTTGTGGGCTGGGTCGCCCGCAAGGGCGTTCCCTGGCGATCACGCTGGTGGCCGGTGTTGCGCGACGCCCTGCCCACCCTCGCTGTGGGGATCGGGCTGGCCGGCGCTATCCTATTCGTCTTCGACCCCTGGGAAGACCTGGCCCCCGATTCGGGCGCGGCGTCACCGCAGCGGCTGGCTGAGCAGCTCGGCACGGCTGTGACCTTCCCCGACCTGTATCTGGATCGTCTGCGCGTCACCGTCGCCGACGGCTACCTGGGGCGGATCGCCCTGGCAACCCTGCTCGCCGGAGCGGGCATGTGGGGCCTGGCGCGGGTCATTTCTCTGGAAGGGGACGACGCGCCATTTGCGCGAGACTTCGTCCTGCTGGCGGCTCTGGCCGGGGTC
>DAOTZZ010000141.1:0-3036 GCA_034433965.1 Anaerolineae bacterium
TGTTCAGCGGACAGCGCACTCACGCCTGGGATGTGCGCCTGTCCCTGGTCGCAGTGCGGCGGGTGAGCCTGGTCACGGTGCGGTTGCATCTGGGACGGCGGGCGCGCGCGCTGACCGTGCACAGCGACACTCCCGACGGCTGGCGCGTGACGACGCTGATCGGTCCCGCTCTGGCCGGCCTGGGTGCAGCGCTGGCGGAAGCCTGTGGCCTGCCTGTGCACGACGTGGGCGACGCACGCGACGATTTCGGCCCTGATCGCGCGCTGCGGTTGCTGCAGAACATCTATGGGGAATGGCACGCCGACCGCACCGCCGATCTGTATCTGGCTCCCGACCGCTTGCTCTTCGACTGGCGCATGGTTGCTCCCCTGACGGCGCTGCAACGGCTCGACGTGTATCAGCGGGGGCGAGGCAAAACCCTGTTGCGCGTCACCTATGCCGGGTCGGACGGCGCGTCGCAGGTCGAGGGTTTCGAGGTACGCGGGGCCGGGCGTTGGGCTGAGGCGCTCGTGCGGCAGATGGACGTGCCGCTGGAAGTACATCGGGGCCGCAAACGCAAGACGGACTTTCCGGCCTGTTGAAGGGATGTGAGCGATGGAGATCGTCGGGTTGGCGGCAGCCCTGGCAGCCATAGGCGGCGCGCTGCTGTGGGATCGGGGCACGCAGCGTCGTCACGTGAGGCGCTCTCTCGCTCGCTGGGAACAGGCGGGCGACGCGGTACAGGTCAGGCCAATTGGCACAATCGCCGAGGGCGACCTGCTAGAAGGTTTGCCCCTGCGCCGCGCGTTTGGAGCACTGGCTGTGGTAGAGGGGCAAGTGTGCTTCGCCGGACACCGGACAGCGGCGCTCGACATGACTCTGCCTCTGGGAACACTGCGTTGGGTGGGAATGCGGGCGCGCGTCAAGACGACCTGGAATCGCCGCGTGGAGACGCCCGTACTGGTGTTGCACGCCGAGACCGACCTGGGCTGGCGCGTCTACCGTTTCCTGGAAGGGCCGCTGGAGGCGTTTGCGGCGCAACTGACGGCGCTGGCCGGGCTGCCCCTTCAGCGACCGGGTGAGATGCGCGAAGACTTCGGCCCGGCTCCTGCAGTGCGCGTCGAGCCGGACGCCGCGACGGGCTGGCGCGCTGTACCATTGGGGCAGCCTGACCCGCACGCGCTGTCTCCGGACTGGCAGCACACGGCAGGGTTGCTCTACCTGGCCCCCGATCGGCTGCTCTTCGAGCGGGCGCACGCCATCCCCCTGGCCCGCTTGCGCCGCGTGACAGTGCTCGCGGCAGGGGCGACGCGCGCGGGCAATCCCTTCCAGGCCCCTCTGCTGCGCCTCGAGTACGAGAGTGCTGAGCGAGCAGAGCGAGTGGTCGGTTACCTGGTTGCCAACGCGGGCGACTGGGCGGGCGTGCTGGAAACGCGCGCCGCAGTCGTGGCCGAATGGCACGGCGTAGAGGCTGATAGATAAAAAATGTCTAAAAAAGGTGACAACCCTATTGCAGTCTTTTGTCGAACGCGGCACAATTGGGCTAACAGCGGGTGTAAGCAGGGGCCGAACCGGTGAGGAGGGGGACTATGAAGCGGCTTCCTGGAGTACCAGGCCCAGGCGAAGACGGAGACCCTGCCAATGTGCAGGCGGAAGCGCCACATACTCCGCCCCCCGCGGGGGAAATGCCGGGTCAGGGTGGTGGCATGTCAGCCAGGGTGGAGCTGACGCAACAGATACAGGACAGGGCTGAGGCTGTCGAGCGCGATATGCTGGCGCAGTTGGGGCGCGGCAGTCACGACAGCACGCCGTTGATCACAGCTTCTCAGAGGATGGGCGCCATCGAGCGCCTGCGCGATACCAGCGTAGAAAACATCCCGCACGAAACCGTCATTGATCCGGCGCAGGACAACGCCGGCTCTCAACTCGAATTGCAGTGATCTCACCGCGACGCCGCCTGAGCAGGGCGGCGTCTCTTTTTATCTGTCGGGCGCTTCATAGCCAGCCGCCAGAACGCGCACGTCTGTGACCTGCTCCGGCGGCACCGCCAGGAAGCGGAACGTGGCCGTGAACTGTGCCGGCGTGCCCGCCGGCCAGACGCCCTCGCGCTCGGTGCTCACCGCAGCATGAGCCAGGCCCACCAGGTCATCGTCCGGGCCGATCAGCGCCACATCTATCAGCGGATAGTAGAGATCGACGCCGCTGTCGTTCTGCGCCGTGCCACTAACCATGTAGATACCGTTCTCGTCTGCCCGGCGCGTCTCGACGGTGACGGGTAGTCCGAAGCGCCCTCGCAAAGTCGGCTGCTCGGCGGGCGTGTACCACAGCCAGCGTTGCATGTCGGCGTAAGTCTCCGGTGCCGCGAAAGCTGTGCCAGCGTAGAAAACCTGTCCCGGCGGGATATCCGTCATCAGTGGGGCCGCCGAGACCTGCCCCAGTTTGAGGTGGTCCGCATCCAGGGGATAAATGAGCGCATCGATCTGGCTGAGAAACTGCCCGCTATCGTTGCGCACTTCGGCGAAGAAGTAGACTGTGCCCTCGCGAATGCCCTCGCTGTGTGTTAGGACAGTCAGTCCGTCGCGCACCTTAAGGCCAGGGGTCAGCGGCACCAATTCGATGACGGCGGTCGTTGCTTCCGGCGTGACGGGAGTCACCTCCGGCGTGGCGGTGCTATCGGGTTTGTTGTCTCCCTGGCAGGCGACCAGAGCCAGCAGCACTACAAACAACAGCCACAGGCGGTGAGGCATGGGAGTGTCCCTCCTGGTGATGCGAACCTGCTGCGCCCATTATACGCTAGCTTTGCGCCAGCTACCGCTTCCCCGAAGCCCGCAGCGCATCAATGGCACGGCGGCGCTCCAGTCGCCCGGCGAAGTCGTACAGTTGCCGCTCGTACTCCGCATCCATCAGCGAGGACGAGAAGATGAAATCCGCCGAAGAGCGGTTCATGGCGACAGGGATATTTTGCAGCACCGCCAGGCGCAGCAATGCCCGCACATCGGGGTCGTGCGGGTGCGTCTCCAGCGGATCCCAGAAGAAGATCAGCACGTCAATGGCGTT
>DAOTZZ010000142.1:0-5209 GCA_034433965.1 Anaerolineae bacterium
AATGCCTTGGTCGTCGGGTGTTCAGAACGCCCATAGCCAGATGTTGTTGAGCTGACAGTAGGTTTGCTCGGTTGCGCCGCTATCGTCATCGGGGACGTACATCTCCAGCGCGACGGTGCCCTCGTCCGGCGTGAAGCGCGACTCGGCCACCAGTTGCCCGTTGACGTACATCGCCACCGAGTCTTCCAGGGCGATGAGCAACACGCGGTTGGTCGCGCCGACACCAGGGATCACCGCGCTGAACTGATCCAGCACGCTGGAGTCCAGCAGATTGCCCTCTGCATCCCACTCACCCAGCAGCGCCCAGCCATCGGCGAAGACCATGGCAGTGTCGCTGCCGTCGTTGGCGCGGAAATACATGCCACAGCCCGCTTCGGCGTTGCCGTAGATCAAGCGCGCGTCGAAGCCCAGCACGAAATTGCGGAAACTCTTGCCCTGGCCCAGGGGATAGGAATTGAACCCCCCCGTAGATGTGTCGCCGTAGCTGCTGGGCACGGTCAGTCCGATGGCTCCTCCGGCGGGCACTGCGCCCGCCTGACTCAGTTCACCCACGATGTCGGCAGGGACGTTGCTCGACCAGCTCCCCAACCGGGCGGGGAAACGCGAGGCGGGGGCAGGCGTCGCACTGGGGACGGGCAGCGGGACGGTGGGCGTCGGCGTGACCACTGCGCCTAAAGCACCCAGCAGACTCGGTTTGGTCGGCGTAGGCTGCGCGATGTCCTGCCCGATGACGACAGCGGCAGTCGTGCCCAGGCCGTAGGGTCGCGTGACGATCACATTGTCCATGAACACGGTCAGCGTGTCGGTTTGCTCCGGGCCGGTCGCGGCCACCAGCCCGCTGAGGCCCTCACTGGCGTAGCGGTTGGGGTCGGTCACTTCGGCCACGAAGCGGTCGTTGAAGAAGAGCAGAAAGCGATTGCCCTGCACCAGCACTGCCGCACGCGGCTGCATATCGGTAGGGTCAATGGCCTCGTGGACTGTCCAGTCCTGCACGGCGATCCAGTCGCCGTCGAAGTAGTACACCGAATAGTCGCCATCGCTGCTGAAGGTGACGGAGTAGAAGGTCTCCATCTCCTCGTCGTCGCGCAGTATGAAGCCGTATTCGAAATAGCTGGGCGCGCCCTGGATGCTGAAATCGGCCTGGATGTAGGAGTCCGTCCAGATCAGGTCTTCGCCGGAGGGCACCGCATAGGCGAGCAGGTTATCGGTCATCACCTCGATGCGCAACTGCTCGCGGAAGGTGGTCACCGTCATGTTCTGCGAGGCGTAGGGTTCCCATTCCAGGTGCAGACCATCGTTCACCGGCGCGAAGGTATCCCAGGCGGTCAACTGCGCGAAGCCCGGCAACAGGCGCACTGAGTATTTCCCCTCTGTGTCTCCGCGCCGGCTGAGCGTGATCAGGCAATCGCCGTCGGCGGGCATGGTGAACGCTTCGGCCACGGTCACACTGGGAGCGCCCTGCGCTACCGTGCCCCGCGCAAAGACGTTGCCTGCCGCATCCTGGATGATGGCGTCCACCACCAGGTCGCCGGACGTCGTCTGCGCCACCAGCGATCCCACCCCGCCATCGGTGCAGCGAAAGGCGTAGCTGAGCTGCGGCGTGACCGCATCCAGGCGTCCGGTCTGCGGGATGGGGTCGTCGAATGACAGGACGGGCTGAACGAGGGGAGCGGCGTGGACGGGGGCGAGAGAGAGCAGCGGCAGGGTGACGACGAAGGTCAACAGCACACCGCTGAAGGCCATCAAGCGCCTGTGATGCCAGATATTCATGTGTTTTCTCCTTGTGCTGTTATGTCAGCGTGCTCTAGCGCCAGTCTGGCACATGCTGTCGCAGCATGTGCAACACCGCGTGAAAGTCTTCGCGGGCGATTTCCGCCCCGTCGTTCCAGCGCTGATCTTCCAGCTTCAGCAGGCGGCGCTGCTCGGCGACAGCGCTCAGATCAGTGTTGGATTGCGTCTCGCGGCGCGGGCGCAGCCGGACAAAATAGCGGTAGCCGATGGCGTTCTCGGCTTCTTGAGGCGGCATGAAGGTATAGAAGATCGCCTCTTCCTCGTCCTGTAACAGGTGCAGGGCCATGCAGTACCAACCCTTGGGGACGCGCGTGCGGCGTTGCACCGGAAAACGCCAGGCTTTGATGTTGACGGTGCGATTCCATTCAATGCGCGTGATACGGGCTGGCGAGCGCCGGGCATCGGTGATCACCAGGGCTTCTTCGCTGAGCGTCGCCGAGCGGCGGCTGGGCCATACGCGCCGCAGCAGACGGTCGATCAGCGCGCCGCCGCCGATGAAGACCAACAGGTCAGCGGGCAAGACCACACACAGCGGGCTGACCGAAGGCTCCAACACGCGTTTGGCGAGCGCCATGCCGACGATATGGGCCAGCACTACCATCCCCAGGGCCAGCACCGGCCCCCAGAACCGCACCGGAAAATGCTCAGCGTCTATGACAATGTGCCGCTCGGAGCTTGCGGCTCGTTCGACTCGATCCACTATGGCTTGCTTTCAGGACTCAAGAGAAAGACTCAAGCTACAACATTTCCGCAGTTCATGCGCCCGGCGGGGCAGACGCGCCTTTTTCTGCCCCTCAACGCCACAACGAGACGCCCCCCAGCATCCGTTCGATCTCATGGCGCAATTGCAGTGTGTCGAACGGCTTGGTGAAGTAGCGGTCAATAGAACTATTGACGAAATGATGGCGGCGGCTGGCCTGTTCGGGCAGCACGGTGACCATGATGATCGGCGTCTGTTCGAGCGTCGGGTCGGCACGCACGGTGTCATACACTTCCCAGCCATTCATTCCTGGCATCATGACGTCGAGCACCACCAGGTCGGGGCGCACCTCGCGGATCAGGCGCAGTCCCTCCCAGCCATCGTCGGCAATGTGCAGTTCGATGTCCGGATGCCTCAATACAATGCTCAGAAGCTGCGAAATCTCTCGGTGATCGTCAATCACAACAACCCGGTACACGTCGCTTCCCCTCCCACAAGGCCCTTTGCCCAAAGTCTATTTTCCAAGGCTTTCTTGAGTTCCTTCTAAGATTAGCACATATCTGGCGATTCTGAGAGCACATGATCGCCGGCGCAGCCAGGTGAGAACGCCCGGCAGTGAAAAGGAGGAAGAATTGAGCGAATTTGTGCAAGTTGCCGTATTCCGTCTATTGCAACTCGCCCCATGGTCAGTATAGTTGAGCCAGTACCCGTGCCCTTGCAATGGAGAGAGTGCCATGCCCAGCGCGCCACTCACCCTCGGCATCGAAGAAGAGTATCAGATCATAGACCCGGTCACGCGCGAACTCACTTCCTATGTGCAGGAAATGATGGGCCAGGGGCGTGTGGTGCTGGGTGACCAGCTCAAACCGGAGTTCATGCAGTCGCAGATCGAGGTGGGCAGCCGCATCTGCTGCGATGTCAAGGAGGCTCGCCAGGAACTCATTCATCTGCGGCGCACGGTGATGGAGGTCGCCGGGCAACACGGGCGCAAGATCATCGCGGCCTCTACCCATCCTTTTTCGCGCTGGGAAGATCAGGAGATCAGCGAAGGGGCGCGTTACGACGACCTGGCCAACGAGATGAAAGACGCTGTGCGTCGCCTGCTGATCTTCGGAATGCACGTGCACCTGGGCTTCGGCAAGACGCCCGAAGCGTTCGAATTGATGATCGAGGTGCTCAATCAATTGCGCTACTTCCTGCCTCACATCCTGGCGCTGACGACTTCCTCGCCCTTCTGGCATGGCCGCGACACCGGCCTGAAGAGCTATCGCAGCCTGGTCTTCGAAAACATGCCGCGCTCCGGCATCCCGCCGCACTTCACCAGCTATTCAGAGTACGCCAATTATGTCGCGGTGATGGGCAAAGTGGGGTCGCTGGGCCGCCGCGCCGATACCATCAAGCACGCCGAAGACTCCAGCTCCATCGCCGATCCGACCAAAATCTGGTGGGATGCCCGCCCGCACCCCAACCTGGGCACGCTGGAAGTGCGCATTTGCGACATGTGTACCCTGGTAGACGACGCGGTTGCCATCGCCGCCCTGATCCAGGCGCTGGTCGCTAAGCTGATTCGCTTGCGCAACCAGAACCTGACGTGGCGCATCTATCGCGGCATGTTCATCGAGGAGAACAAGTGGCGCGCCGTGCGCTATGGCCTGGACGGCAAGTTGATTGACTTCGGCGCGCAGGTCGAGGTGCCCATGCGCGATCTGGCCCTGGACTTGGTCGCGTTCGTGGACGACGTGGTGGACGAACTGAACTGCCGCGAGGAAGTCGCACATATTCACACCATCCTCGAACGGGGCACCAGTGCCGACCGGCAGATCGCGGTCTATCAACGCGCCCTGGCCGACGGCGCGACCGTCTGCGAGGCACTGCACGCAGTGGTGGATCATCTGATCGTCGAAACGGCGGCGGGCTGGGAGGCGGAGTGAGTGCCCGGCGCTCGCACCGCCTGGCTCTGTTTCAGACGCTGTTCGGTGACGCCGCGCCCGACTATGTCCGCGCCGTAGCCCCGTTTCTGGCTCCACTGTACGACGACTTTGTCGCCTACGCTGTCCCGCTGCCGGACGACCGGGCGCTCGACCTGGGGACAGGCACGGGCGAGGTCGCGCGACGGCTGCTGGGCCGCGTTTCGCGGGTCACCGGCATAGACCTGGCCTGGCGCGCGCTGGCGCTGGCCCGCACGACCAGCCTGAGCGGAGGGATCGGGCTGGTGCAGGGCGATCTGGAGCGGCTCCCTTTCTGCGCGGGCAGCTTCACCCTGATCACGGCTTCGTTTGCCCTGCACGCCACGCTGCCCCAACGCAGTCTGCCCGCGCTGCGGCGCGCGCTGACCAGCGGAGGGCGGCTGGTGATTCAGGAGTGGGGGCCAGCCGACTCCCTGCACCTGGCTCTGGACGATCTGCTCGCCGACCATGTCACGGACGCGCCGCCGCCTGCGCTGTCCGCGCTGCGCCGGGCGCTGGCCGACCTGCCGTCGCTGTGGGGCGATCGGCTGCAGGATGTCGCGGATTACCGGGAATGGCTGCGCGCGTACGATTTCGCCGTGGAGGACGCCCAGGAGAGCGCTCCGGTGTCGCTGCGGTTTCCGTCGGTGGAGGCGTATCTGCGGTTGTTGCTGGCCCGCCCCGACCGCCGCGCCGAGTTCAACGCCATGTCTCCGCAGGGGGGTGCGGCTTTCCTGGCGGCGGCGCGCGCCCTGTTGCTAAGCGCTGCGGA
>DAOTZZ010000143.1:0-10031 GCA_034433965.1 Anaerolineae bacterium
ACCATCCCCGACGTGGAAATAGTGGCAGTGGCCAGCGCGCGCCTGGAGAGCGCCCAGGCGACCGCGGCGGCCTTTGGCGTCCCGCACGCCTACGACGACTGGCGGGCCATGCTGGACCGCCATCCGGTTGACCTGGTGGGCATCGCCACGCCGGTGATCTACCATGCGCCGATGACCCTGGCCGCCCTGGACGCAGGCGCACACGTCATCTGCGAAAAGCCAATGGCCATGAACGCCGCCGAAGCCCGGCAGATGCTCGACAGGGCCGAGGCGCTCGGTCGCGTGCACCTGATCGGTCACGAGCTGCGCTTCAACCCCAACCGGCGCAAAATCCGGCACCTGATCGCCGAAGGCGCGATCGGGACGGTGCGGCATGTCAACATCGTCAACATCAGCGCCACATGGGGCGACCCGGCGTCGCGGCCAGCGGGCGACTGGTGGTCGCTGGCCGAGATGGGCGGCGGCAGGTTGGGGGCCAATGGCTCGCATCAGATCGATCTGCTGCGCTTCTGGCTGGGCGAGATCGCCGCCGTCAGCGGGGAAGTGCGCACCCTGGTGCCGGATCGGGTAGACCCGCGCACCGGCGAACGCTGGACAGCTACCGCCGACGACATGGTGGGCTTCACGGCGGAAATGGCGAGCGGCGCGGTCGCTTCTGTCTTCCTCAGCGGAGCGGCTCGCCACAACATTGGCAATTCGGTGCACATTTTCGGCAGCGAAGGCACCATCATGCTGGCCGACCGCGACGAGCGGTTGCTGCTGGCCCGCGCCGGTGAGGACTTCCAGGATGTGAGCGAGGCCGACCCCAACGCTGCGCTGCCGGGCATCGGCAAGGGCATCTGGAACGTGTCGTTTGTGGGGCTGATCCAGGAAGTCACCGCCGCCATCCGCGAAGGGCGTGCAGTGCGCCAGGGAGCGACCTTCGCCGACGGCTGGCGCTGTCAACTGGTCATGGACGCCGTACGTCAGTCGTCGCAGGAGCGGCGCTGGATCGCGCTGGCATGAGGGGAAAGTCACCAACAAGGCAGGAGACCATGAATTTCGAGAAGCATCTTTCGCAGCGCGCGCAGCGCGTGCGCGGCTCGCTGGGGCGGCAGACTTCCGTCCCCATCCCCGGCCTGATCAACCTGGGCAGTGGCACGCCCGACTTCCTGCCGCCGCCCGCAGTCTTCCAGGCCATGCATCAGGCGTTGGAGGCCGGGCGCGTGCAGTACACCCCCTGGACGGGCATCCCTGAGCTGCGCGCGGCCATCGCGGAAAAGCTGCGCACAGAGAACGGCATCACGGTTGACCCCGACAGCGAGGTGCTGGTGACCGCCGGGGCGCAGGAAGCGTTGATGACCGTGCTGATGACGCTGCTCGATCCGGGTGACGAGGCGCTGACGCCTTCCCCGCACTACGACGAATACACGCGCGACGCGAGCATCCTGGGCGGGACGCTGGTGCCTGTCCCGACGACGCCGGAGAGCAACTTCACCATCCGCGCCGCCGACCTGGAAGCAGCGCTCACGCCGCGCACCAAAGCGTTGGTGATCGTCACGCCGAACAACCCGACGGGCACCGTGTTGTCAGAGGCAACGCTGCACGAGATCGCCGCGCTGGCCCAGGAACGCGACCTGATCGTGATCTCCGACGAAATCTACGAGTACTACGTCTACGACGGGCACCGCCATATCAGCCTGGCTTCGTTGCCGGGGATGCGCGAGCGCACCATCACCATCAACAGCTTCTCCAAGAGCTTCGGCATGACCGGCCTGCGCCTGGGCTATATCGCCGCGCCCGCCCCGCTGATCGAAGCCATGTTGCCCTTCCACCACGCCATGATGATCTGCGCCAATGCCGTCGCGCAGATGGGCGGGCTGGCCGCCCTGCGCCACCCCCGCGACTGGTTCGCCAGCGTGCTGACCGAATATGACCGACGGCGGCGGCTCTGGATGACCACACTGGACGAGATCGGCCTGCCCTACAGCGAGCCGCAGGGCGCGTACTACGTGTTCATAGACATTCGCCCAACGGGGCTGAGCAGCCGCGACTTTGTGACCCGCGCCCGCGAAGAAGCGCGGCTGGTCTTTCAGCCGGGCACGATCGGTGGCGGCGCGGGCGAAGGGTTCATCCGCGGCGCGCTCACCCAGGGATCGCCGCAGTTCGAAGAGGGTCTGGAGCGGTTCGCCGCCTTTGTCAGAAAGTTGCTGTGAAGATGGAAGACTTGCGGGGTGCCTTTGCCATTGTGACCGGCGCGGCCCAGGGACTGGGCTATGCCATCGCCAAAGCCTACACCCAGGAGGGGATGCGCCTGGCCCTGATGGACATTCAGGCGGAGCGCCTGACGGAAGTCGCGGGCGAACTGAACGCACAGGGAGGTGACGCTCTGCCGCTGCCCGTTGATCTTTCCGACGCAGCGGATACGGAACGGGCCGTCGCTCAGGCTTTGGCGCACTTCGGGACGCCGCGCGTGCTGGTTCACAACGCCGCCATCCTGATCAACCGCCCTCTCACCGACCTGACACTGGCCGACTGGCAGCGCGAAGTGAATGTGGTCATCCAGGCGGCTTTTCTGCTGACCAAAGCGGTCTGGCCGTTGATGGTAGCCGCGGGGCGCGGCAGCCTGATCTATGTCTCGTCCATGTCCGGCATCAAGGGCTTTCTCAACGAGAGCGCCTATTGCACGGCCAAACACGGCCTGGAAGGGTTCATGAAGTGCATGGCCCTGGAAGGCCGCCCGCACAACATCGCCGCCAATACCGTCACGCCGGGCATGTATATGCGCACGCCCATGTCGGAGCGCAACTATCCGGACGAACTCAAGCAAAAGTGGGTAGACCCCATGCTGCTGACGCCGGCCTTTGTCTTCCTGGCCCGGCAGGATGCGACGGGGGTGACCGGCGAGCGCCTGAATGCGTGGGAGCTGAGCACGAACCCGCCCGCCTGATGCCTGTTACCAATCATCTTCGCGGCAAAGACTGAACCGCAGAGATCGCAGAGGACGCAGAGAGCAGCACAGAGGGCTTCACATTTTCTCTCTGCGTTCTCGGCATTTCGGCGGTGAACCCCCGTCTCCCCTGTGAAATGCACCCCATGCCCGCGGCGTTTGTGTCCCAAAAAGCGGACTTGACTATAATGAAGGCGCACAGAGGAGGCACGCGCCGTCCCCGACGGCCTGGTCCGCTGTCTGAGGAGGACTATATGATGTGGCACAAAACCGCGATGGCTCACCTGAACGTCTGGCGCTGGCCGCTGGTTGGCGCATTGCTGGTTATCTGGATCGTGACTGGCCTGCTCGTCCCCATGACCCGCGCCGCGCCATTGGCTCAGGGCGACGTATTCCGCATCGGCTACCTGGGGCCGCGGGGCACCGAGACGTTCAACGGCGCACAACTGGCCATTGATCAGATCAACTCGGTGGGCGGCGTGCGCGCCGCAGGCGGCGGAGCTGTGCGCCTGGAACTGGTGACGCTGGACGAAGCGCCTACCGTAGAAACCATGGCCTCTGCCATCGAAACCCTGCGCGGCCAGGGCGTCGGCGCGCTGCTGGGGCCGGACACCAGCCCACAGATCACGCCGGACACCATCGCTGCGCTGGTCTCGGCCAACCTGCCCGTGCTCACGCCCGTCACCCAGAACGCCATGACCGACCTGGACACGGCCAACTGGCTGTTCCGCACGCGTGCCCCGGAGCGCGTGTTGAGTCAGGCCATCGCGTCTTATCTGCTGGGCGAACTGGGCATTGCCAATATCGCCGTCGTGCAGACCGAGGTCGAGTTCACCGAGTCGCTGATTGATTTCGAAACCGCGCTGGCGGCAGAGGATCGCTCGCTGGGCGAAAAGGTGCAGGTGCCCGGCGGAAGCGCGCTGCTGAACGAAGTGCCGCGCCTGCTGAGCGCCAATCCTGGCGCGATCGTCATGTGGGGCGGCTACGAGGACGCCACGGCGTTGCTCAGCGCGTTGCGTGAAGCGGGCTGGAGCGGTGTCTTCGCCTACCGCAAGGCCGAAGCGGCGGCACGAGCAGGCGTCCTGCCGGATACCCTGGCCGACGGCGTGCTCGGCTTCGATTCCTGGTCATATGCCGACGCCCTGCCCGCCTCGCGCATCTTCCTGCGCGACTACGTCCTGGCCTATGGCGAGGTGCCGGGGCCGCTGGCCGTCGCCGCCTATGACGCCATCTGGTATCTGCGCGGGGCCATCGCCGACGTGGGCACGGCGCCGCTGGCGTTGCAGGGCGCGCTGATCGGCGGCAAGGCGCGCACGCTGGTGCAGGGCGTGTGGAATCCTTCCGAATTCGTCAACGGCGACCTGACACGGATCGCCGTCGTCTATCGGCTGGGGCGGCACGGCGGTTCGACGGCTGTGGCCCGCTTCTACGATACGCAGCGGCTGGGGCTGGATCAGGCCGGGCCGCAGGTGCAACCGCCGCCCGGTGAACAACCTACTCCCGTGCCTGTTGAACCAGGGGCCACGCCGGTACCTACCGCCACCCTGGAGGGCGTGTGGGTGAAGGTGACGGCCAACACGCTCAACGTGCGCAACGGGCCGGGCTTCGAGTTCGACAAGATCGGGCAGGTCAAGGCGGGCGAACTGTTCCGTGTGCTGGGCGCTATCGCTGACTATAGCTGGCTGGTCATTGACTACCAGGGCGGCATTGGTTGGGTGAAGACCGAATACACCGAAGTGCTGGGCGACATCAACCTGGTGTCGGTAGTCGCTTCGCCGCCCACGCCCACGCCCGCCGCGCCCACGCTGCCACCCAACCCGGACATCGTGATTGACTCGGTGCTGCTCAGCCCCACGCAGCCCATCCCTGGACAGCCTTTCACCGCCACCGTGACCGTGCGCAACGCGGGCGGCGGCGCGGCGGGACAGTTTGCCGTCGCAGCCACCTGGGAACCGGGTGGCGTCTACACAGCAACCTTTGTCCCAGGGCTGGCGGGCGGTCAGACCGCGCAGGCACAGCTCACCGCGACCGTGACCGGCACCGGCGTCTTCCAGGTGGCAGTTGTGGCCGATCTCAACAAAGAGGTGACTGAGCTGAACGAGGACAACAACCTGTTCAACGTGTCCTACCGCGTGGACTATCCGCTGCTGGCCAACCAGGTCAACCTGCAACTGGCCGCGCCCACGTCGTGGGATCTGTTCGGCGGCACGCCCGACCTGAACTGGGACGGCAACAACCTGTCCATGCTGAACGGTTCGCAAATCGGCATCCTCAGCGGCGTGACCTACGAGAACGTACACTTCGGAATGCTGACGCCCGCCGTGATCAACAACCCGACCGGCCTGAACTCGACGCAGGTGTTGCCAGGCGCTATCTTCGGCATGACCATTGCCGAAGGGCGGCAGGCGGTCATCCGCGTGGACAACCGCTCCGGCCCGACGATCTGGATCAGCTATCGCGTCTATAACGACACACCCTGAGCCGACAAGGCATTGTCTGTGCCAATCACAGAGAGGTGGTTTCGGCCACCTCTCTTCTTTGTCCGCCGCAAACCAGGCAGATCCGGCAGAGAGTCGGGCGCGGCGATTTTCGGCGGGTGCCATGCATCACCAGCAGGGAGTGACTTTCGGCGCTTGCACATTGGCTGAATGAGGATCTAGAATGTATTCCGGTTTGTGAATGTAAGGCAAGGACATGGCCGATTACGAAGCGCACGCGGCACGACTGAAAGCGATGGCTCACCCGGTGCGCCTGCAGATTCTCGACATGCTGCGGGGGGGCGAAGTCTGCGTGTGCCATATGGAACGGGCGCTGGGCAAGCGCCAGGCGTATATCTCGCAGCAATTGATGGTTCTGCGCGAAGCGGGCCTGGTCGAAGCGCGCAAAGACGGTCTGCAGGTCTTCTACCGCCTGGTAGACCCAATGGCGGCCACCCTGCTGAACACGGCGCTTGGCCCGTCTGTCCGGCAACAGCCAGAAGTGCTAGCCGCCTGTCCCTGTCCACAGTGTGCTGAGGCCAGATCGCACGCAAGTTCATAGTGAGAAGCGAGAGAACGAAGTATGCTGACGATTAAAGTGCTGGGGTCGGGGTGCCCGAACTGTCAGAAAGTCGAAGCGAACGCCCGTCAGGCGCTGGCCATGCTGCAGCCGCCGGACGGTTATCAGATCACGCACGTCAAAGACCCGCTGACCATCAGCCAGTATGTGCTCAAGACGCCTGGCCTGGTGATCAACGAAAAGGTCGTCAGCGAAGGGCGCATCCCTGATCCATCGGAGATCATGACCTGGTTGGCGGACGCCCTGGCTGCTCAGCAGTAGGCGCGGTGCACGCCCTGCTCACGCAGGGCGCTTTTGTGGTTCCTTAAAATTCAAAATCGTGAATATAGCGGGGTGCGGACATCATGGAACTCATCCTCGATTTGCTCAACGCAGGCTGGACAGGTCTGCTGGACTATCTGGCGGCGCACGTGTTGCTGTGCCTGGTACCGGCTTTCTTCATCGCCGGTTACCTGAGCGGGCTGATGCCCAAGGAAGTCGTCACGCGCTATCTGGGGCCGAAAACGCCGAAGTACATCAGCTACCCGGCGGCGGCCATCGGCGGCTTCGTGCTGGCGGTGTGCTCGTGCACCATCCTGCCGCTCTTTGCGGGCATCTGGAAGCGCGGCGCAGGGCTTGGCCCGGCCATCACCTTCCTTTTCGTCGGACCGGCGATCAACATCCTGGCCATCAGCTACACCGGCTCGGCCATCGGCATGGACATCGCCATCGCCCGCCTGATCCTGGCGATCACCTTCGGCATTGTCATCGGCCTGATCATGGCCGCGCTGTTCCGTCAGGAGCAGACCAACACAGCCAACGCCGCCGGGTTCGAACAGACGGCCACGCTGCGCCCGGCGCTGTGGGCGCTCTTCGGCCTGCTGATCGCAGTGCTCATCGCGGGCACGCTGCAAATCGGGCTGCTCAAGAACGCTGTCTTCTCGGTCACTCTGCCGGTGACGCTGTCCGGCGGGGTGCAAGATACGCTGGATGCGCTCAGCCTGACGTTGCAGGGCGCGTTGCTCATCCTGTTGCTGCTGCTGATCGCGCCAGTGGCCTGGAAGGGCATGAGCAATGTGCTGCTGGGGTTCAACCGCTGGACGTGGATCGCGCTGGCGCTGGTGGCGATCACTCTGCTGCTGGCCGCTCCCACCACCGACACCGGCAGCCTGGTGATCCGCTTCACCGGGCGTTTCTTCGCCGAGGCGATCTTGCTCGCGGCGCTGGCGTATGTGGTAGCGGCGAAGCTAGAGCGCGACGAACTGGCGCACTGGTTGTGGGAAACCTGGCGCTTCGTGCGGCAGATCTTCCCGCTGCTGATTGTCGGTGTATTCTTTGCCGGGATGTTGCGCGAGGTCACCCCGGAGGAATGGGTGAAGCAACTGGCCGGGCGCAACACCATCTGGGCCAACCTGATCGGCGTAACCTTCGGGGTGTTTATGTACTTCCCCACGCTGGTGGAAGTGCCCGTCGCCGGGGCTTTTCTCGACCTGGGAATGCATCGTGGCCCGCTGCTGGCCTACCTGCTGGCCGATCCGGAACTGAGCCTGCAAAGCATTCTGGTCACCGGGCGTATCCTGGGCCGCAAGAAGACCATCACCTATGTGAGTCTGGTAGCCGTCTTCAGCACTACCGCCGGTTATCTGTTCGGACTGGCGCTGGCTGCCTGGTAGCTGGCACGAGGAGCACCCGCCATGCCTGATCTACGTCCCACCATCAACAAACGCCGCTGTTCGGCCATGCCAGATATCTGCCTGGCGATCCCCGCCTGTCCCTCTGGCGCAATCGGCTATGTGGAAGACCAGGAGGAGCCGCTGGGCGGACGGATCGTGATAGACTATGCGCGCTGCGACGGCTGCGGCGCGTGTGTCACCGCCTGCTGCGGCGAGGCCATAGCATTGTGCGAGATGCCAGCGGGAGAGAGCGCGCCGCTATAATAAGGCGGAGCGGGACCGCACAGCACTTGGGATTATCACGGAACAGCCTGGCTCTCAATCTCCGGAGAGCCGGGCTGTTTTTTCTACAACGCTCACCTGAATTTTGTGTATTCTCACCAATCACTTGGGCGAAAAGCACAATGTGTGTTGGCTCGCTGTAGGTTAAATTGTCCAACACAGTTGCGTCTCCATCTGTCGCTAACTGAACATAGCAGCGCAGCACCGTCCGAAAAGGAGTTGCCTATGTCTGTCACATCTTCAGCCCCAACTAATGAGCGTTTTGATCCCTTTGCCATGGCCCAGGCTCAACTTGATGCCGCAGCGCAGGTGCTACAACTGGACCCTGCCTCCATGCCTTGTTGCGCGAGCCGCTGCGCGAAATGCAGGTGACGTTGCCCGTGCGTATGGACGACGGGACCGTCAAGGTTTTCAAGGGCTTCCGTGTTCAATATAACGATGCGCGCGGTCCGACGAAAGGCGGTCTACGTTTTCATCCCGCCGAGACTATCGAACTGGTGCGCGCCCTGGCCGCCTGGATGACCTGGAAATGCGCCGTCGTTAATATTCCCCTGGGTGGTGCAAAGGGTGGGATCGCCTGCGATCCGCGCGAGCTATCGCCGGCGGAACTGGAACGCCTGAGCCGCGCCTATGTGCGTCAGGTTGGGCGTATTCTGGGGCCGGAGATGGACGTGCCCGCCCCCGATATGTACACCAACCCTCAGGTGATGGCCTGGATGATGGACGAATACTCGGTGCTGCAAGGGCACAACGACTTCGGCATGATCACCGGCAAACCCCTGGCCCTGGGCGGTTCGAAGGTGCGCGAAGAGGCGACGGCACGCGGCGGCATGTATTGCATCCGCGAGGCGGCCCGCGTGCTCGGCCTGCAGACCGAAGGGAAGACCATGGCCATTCAGGGCTTCGGCAATGCCGGGCAATATGCCGCGCTGCTGGGCCAGGAAATGCTCGGCGCGGTGATTGTGGCCGTCTCCGATTCGAAGGGAGGCATCTATTGCCCGGACGGTCTGGAACCGCGCAAAGTGATCGCTCACAAGCGCACGACCGGCTCGGTCGTTGGCTTCCCTGGTGCTGAGCCGATTTCCAATGAAGAGCTGCTGCAACTCGAGGTAGACATCCTGGTCCCCGCGGCGCTGGAAAACGTGGTCAATGGCAAGAACGCGCCGTATATCAAAGCCAGGATTATGGCCGAACTGGCGAATGGGCCTACCACGCCCGACGCGGACGAAATCCTGTACGCCAACGGCGTCTACGTCATCCCCGATTTCCTGTGCAATGCAGGGGGGGTGACCGTCTCCTACTTCGAGATGGTGCAGAACGCCTACAACTACTACTGGGACGAGGAAACAGTCAGACGTCGTCTGGACGCCAAGATGACCGCGGCCTTCCATGAGGTGCACGAGACCGCGCAACGCCTGGGCGTGCACAACCGCCTGGCTGCCTACTGTGTTGCCGTACAGCGCGTGGCCGAAGCAGTTCGTTTGCGCGGGTGGGCCTAGCGCAGAATAGGGGCGGGTCGAAACCCGCCCCTACGAGAGCTATTCAACTCTCGCTTCGCTCATCCCAGGCATCATTGCCCACAAGTCTTGCCCTCACCCCTGAGTCCCCTTTCCCTCGCAACAGCGTCGCAGGGCCAGGGGACTTGGTTTCCGCCGCAGTAGCGCTCTGCTTCGCCCACCGCGCGGGCGAAGGGGCGGGGTCTAGTGCAAGTACACTCTACAGGAAGAACGACAGGATCACCAGCACGATCATGAAGGCGGCAGCTACTGTAGCCATGCTCTTCAGGTCGGCCAGCACATACGCATATTCGCTGCGCAGGTCCGCCGGGCCGCGGGTTCTGGTCGCCGGGCGAATCACTGCTTCAGCCGCGCGCGGAGCCTGAGCCTGCACGACGGGCTGCGGCTGCTCCGGCAATTGACCAGCGCGCTGCAATTCGCGCCGCGCGCGCTCCAGAGTCTCGTCGGGAAGATTGGGTCGGCGTACTTTCTTCGCCATAGAAATCGCGCCAGGGGACACCCCATAGTCAGATTGCGGATTGCGGAAGGCGAATTGCGAATTTAATGTTTCGCAATCCGCAATTCGCCATTCGCAATGGTTAGCTTAGCGGGGTG
>DAOTZZ010000144.1:0-30737 GCA_034433965.1 Anaerolineae bacterium
CACGCCATGCCAGCGCGACCAGCGTCACCGCCAGCACTGTCCCCGTCCAGAAAAAGGCTCGCCACATCACCGGGCGAAAGCTCACCTGATGATCGAACCACTCGTATTCGCGCACCTTGAAGTGAGAGCGAATCAATAGCAGCAGCGCCAGCACGACGAAGCTGGCCAGATAGCGATCCAGCGGGGCATTGCCCTGGTAATAGAACTGATTGGTCACCAACACCAGGCCCGCGGGCAGGATGACGCGCCATACGCGGTTTACCCGAAACACGTGCCAGGCCGCATTGTGGCCCATGAACCAGAACAACACTGCCAGGAACAGTACAAAGACCACATCGTCGTTGGCTGGACGTTGTCCCGCAATGGCCTCGTCGAGCCAGGTCGCGACCTGCCCCAGCAGAATATGGGTGCGCGTCCACAGTAGCCCTTCTTCGACCAGCGTATATGCGCTGACCACCAGTACACCAGCCAGACTGTACATGGTGCTCAAGATCAGGGCCAGCAGTTCGGAATAATGGCTCTTCGCCAGCAGGAAACCGAAGCCAGCAGCCAACAGGCTGACCGGTACCAGCGCCCCCAGCCCATCCGTCCAGTGCGCAGTCGCCAGCGCCTGGGCGGTGACGATCATCATCGCCCACACCAGCAGAAGACTGGTCATATCGCCGGGGCCGAAGATCGCCCGCAGTTGATAACGCAGTCGCCGTCGCCAGCGCCCAGGCGCACGCGGTGCGCGCGCTACCTGGCGCGTAGGAGAGACTGGACGCATACGTTGAGCCGTAGCCACAGCATTCCTCATTCCCCGGCGGATAATCTGGTCTCGACCATTCACACCCCGGATGCTTTATTTCTGGTACAGGAGTGCCGCCGGGACATGTGACGATTCTAAGGCCCGTTGCAGCAACCGCCAAACGGGGTTGTGCAGCCGTTCCGATATGCATATAATCGCCGCCATGACACCCAAGAGCTACCTGCTACTCACCACCGTTGTGCTGACGTTAGCCCTGCTGGTCGCCTGCGAGCCGCTGGCACCCGCTCAGACCCCCGTCTACATTGTCGTTACCGGTGAAACGCCTGAAACGACCCCACCTCTGGCCGAAGGGACGCCCGCCGCAGCAGCCAGCACGCCTCAACCGGCGGCCCCCGGTGTGGCTGGCGTCGTGAATACGCTGGCACCCTCGCCAACGCCCACGCCGGTTGCCACCGCCCTGCCCTCTCCGACGCCTTTCAAGTGCGCCGAAGCCAGTGGGCGGGTGATCCAGTACACCGTCGCCAGTGCTATCACGGCCACAGAGGTAGTCAACTACGTCTATTTGCCACCGTGCTTCTACGACTCTCTGCAGCGCTACCCCTACGTGATCCTGTTGCATGGCACCGGCTACGACAACGGCATGTGGGTAGACCTGGGCGCGCCTTCGGTGATGGATCAGGGCATCGCCAGCGACACGTTGCCACCCATGGTGCTGGTCATGCCCGATGGCGGCCTGCTAGCAGAACTGAACGATCAGCCGGACGACGCGTCGTTCGAGACGGTGATCCTCAACGAACTTATCCCGTCACTGGAGCGCGACTTCTGCCTGTGGGGGTCGCGGGAGGGACGCGCCATCGGTGGCATTTCCAGAGGCGGCTTCTGGGCTTTCAGCATTGCCCTGCGCCATCCGGACGTGTTCAGTGCCGTCGGTGGGCACAGCCCGCACTTCGAGCCAGACAACGCCGGGCCAGATTTCAACCCGCTCGATCTGGCCGCGCGCCCCAATCCGGCTCTATCCGCCTTGCGCATCTACCTGGATCATGGGGCGAACGATTATGTGGCTGCCAACGTGCGCCGTCTGTCCGACCTGCTACGCCAGAATGGCATCGCCCACGACTACTTCATTGATCCGGTGGGCGCTCACGACATGAACTACTGGACATCGCACGTGGCTGAGTATCTCTCGTTTTATGGGCAACGCTGGCCGCACGACATCGCCGCCCTGCCTTCGTGCCTGGAACCGAGTCCCTGACAGCGGGACTTTTACAGCACAGCGTCGAAAAGCTGGAGCAGCAACCAGAACAACGTAAAAGCGCCGATGGCAGCCAGCACAATGCCGATCAGACATCCCCAGCGCCCGACGCGGGAGCGCAGCACGTAGCGCAGCACGGTCAGAAAAGTCACCGTCCCTCCGCCAGCCAGCACCGCGCCGATGTCGTCCACCTGACCGGCGAAGGGGATCAGATCGGGGATGGCATCTACCGGCGAGAAGAGGTAGAGCGCCGTCAGCAGCAGGATGGCCAGAATGCTGCCGCTGATCCCCCAATCCAGCGCTTGCCGGGCCAGAGGATCGCGCGCCCTGGTATGTCGCGCAGTAGTAGGGGCAGTGGCATAGGGATCGTCATAGCCGTACTCCTGCGGCTCATCGTATTCGTCGTAGATGTCGTAAGCATCATCTTCTGGGGGATAGTCGTCTCGCCGCGGCATCAGATTGTGCTCCCATAGCTGGAGATTCTGAGCGAAGTATAACAGAAGACGGGCAGACTGTCCTGGGAACGTAAAGGGATACAGCAAAGGTTGTCAGCGACTCTGATTTGCCCGATGTCCCTCCCCCCAGTTCCTTCTCCCGCGCGGGCGAAGGAGAGCGCGTGCAATTGAGAACAAGTCCCCTCGCCCCACAACGCAGTCGCGAGGGCGAGGGGCCAGAAAACGCGGCAGACTGCTCGACACACTCTGTACATGCCCCGAAAAGGGGCGTATCGTCCTGCAGAAAGATTGTGAGGCTGTAATCGCTCCCATCAACGCCAAAGCGGTATAATCACCGCGCGACCGACCCGCGTTCGCCAATCTATGCCCAAGGCGGTGACTGTGGAACTGATTACTTTCTGGCAAATCGTAAAGAGACGCTGGTGGCTGGTGGCGTTGCCATTGCTGGTGACGGCGCTGCTCACGCTGCCCGCCCTGCGTACCGCGCTCAACCCGCCTGCGCGCTACGAGGTGCGCGTCCGCCTGACCGCGGCTGCTCCTCCTGGCACGGAAGGGGCAATCGCCGATGCGCCATATCAGGATACATCCTATGTGGTGTGGCTGGCCTCGGAATACGTGGCTGTCAATCTACCGCACTGGATCACCAGCGACAGCTTCGCCCAGGAAGTCAGCATGATGCTGGCGGGCGAAGGACTGTCGCTCAGCGCCGCCGACCTGGAAGGCGCGTTTGCAGCAGATAGCTACCGCAGCATCATCACGCTCTACGTGCAGTGGGACGACGCCGCGCAGATTACCCCCATTGCCCAGGCGGCCATCCGCGTCCTGCAGCAGCGCAACGCCGAGTACTTCCCGCAGTTCGCCGTATCGCCCGCGCGGGTAGTGGCGCTGGACAGCCTGAAAGTTCATCAGGTGCCGCCCCCGCTCAGCCAGCGCCTGTTACCCCTGGTGCGGCTGGCCATCGGCGCACTGACAGGAGTGCTCCTCGCTGGCCTGGCCGAGTACTTCGACGACCGGCTACGCTGCCGCGCCGATGTCGAGCGGCTGGGCCTGGAAGTGCTGACCGAAATCCCAGGAGAGTGATCGCCACCGTCCGGCCACTTTTTGGCAGACGCTAGCCCGACAGGCTGCGGCAATTGTCCGCGCGTCTGCTATAATACCGGCGCAGAGAGTGCTCTGTTCAAGGGAATCATAGCCTATGAACCTGATGCAATATGTGCGTATCTTGCTCCGCCGCGGCTGGATCATGGTTCTCGCCATGCTGATCACCGCTGGAGCAGCCTACGGTCTGAGCAAGATGCAGACGCCGGTCTACCGCGCTACCCAACGAGTCCTGCTGCAACCGGCACGCAATGACTACGGCCTGACCGAGACACTGCGCATTCTGCTACGCAGCTACGTCGTCTATCTGAACACGGATCAGCAGGCGGCGGCAGCCATTGACCGTCTGCAACTCGATATGACGCCCGGAGAGCTGCGCAGTCACACGACGATCAGCTCCGACCCCACTCAACTGGTCGTGCAAATTGACGTAGATATGGAAGATGGGCCGTTGGCCGCCCGCGTCGCCACCGAGTTGGGCCGCCTGCTGGTAGAGTACCGCACCGAAGACAACCGCGATCTGCGTCGCGAAGACCGCATTGACGCCATCCTTATTGACACCGCTACCTACGGCCTGCACTCGCCCAAGACCAAGATCAATGTGCTGGCGGGGGCCATTCTGGGTCTGCTGCTTGGCGGCGTGATCGTGTTCATTCTGGAATACCTGGAATCCAACATCCTGCGCAGCAAAGAAGACGTTGAGACCTTCCTGGCGTTGCCGCTGTTGGCGGCCATCCCAGCCGAAGATAGTCACGCATGAGGTAGTGCCATGCCCGGCCCTTCTCTGATCATGCTCACCAATCCACACGCGCCCGCCGCCGAAGCTTATCGTACCCTGCGCACCAACCTGATGTTCTACGGCGTTGACCGTCAGACCAGAGCGCTGGTGTTCACCTCACCGGTGCCCGGTCAGGGCGCAAGCACGGCCTTGGCCAACCTGGCTGTTTCCCTGGCGCAAGGCGGACACGAGACGCTGGTGATTGACAGCGATCTGCGCCGTCCTGTCCAGCATACCTTGTGGGGACTGCCCAACGAGCGCGGTTTGACCACCATGCTGCTGGACAATGCCGCCCTGGCCGATCCGCCGCTGCAGGACGTGGGCGTGGAACGCCTGCGCGTCCTGACCAGCGGCCCGTTGCCCCCCAACCCCGCCGATCTGGTCGGCTCGAAGCGCATGGATGACGTGATCGCCGCGCTGCGGCAGCGGGCCGACTACGTGCTCTTCGATGCGCCGCCGGTGCTGGCCGTCAGCGATGCGGCGGTGCTGGGGCACAAACTGGACGGGCTGATCCTGGTCTTGCGGGCGGGCACCGCGCGCCGCGACCATGCCGCCCGCGCCAGGGAGGAATTGGAGCGGGTCAACGTGCCAGTGCTGGGCGTGGTGCTGGTCAACGCGCCGCGCGACAGCGCCCTGAGCAGCTACTACACCCAGGCATAATTCGTTCGACCACGTGGAGAGGTGGGCATGAAGGGATTGATCCTGAGCGGAGGTAAAGGTACACGGCTGTACCCCCTGACCTACACCCGCGCCAAACAGTTGATTCCGGTGGCCAACAAGCCGGTGCTCTTCCGCGTCATCGAAGCGATTCGCGACGCTGGCATCACCGAAATCGGCATTGTGATCGGCGACACCGGCCCGGAGATCAAAGAAGCTGTGCAGGATGGCTCGCAATTCGGCGTGCGAGTGACCTACATCCAGCAAGAAGCGCCGCTGGGACTGGCGCACGCCGTCAAAATCTCGCGCAACTTCCTGGGCGATGAGCGCTTCGTGATGTTCCTGGGTGACAACGTGATCCAGGGCGGCATCAGCCCACTGATCGCCGAATTCGCCCACCATCACGAGTGGAACAGTCAGATCGTGCTCACCGAAGTGGAGTTCCCCGAACAGTACGGCGTGGCACGGCTGAATGGCGAAGGGCGCGTGGTAGAGCTGATCGAAAAGCCCAAGAACCCGCCTTCTAACCTGGCCCTGGTGGGCATCTACATGTTCGATCATCACATCTTCGAGGCTACGGACGCGATCAAACCGTCCTGGCGCGGCGAACTGGAAATCACCGACGCCATTCAATGGCTGGTTGAGCACGGCTACGTCGTCTATCCGCACATTCATCGCGGCTGGTGGATTGACACAGGCCGCCCCGGTGACATGCTCAACGCCAACAGTCTGGTGCTGGAGGAACTGACGCCCGAAATCCGCGGCAGTGTGGATGCTGCCTCCGAAGTGGACATGCGCGTGACGGTCGAAGAAGGCGCGGAGATCATCAACAGCGTGGTGCGTGGCCCGACGATCATCGGGCGGGATACGCGCATCATTAACAGCTACGTCGGCCCATTTTCCAGCATCTACCATCACGTCGTGATCGAAAACAGCGAGATCGAGCGCAGCATTGTGCTGGAACACAGCGTCATCCGCGATATCCCCACACGCATTCAGGATAGCCTGATCGGTCGTCACGCCGAAGTCACCGTCAACACCCTGCGCCCCAAAGCGCTCAAGATGTATCTGGGCGACTACAGTCAGTTGGGGCTGCTCTAGGCAACGCATGACAGGAACCATGACACCCATTCGCCTCATTGTCGCCGACCTGGACGGCACGCTGCTCAATTCCGAGCACGTAGTGACGCCGTTCACCGAACAGGCTATCCGCGCTGCGCAGGCACGGGGCGTATTGTTCACCGTCGCCACCGGCAAGACGTATCCCTCCACCGTGGCGCTGATCGAGCGCTTCGGGATCACCATCCCGCTGATCTGCGGCAACGGCACGCAAGTCTTCGCGCCCGATGGTACCCTGCTCTATGCCGACCCCATCCCGCTCGACTATGCGCTGGAAGCCATCGAGCTGGCGCAGCGGCGGGACTTCCTGCCGGTTGTCTATACCGAGATGGGACTGCTCACCACAGTCTATGACGACAACGTGGCCGAGCTGGTCGCCCATCATGAGCCTGTGCCCGTGCTGGTGCACGACTTGTATCAGGCACTGCGCGAACAGTATCGCCCTTTCAAGATGGTGCTGATGAATCAGGATCACGAAGCCGTCAACCGCTTCGCTGAGGAACTCCGCGCCACCTTCGACGGGCGGGCGCAGATTGTGCGGTCAGGGCTGCTGTCGGTTGTCGAGGTGATGCCCTTCGGCGTGACTAAGGGCACCGCGCTGTTGCACATTCTGGACTACCTGGGCCTGGAGCCGCAGCAAACGATGTGTTTCGGCGACAATTGCAACGATCTGGACATGATTCAGCGAGCGGGCATTGGCGTGGCGATGGCACACGCGCCCGAAGAAGTCCGCCAGGCCGCAGATTACGTCACCGGCACCAATGACGAAGACGGCGTGGGACACGCCATCTGGCGCTTTGTCCTCTCCACGCAGGAAGCACAAAGCGCGCCACAGACTGCAACAAGGAGCACCGACCGATGAAGACGATACTGGTCACCGGCGGAGCGGGTTTCATCGGCAGCGCCTTCGTGCGCCGCATGGTGACGCGCTATCCGCACTACACGATCGTTGTGCTGGACAAACTGACCTACGCGGGCAACCTGGACAATCTGATCCCTGTGCAGGATGCGCCCAACTATCACTTCGAGCGGGGCGACATCGCACACCGCGCGACAGTGCAGCGCGTGATCGAGCAGTACGGCGTGGATGCCATCGTCAATTTCGCTGCCGAAACGCACGTGGATCGCTCCATCCTTGACCCCGACGCTTTCATTCACACTGATGTGGTCGGCGTCTATACGCTGCTCGACGTGGCCCGCCAACTGGGTGTGCCGCGCGTGCATCATGTGAGCACTGACGAAGTCTACGGCTCGATTCCAGAGGGTTTCTTCCGCGAGGGCGACCCCCTGCTGCCCAACAGCCCCTACGCTGCCAGCAAAGCCGGCGGTGAGATGATGGTGCGCGCCTATCATGTGACCTATGGCCTGCACACCACTGTCACGCGCGGCAGCAACACCTTTGGTCCCTATCAGTATCCAGAAAAGCTCGCGCCATTCTTCATCACCGAGGCCATAGACGATCGGCCTTTACCGCTCTATGGCGACGGAATGCAAGTGCGCGATTGGCTGTATGTAGACGATCACTGCGACGCCATTGACACCGTGTTGCATCACGGCGCGCCGGGGGCCATCTACAACGTGGGCGGAGAGCACGAATTACACAATATCGAGGTCACCCGCTTTATCTTGAAGACTCTGGGCAAGCCAGAGAGTCTGATCCGCTTCGTGGCTGACCGGCCCGGTCACGATCGCCGCTATGCCCTGACCAACGACAAAATCCGCGCCGAACTGGGCTGGTCGCCACGACACAGCTTCGAAGAGGCCATGACCGAGACCATCCGCTGGTATCAGCAAAACGAGTGGTGGTGGCGCAAGATCAAGACCGGGGAATACCTGGAATACTACAAGCGCCAGTACGCCGAACGGTTGGCGCAGAGTCAGCCGTAGCCCTCGCCCAACCCTGTGTTTACCTCGCCAGCCGTCGCCGGGCTGGCGATTTTTCTTCTCACCGCCCCCACTACAGAGGTGGCGCGGGCACGACCAGTTCGTTGTGATCGCGCACGGCCAGTCCCATGATTGCATCATTCGGATAGAAAGCGATGCCAGGGAACAACCCGATGACGAAGCCTTCGAAACGGGTGCGCAGTAGCCCATCGTCTGGCCCCACCGGACGCCCGTAAATGTCCACCATGCGCGCCACCGGATCGCCGGCCTTCACAAAGTCACCGGGCTGCACCAGGTGATGTACGATACAGGCATATGGCACGCGCGGGTGAATGGTGCGCCGCACCGGATACCCTGGCCGAATGACTGGCACGGGTGGCAACGGCTCAGGCGATCCCGGCAACATCCCTGCCCAACGCATCACGTTACGGATGCCCACCACCACCGCCTGCACATGCAGGTCGTGCACCGTCTGTTGCCCGCCGATCTCAATGGTGATGGCAGGAATGCGCGCTCGGTTGAGCGTCGCCCCACTCACCGAACGGTGCAGGTCCATGTCCATATAGCGATTCGAGGCGAATTCATTGATCACCGTCAGACCCAGCGCGTCGAGCATTCCGCCAATGGTCTGCTGCAGCTTCATGGCAACCGGCTTATCTGCCTGGCTGTGAAAGAACACCGGATCGCGAAAGGCAAACGGGATGGAGCGGATGCCGAAGTCATGCAGGTCAATCAGGTAACTGGCCGTAGACTGAATGCTATCGAACAGGCGCGCGTAAGCCTGTTCCAGCGCTGGCGCAAAGTGATTGGTCTGATCGTCGTAGACCGCTGGCAGGCCGGGGAATAGCCGGTTGGGGTCTCTGCCGTTCAGATAGTACGGGCTGCGCGCGCCCGTACGCAACCCCGCCGGGCTGAGCGTGGGGATCGCCACGATCGTGCCACGCAGGTCGCGCACCAGGCTTTCGGTGATCAGGCGATGGATGACCGCAATGCCGTCGTACTCGCTGCCGTGAATGTTTGCCGTCAGCCAGAGCACCGGCTGCGCTTCGCGCCTGCCCTGTGCCAGAATCACCGGAAAGAACTCAGTGCCGCCCGTGGGCAACGGGAGCGCTTCAAAGGCTCCGTAGACAATCTGCCCTGGCACAGCGTTCGCACTACCGATCTGCAAACTCATGGAATGGCGCTCCTGGGGGCGATCTGTTCGATGTTCAAGGGCGATCACGTCTGGCCAGCGCGTTGGCCAGATGAGCGCCGATCAATTCCAGCATCATCACCTGCTTCTGAGCAATAGCCTCAGGCTGCGCACGGCAGGCCAGCAACACGCCATAGCGCAACGCCATACCCACCGGCACGCACACCGCCCTGTTCATACGTTGCTGCTGTACAAAGGGGTGCGATAGGGCATCCGCCGGGCCAATAGCGCGACTCTGTCCGTTGCGGACCACCCACCCCACCAGCGACTCTTCACTGTTTTGCTGCGTCGGTGCCATAGCTACCAGTTCCGGCAAGCCAGCCTGACTGCGCAGCACCAGACTATCGGGCACACGCTCGTCGGGCGCATAGAAGGCCGCATAGTCGTACCCCAATTCGCAGATGGCTTCGACCGCGGCCTGCAACATGGCTTTGGTAGAACGCGCCCGCGTCAGCTTCTTGGCCAGCGTCCGCACCGCCGGCGCAATATCCGTGCGCAGAGTCTGCAGACGACGCTCCTCAGCCAGCCGCTTGATGCGCCGCAGCAGATCGTCATCTTCAAAGGGGGCTACCGAAAGCTCATCCGCCTGACCCGGCAGCCCAAAATCGGCCCCCTCGTCTACCAACACAATCAGCAAACCAGGATAGGCTTGCCGCAGTTCCTTGACGAAGCCATACATCTCCCCCAAACCGCTGTCCAGAACCAGTACCTCTTGGCGCGTCTGTGGACTGTCCAGGCGTGCACTGACTTCTTCCTGTGTGGAGACCAGGGTCAGCACCAGTTGAGGATCGCGCCCCAACTGTTCGCGATAGCGGGAAAGCGCCTCTCGTGGGACAGCGGCCAGGACGTGAATGGGCGACAGTTGATTCATCGGCGAGGTCCAGTTCGATGACAGGCCAAGGTGTGACTGGCACGCCTAATTATAGGGAGAATGCAATTGGGTCACAACTGGGCTGAAACATCAGCCACGGGGAGAAAAGGGACGGTCTCAGCTAGCCCTCGCCGTCTCTGGTCGCTGGCGTCCGCCGCGCAGCAGTAACGCAGCCAGTACGGCAACCAGGCTGACCGCTGCGCCGATGAACTGCAGTTCCTTGATGACATCCACTGCCGCCTCCAGACTCGCCGTCTGCGAGGCCAACAGGGTTTCCTCGACGCTGAGACTACCGCTCGCCATATAGTCTGCCAGCAGAACGTCGAAACGCTCCAGGGCGTAGATGGTCAGCGATGAAATTGCCACCGTCATGCCGATCAGGCGCAAGACCAGGATCAGCGCTGCGGCGATTCCGCGCTCGTCCTCGGCCACGTCGTTGAGCACGGCTGTCCCCACAGGCGAAATCGTCAGCCCCAGCCCAATGCCGATCACGGCCATCTGCAGGCCCATCAGCCAGTAGGGGGTGTCGCTCTGCCACGAAGCACCAGTGAGCACAAATCCCACCGTCGCCAGCAACACGCCGGTCGCGGTTGGCAGGCGATACCCGCGCCGCTCGCTGAGCCATCCGCCGGGAACAGCGGCCAGAGCCATGGGAATCGTCAGGCCGGAAAGCAGCACCCCGGCGATATAAGCCGCATGTTGTACTTGCTGGCTGGTGGGACTTTCCATACGGAAGTTGACCAGCAGCGGCGCGCTGACCAGCCCGATCGCCAGGCAAAAACCCACCAGGAAATTGGTCAGCGACGAGACCAGGACGTTGCGGCGGCGAAACATGCTCAGCCGGATGAGCGGATGGCGGGCGCGCGCCTCCACCGCCAGGAACAGAACGAACGCCACTCCTGCCCCCGCCAGCAGCCAGCCACGGTAGGCGCTGCCCCCTTGTCGTAGTTCCTCAAAACTTCCGGCAGTGCTGGCCGTCTCCGGGCTGGCCCCCAGTCCAACGTTCAGCCCGACCAGCGCCAGCACCAGCAACACAGTGCCCGGCACATCGAAACGCTCGGCACGGCGCGGGCGTTGCACGTCGCGTAGCACCCACCAGGCCCCGCCCAGCGCCAGGGTGCTCAGGGGAATGTTGATGACGAACAGTGTCTCCCAGGATGGTTTGGCGACCGTGAGACCAAGACGGGCAAAAGCGTCTACGATGGCCTGCCCATGCTCGCCGAACAGGCGTACCATGACCCCGCCGTAAAGATGCCCCAACACCCAGCCCACTGTGTCCACCGCGCCAACCACGCCGAGCGGCCTGGCCCGCCGCTCTGGAGGAAACAGATCGCCCACCAGGGCAATGGTCACCGGCACCATGGCCCCTGCCCCAAATGCCTGCACCACGCGCCCGACGATCACCAGGTAGAGATACCGTTCTTCAGTGCGGGGCGCCGTCTGACCGAGCACATCCCGGTAGAAGCGGCTCAGCCAGCTATTGAGCAGAGGACTATCGTAGACCGTGACCAGGTAAGAGCCGCCCATGAAGATCAACAGGCAGACGAGATAGACTGTCCGCCGCCCAAACTGATCGGACAGGCGACCGGCGAACGTCATGCTGATGGCATAGGCGAGCAGGTAGCCGCTGACCGCCCACGACGCCTGATCGAGATACTCCTTCACCGGCAGGTCGAGGCTGACGATCACTTCCGGCAGCACGGCGGAGATGATCGTCAGGTCGAGCGCTCCGACGAACACGGGCAGACTGACAATGGCCAGAATCAGCCAGGAGGCATGGGGCGAGCGTGGACGGACCATCAGCCGCCCTCACCGACCACGGGTGCTTCGATGTTCAGCGGCGCATTGTAGTCGGAAATGTTGATGAGCCAGGTGGTCGGCTCGGCGTCCGCGGCCCATTCCGGTGGCGGCTCCACCAGGGTGATGCGCGCCACGCGCCGGTCGCGCACGCCAACGTATACCTCGATGTCCAGCAGACCGCTGGTCGTCCGGCTCAGGCCAAGCGTCAGCGAAAAGACACGCCCGGCGTCTACCCGCCCGCGTAACTGATAAGCGCTCAGGCCGTCCAGGTCGCGGCGACCGACCAGCACCAGATCGGTCAGGGTCGAGAGGGTATGGGCAATCCCGCCCGGTTGCGCCATGAGCATGGCAGGGGAAAAGCCGGGGATCAACTCTGCCTTGAGCCAGCGGTTGCCCGTCAGCAGTTCTCCCCGGAAATACTGCTCATCGTCCACCATGATCAGGTCAGCAGTGGTGCTGAGCACCCCCAGCCGGAACTGAATGCGGGCGCTCAGGCGATCGGGAACTTTGAACTCGCCGCTAACATACTTGAACGACACGCCGGCATCTTCGGGCAAATCGAGGCCCTCGATGGGCACATCAACCCGGTAACCGCTGATATCAATCTCGTACTTGAACGACGAGGCGTTCTGCAGTTGTGTCACGCCGTCCTGCAGCAACGTTTGCGGATCAGCAGTGGGTTCAGCCGGCGCAGACTCTTCAGAACCGCACGCAGAGATTGCCAGCACGACCAGAACCAGCAGCGCCAGAAGTTCGCGTGTGCGCATCAACGTCTTCTCCGTGATGGATGCCCACTGGTGATTACGTGAAGCGGCACGGTTCGGTTGCAGCCGCCACCCGCTATGATAACGCGAACTGCTCTCCGGCCAAGTGCTAGCCCTGACGAAGCGAGCGCGAGCGGCCCAATACGTCAATCACGCTGGCGACCAGGTCGTAGCGTCCAAAGGCGGGCATCAGGTAGACCCCCTGCGCGCGCCCCTGCAGGCTGGTGAGCAGTTCCTGGGCAATGCGCACGCCCTCCGCGGGCGCTTCGTCTCCGGCGTCGGCGATACGCTGGCGAATGGTCTCCGGAATCTCGATACCGGGCACCTCGTTGTGCAGAAAAGCGGCGTGGCGCGCGCCAAAGAGAGGCAGAACTCCGGCCAGGATGGGCAACTGTAGCGGCCCATAGACCGCCTCGTAGGCTTCGCGGAAGCGATCCAGCGCTTCGGGCGCGAAGACCGGCTGTGTCAGCGCGAAGTCTGCGCCGGCGCTGATCTTCTTGTGCAACAACCTGACTTCGCGGTCGAGATCGTGCGTGTTGACATTGAGCGCGCAGCCCACCACGAACGACGTCGGCTGCCCGATGGAGTTGCCCGCCTGGTCAACGCCGGCGTTCAGGTTGCGCTTGACCAGCTCGATCAGGGCGGTCGGGACGATGTCGTGCACGTCGAACGAGTCCGGATAGTCACCGATCTTCGTTGGGTCGCCCATCACCACGAACAGGTTGCGCACGCCCAGGGCATGGGCCGCCAGCAGGTCGCCGTGAATGCGCAGCAGGTTGCGCCCGCGCGTGGGGAAGTGCAACACTGTCTCCAGCCCCACATGGTGCTGGATCAGATGGCACACCGCCCAGGGACTCATGCGCATGCGCGCCATCGGGCTATCGGACACGTTGATGAAGTCCGCGCCCGCCTCGCGCAGCAACTCTGCCGACGCGATCACTTTCTGCGCGGTGAAGCTGCGCGGCGGCGGCATCTCGACCGTCACCACGAAGTGACCGGCGGCCAGCTTGCGCGAGAGTTCGGTCGGCTCTTCGGGGACGTCCACAGTGGCGGTGTCGGGTAGATCAGTCACCGAGAGCACCGGCGGAGCCGTCCGCGCCGGATCGTCGAGCGCCTGACGCATGGCGTGAATGTGTTCTGGCGTAGTGCCACAACACCCGCCTATCAGGCACGCCCCCGCCTGCCGGAAGGCCAGCGCATATTCGCCGAAGTAGTCGGGCGTGGCGGGGTACATCACGCGCCCACCGGCCATCTCCGGCCAGCCTGCATTGGGCACCACCGAGAAACGCGCGTCCGGCACGGCGCGACGCATGAGCTGCACGATGCGCAGCAAGTGTGCCGGCCCGCTGCTGCAATTGACGCCGATGATGTCGGCGCCGGTCTCGTGGAGCGCGCGCGCCACCTGAGCGGGCGTATCGCCCAGCACCGTGCGACTATCGCGCGTGAAGGTCATCTGCGCCACCACGGGGATGGCCGGATCGAGTTGCCGCGCCACTTCGACCGCCACGGCGATCTCGTGCAGATCGGTGAACGTCTCGAAGATGAGTAGATCGGCTCCGGCTTCCAGCAGCGCCGCAAGCTGAATGCGAAATGCGTCCGCCGCTTCTTCGGGCGTGACTCGTCCAAAGGGGGCCAGGCGCACTCCCAGCGGCCCCACGGACCCCGCCACATAGGCGTCGTCGCGCCCCAGCTCGGCGATGACCTGGCGGGCGATAGTCACCCCCGCCCGGTTGACGGCGGCGCAGTCGCGTTCCAGGCCGCAATCGGCCAGTTTGTAGCGATTGGCCCCGAAGGTATTGGTCTCGATGATCTCCGCGCCAGCCTGCAGGTAGCGCCGGTGTATCTCGGCCACGGACTCCGGCTCGGCGATGTTGAGCACATCGAAGCACGTGTCTATGGGCAGGCGATATTGCGCGTGCAACATGGTGCCCATGGCCCCATCGAGCAGGATCGTGCTCCCCTGGGCCAGGCGATCGCGGAAGGACAGGCGGGCCATTGTGGTCTTGCTTATGCCTCCGTCAATTGTTCGGTGCGCGACACTCCCACGCTGTAGTACTTGGCGTCGGGATGATGCACGATGATCGCGGCGGTAGACTGCTCCGGCACCAGTTGGTAAGCGGGCGTCAGCGACATGCCGAGCATTTCTTCGGCGGGCAGCAGGCGGAACAGCGTCACGTGATCGTCCAGATCGGGGCACGCCGGATAGCCCCAGCTATAGCGTTTCCCGCGCTCCACCGGGATGCCTAACTCGCGGTTGATGTGACGGTTGAGATAGGTTGCGGTCGCCTCAGCCGTTTGCACGGCCAGGCCGTGGAAGAAATAGGCTTCGGTGTATTCGTTGGCGGCCTGCAGCCGGTCGAAGCGTTCGGTTGCTCCTGCTCCGACTGTCACTACCTGCAAGGGGCATACGTCCACCAGTTCTCCCCCTACCGGCGCGAAATAGTCCGCCAGGCACAGGTATTCGCCGAACGGCTGCCGCGGAAAAGTGAAGCGGGCGATTTCTTTGAGCGCCCCGACTTCCGCATAGAGAGCAGGGTTGTAGATGATGAGCGCCTCGCCATCGGCCTGCGCGGGGAAATAGCCGTAAACTGCCTGCGGGCACAGGCTTCCGTCGGCCAACGCTTCGCGCTTCATACGCGCCAACCGCGCTTCGAAGTCCGCCTCCAGCCGCGCCCACTCGTCGCCGTGTGCGTTGCGCGCTCCCCAGCTCAGCCGGAACAGCTCCGGCTTGTGAATGTAGGGGAAAACCGCTTCGAGCGGGATACTGAGCACGGTCCGCGCGCCCCAGAAGGGCGGGATGGGAATATCCGGCGCGGGGCGCACACTGGATCGCCGACCAGCCATCCGCCGGTCGCGCACAGGGGGACGCGGCTTGCCCAGTTCGGCGTAGGCTTCGGCGATGGTGCGCTCGATCAGCGCCTCGCGCTTGTCGGGCGACGTGAGATGATCCATCACCTCCAACCCCTCGAAGGCATCTTTGCAGTAGAACACGCCGGGCGCATAGGGTTCGCCGGTGTCCTCCAGGAAGAGGATACGTCGGCCAAAGGCCCGGTTGATCGCTGCCCCGCCGATCAGCACGGGGATATGCAGCCCGCGCCGCGCCAGCTCGTTGACCACCAGCGGCATCTGTTTGGAGGTGCTCACCAGCAGGGCGCTCAGGCCGATGGCATCCGCCCGATGTTGCACTGCCGCGTCGAGAATCACGCTGACCGGCGTCTGTTTGCCCAGATCGTGCACGGTATAGCCGTTGTTGCTCAGGATGGTGCGCACCAGGTTCTTGCCGATGTCGTGCACATCACCGTAGACGGTCGCCAGGACGATTGTGCCCTTGCTCGTCCCTTCTTTGCGCTCCAGGAACTGTTCCAGATAGGCCACGGCCTTCTTCATCACCTCGGCGCTCTGCAGCACAAAGGGCAGGATCAGTTCGCCCGCGCCGAAGCGGTCGCCTACCTCTTTCATGGCGGGGAGCAACACATTGTTGAGCACGCCCACTGCATCCTGGTGCGTCAGGCACTGATCGATCAACGCCTCGACACCCTCTTTTTTGCGGTGCACGATCTGCCAGTGCAGCGCCTCTTCGGGGGTCATTTCCGCCGTGGGATCAACCGCCTCCCCTGCCGTCAGGGCGACCTCGTGCTCCTCGAAGTAGCGGATATACTCGGTCAGCGCGTCCGGGTGCTCGTTGAAGATGAGCGCGTCGGCCAGGCGGCGCTGTTCGGCGGGAATCTCCGCGTAGGGCGTGATATGCGCCGGGTTGACGATGGCCATGTCCAGGCCCGCTTCGACACAGTGATACAGAAAGACGCTGTTGAGCACGGCCCGTGCCGCCGGTGATAACCCGAACGACACGTTGCTCACCCCCAGCGACGTGAGCACGCCGGGCAACTCCGCCTTGATGCGCCGGATGCCGTTCAACGTTTCGACGGCGCTGTTGGCCATCTCCGGATCGCCGGTGGCCAGGGTGAAGGTGAGCGCGTCGAAGATCAGATCGTGCGGAGCCAGGCCATATTCTCCGACCGCGATCTCGTAGATTTTGCGCGCCACTTCGACTTTGCGGTCGGCAGTTTTGGCCATGCCGATCTCGTCAATCGTCAGCGCCACCACCGCCGCCCCATGCCTGGCAGCGATGGGCAGCACGGCGTCTATACGAGCGCGTCCGTTCTCCATGTTGATGCTGTTGATCAGGCCGCGCCCCGGATACACGCTCAGCGCCGCCTCGATGACCTCTGGCTCGGTGCTGTCAATCATCAGCGGCACGTCCACGGCCAGCGACAGGCGCTTGACGACTTCGCGCATCAGCGCCACCTCGTCGGCTCGTTCCGTCAGCGCCACACACACGTCTAGAATGTGCGCGCCCGCCTCTACCTGCTGCTGCGCAATCTGCACAATGCCGTCGAAATCTTCCTCCAGCAACAGGCGCTTGACTTTGCGGCTCCCCTGGCTGTTGATGCGCTCGCCGATCAGGGTCGGCGGCGGGGACTGACGCAGGGCAACCGCGCGCATCCCGCTGGAAGCGGCCACTTCGGGCTGCGGCTGTCGGGGGGCGGGTTTGCGGCGGGCGAATGTCTCACCCTGCACGCGCAGGATCACCTGTTGCAGGTGCTCCGGAGTCGTGCCGCAACAGCCGCCCACCACATTGACGCCCCAGTCCACGAATTCACTCAGCATGGCGGCGAACGGTTCCGGCTGCATGGGGTAGACCGCCTGCCCCTCCACGTTGATCGGCAGGCCAGCGTTGGGCAGCACGCTGATCGGCCTGGTGCTGTGTTCGGTCAGGTACTTCACCGGCCCGGCCATGTGCTCTGGCCCCGTTGAGCAATTGAGGCCGATCACGTCAATGGGCAACGCTTCGAGCGTGGTCAGCGCGCTGGCGATGTCGGTGCCGAAGAGCATTCGCCCGCTGGTGTCCAGCGTCACCTGAACCTGCAGGGGAATACGCACCCCCGCATCGGCGAAATAGCGGTGAATGCCCACCACCGCCGCGCGCACCTCCAGGATGTCCTGGCTGGTCTCCAGCAGCAGCACGTCTACGCCACCCTCGACCAGGCCGCGCGCCTGCTCGTAGAACACACTGGCCAGCTCGTCGAAGGTGATCCTGCTCAGGTCGGGGTCGTCCGAACTGGGCAGCCTGCCCGAAGGCCCCATGCTGCCCGCCACATAGCGCGGAATACCCGTCTCGGCAGCGAAGCGGTCGGCCACCCGCCGCGCCAGTTGCGCCGCCGCGCGGTTGATCTCCAGCACCCGATCTTGCAGGCCATACTCGGCCAGGGTAAGGCGGTTCGAGCGGAAGGTGTTGGTCTCGATCACCTCGCAGCCTACCGCCAGGAACGAAGCGTGAATGGCTTCGATGACATCCGGGCGCGTGATGACCAGATAGTCGTTGCAACCGTTGTACTGCTCGCCCCCGAAATCTGCCGCGCTCAGGTTATAGCGCTGAATGTTGGTGCCCATCGCCCCGTCATAGATCAGCACATGATCGGCGATGGCGTCGAGGTAACGACGATTGGTGAAAGGCGGCTGCGGATCGGTCATCTTGCGAGTCTCTCAGATGTTCTCATAGGGAACCACGGCCTGCTGCTGAGGCCCAGCCGGAGTTCCACTGACACACAAAAACTGCCCCTTGCAATCCAAGGGGCAGGGTGCTCTCAGCACTGGCGAACGCCCCTCATCTTCCAGAAAACATTCTGCCGGACTTGGCACCTTTCCGAGTGATCCGGAGGCAGGTTGCCGCGGTTTCGTCGGGCCGGTCCCTCCACCGCTCTTGATGAGAGTTGCCGCAGAGATCGTAGCATAGGCGGCAGGTGAGCCGCAAAAAGCTCTTTGGACAGGGCGAGAGTGGATCGAGACAAACGCAGCGACGGGAGGTGATGTCCTCCCGTCGCACGAGTGTTCGCCATTGGTTGCTGCCAGGGACAGACCTAACCCGGCAAGAAGTCGTTGGTGAAGGCGCGGCTGACGTCAATTGGAGCGTCGAGCAACCCCTCTTGGACGAGAAAATCAGTGAAACGTTGCCAGACTTCAAGCCGTTGTTCTCCCCAACGCGGCGCATCTTCCTGGTAGCGCGGTGCGAGCCACAAAGCGCTCGCGCGTACCAGCTCTGGGTTGAGTTGTGGCTCGGCAGCAAGCAGTAGTTCGGCTGCTGCCAACGGATAGTCAATGGCGATCTGGAAACCGCGCGCAGTAGCGTGGACGAAAGCCCGCACCAGGTCCGGCTCGGTTTCGACCAGACGGCGTGATGTCACGATGAATGGCGTGTAGTAATCGGGGATGCAGTCGGGGTAGTCGCGCAGCATGATGACATCGAGATCGATGCCACGAAGCTCGGCTTCAATCCCCTCCCAGCCGTAGTAAATCCAGCCAAAGTCGGCTTCGCCCGCCTGCAGCACCTCTACCAGATCGACGACGCCAAGCTGAGCGTAGCGCGGTTGCCATTGTGCACCATCGCATGCCACCAGGCGCGAGATGATCGCTTCAGCAACCTTACCACTGCCATAGTAAGTGAGATTGGCCAGATCAGCAGGGCGTGTCACAGGGTTGCGACCGGCATAGCTGGCGAAGCCAGTCGTGTTATGCTGGATGATCGCCGCTACGGCTACGATCTCCGCGCCCTCGGCGATGGCAAAAGTCGTGTATTCCTGGTAGTTGATGCCGAACTCGACAGCCCCGTCCTCAATCGCCTCGATCACTTTCTGATCGGTGTCGCCCGGTCGGACAATCTGGACATCGAGGTTAACATCATTATAGAATCCCAGTGCCTGCGCGACATAGATGCCAATATGATTGGTGTTCGGCGTCCAATCGAGTTGGAAGCGCACGGTTCGGCGTTCTGGCAATCGTACGTCCGCAAGTCCTGACTCTTGCGCCCGTGTCGGAGAGGCTTCAAATCCGGCGAGGCCAGAGGCAACGAACACGACAAAGACAACTACCAACGACCACAGACGATGCAACATCTCACTCCTCCTGAAACTCATTGCGGCCAACGATGAGCGATGGTCACAAAGACGCGCGTTGGAGAAGCGGACGCATCGGGCTGTAGCGCTGTAGACTTCCGATTACGCTTGGAGCGACAAGGGGAAGGACTGAGGCAGCAACCGCACATGAGCGAACACTCCTTACGCCAGCATTACCTGGGTCAAGTTCGTGGGTCGGTATCCAGCAGATACCCTCTCAGCCCGATGTCGTCGAGCTCCCCAGTGCGCTTTGTGATCGTTCCGGGTGTGTATTGAAGCGTTCTCAAGCACACCCATGGAAATTATAGACTCGTCTAGCTGATGCAGCCAAAAGGAACAGCACACTGCCTATCGCGGAGTTGAGTATAATGGACACTGATGAGTCAATGCGGAGGCTGCACGCCCAACAACAAAAAAGAGGTCTGTCTTTATGCACATGCGGGTGCTGATGCTGGGTTTTGGCCATGTCGGGCGCGCCCTGGCGCAGTTGCTGCTACGCAAGACCGACGTTTTGCGCACTGACTACAATCTGACAGTGACGGTCACCGGTCTGGCTACGCATTCGCACGGACTGGCGATCAATCCAGACGGACTCGATCTGGCAGAGGCACTGGCACTTGTCGAGCGCGGCGAACGGTTGCACACGCTGCACGTCGGCCCGCCGGTGAACGACACGCTGAGCCTGATCGAACAGTGCCCGGCAGACCTGGTGCTGGAAGCGACCTGGCTCAATCCACACACCGGTCAGCCCGCGACTGACTACGTTCGCGCGGCCTTGCAAGCCGGACGGCACGTGGTCACAGCCAACAAAGGGCCGGTCGCCTTCGCCTACCGTGAATTGCAGGCGCTCGCCGCCGAGCGCGGCCTGGGCTTCTTCTTCGAAAGCACGGTGATGGACGGCGCACCGGTGCTGAGCGTCGGGCGTGAGGGGCTGCTGGCGACCACCATTCAGCGCATTCGCGGCGTGCTGAACAGCACCACCAATTTCATCCTGACGCGCCTGGAAGAGGGCACATCTTTTGCCGAGGCGCTGGCGGAGGCGCAGGCGATCGGCGTGGCCGAAGCCGACCCAACCACCGATCTGGAAGGGTGGGACGCCGCCGTGAAAATCGTAGTGCTCGCCAATGTCTTGATGGGCGCTGATCTGCGCCCCGCCGATGTGGAGCGCACAGGTATTACGGGTGTCACCGTCGCCGATGCTCAGCAAGCCCTTCAGGCAGGAGAGCGTATCAAGCTGTTGTGCGAAGCCATACGCGACGGCACACAGGTGCGTGCCAGTGTGCGACCGGTGCGGCTGCCTTTCGCCGACCCACTCTGCCAGGTGAGCCGCACTTCCAGCGCCGTCACCTTTCAGACCGATACCCTGCACGAACTGACTATTGTCGAAGGCGACACCGATCCCACTACCACTGCCTATGGGATGCTGGTTGACCTGATCAACGTTGCGCGGGGGCGGCATCGTCCGGCCTGAGCAGGGAAACGTATTCACCAATGGCAGGAACAGCCTCGTCTACGGCACATCCGGGGAGAAAATCGGTGGAACCAACCAATGTCAAGCGCAACGATGATGCGCAACGCATCGCTCAACTGACATCCCCCTATAGCCCACTCAGCCCGCCACAGTTGCCACTGGACTTCGGTGACTTTCTCTCGCTGCTGTGGAGAGTAGACCGCCATGCCGACCAGCCCCACCTGGTGACTTACTACCGGCAGTGCGCTGACGCGCTGGCGCGAGCGATGGACTTCTATCAGAAGGGGCTGGGACGCCTGGTGCGCACCACGCCGCCCGGCAGTCTCTACCGCTCGCTGAGCAACGTGCCCTTCCGCGAGACGGGGCGGCTGGTTGATGCTTCGGCGCGCAAAGCCGCAATTGATCAGTTGGTGCGCCTGCGCGGGGATGTACTCTCGATTGGTTCCTATCAGCACGAATGGGTTGTCGGCTGGCCCGGTAGCGGGATCATCAACGACGAACTGCGCGAACGGGTATTCGCCACGCTCTTCACCGCGCTACGCGGACAGTATCAGTATCTGGCAAGATTGTTGCTGGTCATTGACATCGTGTTACAAGAGCTACTCCTGGGCACGCGGCAGAATACCGAGTTTTCGCTCGGCACTCTCATCGAACGCTACGGCTATCCCGACCCGGAAAACCCCGCCGTGCGCGGTCTCTATAGCGGCAACGCCAGTGGCTGGTGACTGGAAGGCATATCCAGTGCTTTGGCCAGATACCACACGGTCTCCGGCCCTTCCCCCAGATCAATCTGAATGGCGCGCGTCTCCACGAATCCGAGCCGCTCATAGAGTGCCCGCGCGCGCGGATTCGACTCTGCCACGCCGATCTCAAGCCAGGTCGCGCCCAGCCGTTGCGCTTCGCGCGTGAGGAAGGCGATCAGCGCCGTACCGATCCCTCGCCCGCGCAGCTCTGGGCTGACGATCAGGTCGCTGATCTCCGCCGCACGAGGGTACAGCGCCAGCAGTCCAAAGGCGCACGCTCGCCCGCCCTGCTCCGCCACTACCCCCAGGCCACGCTTCTGTCGTGCCAACCGCTCTGCCTGCTGTAACACAACGCCAATCTGCTCCAGGGTACGCTGTGGCCAGCAATTTGCCTGTAGATCGGCAGCATCGGTTAGTTGTACCGGGCGCAGCTCAAACAGAACTGACGGGCGAGCTTTCGATTCGGCGATTTCCATACTATTCCCGACCCGGATTAGAGTGCGGAGCTTCCAGGGCAAATGCCCTGTCAACGAGCGAGCGCCGCATCTGAGGGTTTGGCGGAGACAGGGGCAGCCCCCGCCAGACGTTGCTCCTGCCAGGCAATGTGACGAGCCAGGATCGTCTCACTGCTCAGGCGACGAACGCCTCGCTGCCGACGCGCTTCATAGCGCTCCAGCCATTTGAGCAGTCGGCGTGCCAGACGCGCCTGAGGCAGATGATACTCGACTTCGCGCTGCAAGGCCTGGCGCATTTCCGCTTCGAACAGTCGCCTTGGGTTCTCCTGCAGAGTGCGCATCAGGTATTGCTGGTGGGCCAGGTCGAAGCGCGGAGCGGGCAAGGCCAGTGGAACTCCTGACGAAGCCAGCGGGAGCGCGGCAGGCGACTCGCCCGCAGCGAACAAGGCATCCGGCAAGGCTATAGGGCTCCGGACCTGCGTCACTGGAACTTCCGGGCCTTCGGCATCGTCTTCAGGCTGATGCACCAGTTCGGCCCCTGGCTCGCGGCGTTCCAGTGCGCCCAACTGCCACAACCGTAGCCCTGCCTGATAGGCTGTGCTGCGATACGGCCAGGGCGTGCCGGTGAGTTCTTCCCAGCGCGGGCCAGCGACGCTGGCGCTCTGGTAGGTGCGAAAGAGCCGTCCCTGCGGGCCGAAGATGTTATAGCGGCTCCCCCGGCGGCGGATAAAATAGTGACCGGTTGACTGGCCTGACGAGGACAGACTTTCTCCAGCGGTGCGCGACGAGGTCGAACGGGAATTCGTCACAATTCGCTCCTGCGAAACTTCGGGGGTGAATGGGGCTAGCCTGATTTTAGCGCGAATCGGCGCGGGCGTGCCTTAGAGTTTGCTTGACGATCGGCGCTTCCGTCTCAACGAACACACGATGAAATACAGTGGCTCACCCAATCATGACACGCGCATCAGCCACCTGTACCATCCTGCGGGAGAAAGGCTTGAGAGAAGTACACGCTTTGGCCAGCATAGACTATACTAAGGCGCGGCTGGCGACACGTGACACGCCGGTCTCAAGAAGCCAGGCCATGACAGACTCGCACGCTCTGACGAGGAGTTGACATGGGCGCGACTGAACACCTGAAGCGAGTTCTCCCCGTCTGGCTCGCACTCCTGGGCGCAATGCTCGCGTGTACTCTGAGCACGTCCCCGCCCGACGAGACAGCACAGCGTCTGGAACGTGCGCCGCTGGTGCTCATCCTGGCCCCTGTCAACGGCAGTACCTACGCCGAAGGGACGCGCGTGGCCTTGCAGGCGATTGCCCAGGACACCGGTACTGGGGTCGCACGCCTGGAGTTCCGCATAGACGATATTGTCGTCGGCACTGTCACCTCTGAAAATCCAGCGGGCACGGCCTCTCTGCTGGCCCGCGCCGAGTGGATTGCCAGCGAGCGGCGTAAACACCTGTTGACCGTCGAAGCCTTTCGCGCCGACGGCTCTTCGCTGGGGGTGAGTGACGTGTCGCTGCAGGTGATCGCTCCCCCAGGGACGGCTGCCGCGACCACTCCACCCGGCGCGGTGACCGCCACAGTCACACCCCCACTCCAACCACAAGACAGCAGTGCCATTGTGTCCGGGCCGACGGCCCGCATCAACGTCAACGATCTCAATGTGCGTGCCGGGCCGGGCACCACCTATCCTGTGTTGGGCACGCTCGCCTTCGGGACTCAGGTACCGGTGACAGGCCGTGTCGCCGACGGCACCTGGCTGGCGATCTCCTTCAACGGCGCGACCGGCTGGATTTTCACCGAGCTGGCCGTGCTGGAAGGAGACCTGAGCACTGTCCCTGTGCTGGAAGGGTTCTAGAACTGATAGCCCAGCCCATCGGCCACCAGGGCCGGGTCAATGGGCGTCTCAGGGACGATGACCAGCAGATCGGGCGTCACCCGCTCGCGCCAGTAGGCGATCCCTGCTCGCTGGAAAGCCTGCTCGAAGCGCGTCTCCTGCTGATCGGGCAATACCACTTCCACGAACGCCACACGGCTTGCCGCGTAGATGCGCCGCGGCACATCCGGAAAACGCACCAACCCTTTGGCTCCGTAGATATCATACCAGTCTGCCGCCAGCACCCGCTCATGGGTGGCAAACATCAGCACGTGCGCAATGCCGACATCCGTCCACACGTGCCGGATGTTCTCACGCTCGAGGAACGCGATCAGCGGCTCCAGGGTAACCGGCTGGCGCGTATAGTAAGGTGACGCGAATCCCTTGACAAGATCGAGGCGGTTGCTTCCCAGCAGATTCAGCCCGACGACGCTGGTCAGCACTGCCGCCGCAAGCCAAAGCCGCCAGCGCGGCCCGCGTCCCAGCCAGACGGCCAGCGCCGCCGCGCCGATCGGCAGGGCGCTGTGAATCATCAACACATAGCGCCCTGTCGCATCGAAGCCGAATTCGTTGAGAGCACGGTTGCCGTAGCCGCTCAGGACGTAGATCAGCGGCACGCTCAGCGCGAACAGCGCGAGCATGGCGCGCATCGGTCTGCGCGATCTTCTCCAGGGGCCGAGCCATACCGCCGCCCCCAGGCCGATCAGTCCACCTTCGTAGACGATCTGCAGCCACCAAATGGCAGGCCAGCTCAGCCCTGGCCAGCGCGGATCATTGCTCACCAGGCGCGGAGCCAGGTCATAGGTCAGGTGATCCAGCACCGCCGGCAGGCTCGCGAGAGTGTCGCCCTGATCGGCGAGCAGATAGCGAAAGGTGGCGAATTCGTGCGTCAGGTTGTAAACCCACAGGGGGCTGCTCCCTACAACAAAGGCAACCGCCGCCCAGTTCCACGCCCGACCCAACCGCGCCCTGCCCCAGAGCAACACCGCCAGCGCGATCGGCAGCGCGTAGAAAGCAATCAGCCAGGAAATCCAGCACCCCAGGCCAAGCAGAAAGCCCAAAGCGATCAGGCTCTGCCGACGGACGTTGTCCGGCTGAGCAATATCTGTCACATAGCTGGCGGTCACCAGCGCCAGATTGCCCAGGGCCAGGGTTTCGGCGGTCGCGCCCCAGGTCTTCGTGCCTGTGATCAACAGATAACTCGGCGCACACGCTGCCAGCAGCGCGGCCAGCACGCCCACCCGTCGGTCGAAAGCGCGCCAGCCCAGCCAGCCGGTCGTCACCACGTACAGGCCGGAGAGCAACCAGGGCACGATCTTGAGGGTGACAGTATTCGCCCCGAAGATGGCGAAAAGGGGCGCGACCAGGTAGGACTCCAGCGCTCCCAGATAGGGTTGTCCAGGGTGAAAGATGGGGAGTTCGCCGCGCAGAATATGCAGAACCTGCAGCCCCACCATGCCCTCATCGTAGTCGTAGCGCCAGCCGGACCGTATGTACAGCGCCAGACGTACTGTCAGGCCGAGCACAGCACACAGGGCAATCAACGCCACAGCCAGAGCGTTGTGGCGCAGCGAAACGCTGAACCGACCAGGCATGGTTTTACTGCGCGGGGGGCACGACAGTGAAAGTCATGGTGCTGACGGGGGTCTCCGTCTCGCCGATGTACAGACGGATTTCGTAGTTGCCCGGCTCAAAACCGTTGTCGCGCCCAAAGAAGAAATAACCTGAGCCGCTGTCTTCCAGACCCCACAGATACGTATTGTCGTCGAACAGTTCACCGTCCTTGGTGATCACCCGCCGCCACAGGACTCCTTCGGTCATAGCGCTGAACTCGACGAATAGATACAGCCGTTTGACTCCTGCCTCGAAAATAGTGCGCGGGTTGACCGGTCGGTAACTGGCGTCTATCTGATCGTCGAGGGCGACAATGCGCAGAGTTGCGCCCGGCTGCGGCGTCACACTGGACACCGCCTGAGTGACGTTGGGCGTGAAGGTGGGGAACGGCGTAGGTGTTGGAGTATAGGCAGGCGTCGCTGTGATAATCAGTATCAGCGGGGTAGAAGCAAGAGTCGTCGCGCGCGTGCCATCGTCCGGTGGAGGAGTATCAGTCGCGGTTGGCACGGGCGACACGTCAGAATTCTCCGCCAGGACAGTCACCTCTGGCGTCGGTGACATGCGCCCGGCACTCGCTTCGTCCTTGTCGCCCAGGATACCGACTGCCAGGGTCAACACGCAGGTCACAGCGCTGAAGATCGTCATGATCGAGGCCACCACAAACAGCCGCCAGCCACGCTGACTGGCCTCGCGCCGTCGTCGCCAGTAGACATCGGTGCGGCTACGTTGAAACAGCCGAAAGGCAATGACAAAGAGCAGCAGGGCCAGCCCAAACAGGCCGCCCGTGACATAAGGCAATGCGTGCTGCACCGTCTCGCGCATCAGTCGTCAAGGCTCCGCGAATCCGCCGCCGGGCGAATTATAGCACGCGGCTTTTCGCCAGGGGCAACAAGCCGTTGTATATCTCTGTCACTGCTCTACTCTCAATTTCCAGCCCTTGCCAAAACCCCCCGGTCTCACTATAATAAGGGCGCAATGGGTCGTTAGCTCAGTTGGCTAGAGCGCGTCGTTGACATCGACGAGGTCAGAAGTTCGAGTCTTCTACGACCCACCTGTCGGCAGCCAGCCTCGTTTGCGGGGCTGGCTGTTTCTTTTCGTTGTTTTCCCTCACGGCGAGCGCGTCCCAAAGGCCGGGCAGGGCGCGTCGGACACTTCCTGCACCAGGTCGGCGCGCACCCAGCCAGTGATCACCGACTGCCCCACCCTGAAGCGCACCTGGAACCAGCGCTGATTGTCGCGCCCCAGTTGCTGATCGAGCACTTCCAGCGCCTGCCCCAGGTCTACGGTGAAGATGCGCACCGCCACAGGGCTGGGTTCGGCCCGCACATTCACCGCCTGTGTGTTGGCGAAAACCATGCACAGAATGCTCGGTGTGGGGGTGATGCTCGGAGTCCAGGTGAATGTGGGGGTCGGTGTGTACGTCGGCGTATCGCTGGGCGTCGGCGTGATGCTCGGCGTCCAGGTATGCGTTGGCGTATGGCTGGGCGTCGGCGTCCAGGTATGAGTGGGTGTATCGCTCGGCGTCGGCGTCCAGGTGTGCGTCGGCGTGATGCTGGGCGTGTAGGTGGCCGTGGGCGTGGGGGTCACGGTAGGCGTATCCGTGGGCGTCGGTGTGATCGTCGCCGTTGCCGTGGGGGTGGACGTGGGCGGATTGAGAATGGGCTGCCAGGCCGGTTCAGTCGCGATAGCGACCACGCCCAGGATGATCAAGATCACCACCGCGCTCAGCGCGTAGATGCCATACTGCCGCCGTCGCATCCGCCGGACTTCCGCTTCCAGGCGCAGAATGTCGGTACGCCGGCCCAGGATGCGGAACGGATCGTCTTTGGCGATGTCCAGCCAGCGCTGCGCCGTCTGCGGGTCGTGTTCGTCGAGCGCGGCCTCGGCACGTTCCAGATGCCGCGCCAGCAGATCAGCGACCACCATACGATAGCGCGGGTCCTGGGCATAGCCGCGCAATCCGGCCAGCATCGTTCGGGCCTGCGCCAGTTCGTTCTCGTAGTTCTGGGCGGTGAGCGCCGACGCCCGCTCGATGACATGGCGGGCCTCCGCCATATCCGCCTCGGCCTGGCGAGCGCGTTGTAACAGCGCAGCAATCTCCTGGTTGGCGGGGTCGAGGTCGGCAGCGGCTTCCAGCGCCCGCACCGCTTCTGCAGCCAGGCGCAGCCGCTCGTCCAGTACGGATGCCGCATCCATGCGCGTCAGCGCGCCCTGCGCCTGGTTGAAAAGCTGAGCGATAATGTTCTGGATGCGCTCTTCCACTTCGCGCGTCAGGCTTTTCAGGCGTTCGCTGCCAGGCAGAAGCTGGCGCAACCCTGCCAGCGTATTGAGCACTTCCTGCAATTCGCGCGCGCGCTCGCTGAGCGCACCGCTGCTCAGGTTCAACTGCACGGTCGCCTGATCGAATTGTTGCCGCACCCGCCGCACCAGGTCGATCCGCTCGCGAGCCAGCGGATCGTTCGGCACGACGCGCAGCGCCCCCTCATACTTCTGCAGCGCGCTCTCCCAATCGTCAGCCGCCAGCAATCGATCGCCTTCGGCCAGCAACTCGCGGGCCAGAGCCAGGTCCTGAATATCGAGCAGGGCCTGTTCCACGTCCTGCCAACTGGTAATGCCCGCCCGCGCCGCCAGGTCGCGCGCCTCGCGGTAGAGTCGCTCCGCCTCGTCGTAATTCCCCGCGCGTACCAGTGAATTGGCGCGGTTGTAGGCGATGCGCGCGTCAAAGGGGATACGGTGATCGGGTACCACCCCGCGCAGCAGGTTGTCTTCGGCCTTCTGACGGTATTCACGCGCCTGAGCGTTGTTTGGATCAACCGCCAGAATACGATTGGCCAGATCTACCGCACGCTGATAGTCCCCCGCGTAGTACGCCTCGGACACTTCCGAGAGCGACACAGGGGGTTCGGGCAGGGAACCGCTCTCGACCGGCGCTGCAGCAGGAGGCACCGCCCGTTCCACCGGACGTGATGGGGCGCTCCCGCCCGTCGTCTGAGCGCGCTGTCCTCCGCGCGTCAGGTCAATGCCGTATCGTTCCAGCAACCCTTTGACCTTCAGTTCCAGGTGCGGGCTGCGCTCGGCGGCCTCCAGCAGCAGTTCATGGATCTCTTCGTTGTTGGGGTCGTGATTGAGGGCCTCAGCCAGGATATCTATAGCCTCGTCTATGTCGTCCTCGCTACCGGCGATCTCGATACGAATGCGCGCACGGCGCAGCAGGGCGCGCACGGTAGCGGCTTCGGGAGTAGGCGGCGCGCTGTGACGGGCGAGCTGTGCGAACAGTTCGCGCGCCTCCGCCTCAAACTGCGTGTTCTTGCTCTGGGCGAGCAGGGCACGCGCTTCGCTCTCAAGCTGGGCTATTTCGCTGGCCGTGGCACTCGACGGCAAGTCTTCGATCAGACGGCGCAGACGTTCGAGTTGATCTCGCAAATCGGCCATGGCGTCTCCTTCGCTGAGCGCTAGAGCGTGTTATGCACTTTTCCCGCTCATCTCCCGCCCCCCTCTCCCACGCAAGCGTAGAGCACTGGTGCGAGAGGGGATTCAGGGGTGAGGGGAAACGCTGCGCCAAAGTCCATAACAACCTCTAGGGAATAACCCGGTGATTGAGCGCGTCGTTGATCTGCGCCAGGATGCGCCGAAGCTCTGCTTCCATGTCTTCGTTGATGTCGTCAAGGATGACCGCCTCCAGCAACAGTTCGCGCGCAGTGCGCAGCGCCTGTTGACTGCGGCGCAGTTCGGCGAGACCGGCCCGCACCCGTTGCCGGGCTTCGCGCAACGCCGGAATCGTGTGCTGGCCGGGGAATTCCCAGCCGTGCCGCCCGGCAATCCGCTCCAGCCCTGCCCGAAACGCCTCGACAGTGGTCAGTTCCTGGCGCGCTCCCTGCTGCAACAATGCCTGCAAAGCCGGGCTGAGCGTCGGCTCCACCCCAAAATCGAGGTGATCTACGTCGGCGTAACGCTGTTCCACTTCGGCCTGTGAGGCCGGTTGCGGTCGCAGCGCCCCCTTCTTCGGCGACAGACCCGTGAAGATGGGATAGAGGATGCCCACACACAGGTTGTGAATGTCGCGGGCCAGGTGTTGATCCAGCGTATGCGTGCCCACCTCGATCAGTTGGGAGCTGTTCAGGTCAATGATGCGCAGTTTTTCGCCATCCCAATAGACGTGTTCCAGCTTGTGATCCAGGTAGACGATGCGCTGACCGTGCGCCTGCTGCAAGAAGTCGGCGAACTGCAACGCCAGATCAATCCCTTCCTCGGTCGGCAGGCGACGACGGCCATTGCCAGCATTGGGCTTCATCAGGTAGAACAGATTGTGATGACGCGGCAGCAATTCCAGCGCCAGATACGGACGCCACTGTTGTGCCGCCGCCGGATAGAGCGCCTCGCGAAAAGCGGCAATATCCAGGCCGAAAGACACGATCTCACCGCCATCCGGCCGTTCCGCTCGCGAGGAGACGTATCCGCAATCATAGAGACGCACCACCGCTCCGCACCCCGCCAGGCGAACCAGCAGATCGGCCTCGCTGACGAAGGCGCGCGCTTCCCAGCGCGGCGTACCGTCGTCGGAAAGATGCTCCGGGCGCATGATCTTGAGCGCCACCATCTGCCCGCTGCGCACATCTTCGGCCTCCATCACGCGGGCATAGTGCCCCGGCGCATAGGTGTCAATGAAATTGCCGGGGATATAGCAGGCGTTCAACCGTTCCGGTGTCTGATTCATGATTTGCAATACAGTTCCAGTGCTCACACTCGTCTCAGTCTGTTAGGGTATTTCTTCGCGCGGACTGTAGTCAAGCTCCAACGATCGTAATCTGACCACCACATCGCGCCCCGCAACATACAGGATCAGGGTCACCGGCTCGGACTGCGGGAACAGAAACACTGAATCTCCCAGCCAGCGCTCGTTGACGAAGAAGCTGAGCGTCGTCGCGTCGGTACGGCGCACCGAAAGCCGCAGTTGTGGGTCGGACTGCGGAAATTCGGTCGTGGAGCGGAAGCGTCCACCCTGGTTG
>DAOTZZ010000145.1:0-11350 GCA_034433965.1 Anaerolineae bacterium
GCTTTCAGTGTATGCCGATCTGGCTTTTGCGGGCAATTGCGCCGATACCAAGCGCTGAAACGCTGACGAGCCAGGGCCGGCAAACGCCGCCGCGTCGTCACGCCCATCCGCGCCAGCACCCAGCGCGCCGGTACGGAGCCAAGCGCCAGGTTTGTCAGATCAGGAGCAAGGCTCCCCAGCCGGTTCAGCCAATGAATGTACCCAAACAGACGCGCGCGCCAGGGCACACCGTGTGTGTCATAATAGGCGGCCAGGAACTCCGCTTTCAGCCGCGCCATATCCACCAGCGACGGACACTCTGCCTTGCACGCTTTGCACGACAGGCACAGGTCGAGTACTTCGTACAGACGCTCGTCCGCCAGTCCTGCCACGCCCAATGCGCCCGTCATGGCGTGCCGCAGGGCGTTGGCTCGCCCGCGTGTCGAATGGGCCTCGTCGCGCGTTGCCATATAGCTGGGACACATGACACCTGTCCCTTCCTTGCGGCACACCGCGGCCCCGTTGCACATTTCGACTGCCGCGGCAAAGCTACCATCGCGCGACCAGTCCAGGCGAGTCTGGCGCGGTTCCAGCGGGGTAGCGTACGCCGGCCCCATACGTAGAAGCGCCGGGTCGTCCATTGGCCCCACATCCACCACTTTGCCGGGATTCATCAGACCTGGCGGATCAAAGACGGCCTTGACCTGGCGAAATGCTTCGGTCAATCGCGGACCAAAGAGCCTGCGGCTGAACTCTCCGCGCGAAAGCCCCTCACCATGCTCGCCGCTGGTCGTGCCGCCGTACCGCATCACCAGCCCTGTTACCGCCTCGGCAATGGCACGATACCGCCGCAGGCCGTCCTGCGTTTTCAGAGAAAGCAGCGGGCGCATATGGAGGCAACCAGCACTGGCGTGCGCGTAGACAGCCATGCGCAGGCCGTGCTCGCTGACCACGCGCTCCACCCCCGCGACATATTCAGCCAGATGCTCGACGGGCACCGCCGTGTCTTCAATGAACGGGATCGGCTTCAGGTCGCCCCGCATACTCATCAGCAGCCCCAGCCCGGCCTTGCGCACTTTCATCACGTTGTCCATCTGCGCCCGCGTCGCGGCGACGACCATTGCTCCGCCGAAGCCCGCGCGCATCAGCCGGTCGCGCAGCCGAGCCACCTTAGCATCGAGTTCGCCTTCACCCTCGCCATAGAATTCCACTACCAGTACAGCGACCGGATCGCCCTCGATAAAGGTCAGCAATCTCGAATAATCGGGATGGGCGCGCGTCAGATCGAACAATAGCTTATCCATCAATTCAACAGCCGACGGTTCTACCTCCAGGATTGCCGGTACAATCTGCAAAGCAGCGTGCAGGTCGCCGAAGTGCAACACCACCTGGCAGGTCTGACGAGGACGCTCAACCAGCCCCAGATCGATCGCCACTACCGTTCCCAGCGTGCCTTCTGCGCCTGCGAACAGTTGGGCCAGGTCTGGCGAGTCGGGGTTGAGCTTGTTCAGCGCATACCCGGCCACGGTGCGCCAGGTGCGGGGATAGCCTGTGCGGATATCTTCCTCATAAGCGCGCACAATTCCCCTGATCTGCTCTTGCAGGTGCGCCACTTCAGGCGTTGGGGAGACATCACGCCCCAGGATCACGCGCGTACCGTCGGCCAGCACTGCGTCCACTGCCCGCACATGGTCGCCGAACATGCCGTAAAGGATGCTGTGCATACCAGTGGCATTGTTGCCCAGGCATCCTCCAATCGTGGCCCGTTCGGCGCTGGCCGGGTCCGGACCGACCATCAGCCCCAGCGGAGCCAGTTGCCGGTTCAACTGTCCCAACACGACACCAGGCTGCACGCGGACACAGCGCGTCTCGCCGTTGATGGACAACAGGCGATTCATGTGCCGCGAGCAGTCCAGCACCAGCGCATGACCTACTGTCTGTCCGGCCAGGCTGCTACCCGCCCCACGTGGCAACAGGGGCACCCTCAGCCGGGCTGCGATCTCATGCACCGCGCACACTTCGTTCGCGTCGCGAGGAAACACTACCCCAATCGGCTCGATCTGGTAATTGCTGGCATCAGTGCTGTAGAGCAAGCGCGTCATCTGATCGAAGCGGACTTCCCCTGAGATCGCCCTGCTCAGCTCCGCCGCCAACTCTTCATAGACTTCGCTCTGCGCCCTGGTCATATTCCCTCTCGCTCAGCCTGAGCCGCTGCTGACAATAAGAAAAGACCGCCTGCGCAATGACACAGGCGGTCGGCCTCTCTTCCCACAAGCAGACTGAACAGCACCTACTGCAGTGCCAGCTCCGTCTCGGCGTCGAACAAGTGCATGACAGCCATGTTCAACACCACGCCGATGCGCTCGCCCACATGGACGCGGGCACGCGGATCCATACGAGACAGGAACGTCTTGCCACCCTCTTCCAGGTAGACGATCTTCTCGTGCCCCATCTCTTCGACCACATCCACGTTCGCCTCGACGATCGCCGCCGTCACACCAGGCGGAGTGTAGTCGGGATGGTGCAGGTTTTCGGGCCGGATGCCGAAGACAACCTTCTTGCCAAGGTGAGGACGATACTTCTCGTAGCGCTCCTTGGGCACTTCCACCTGGAACAGACCAGTGTCTATGTACATCTTGCCCTCTTTTTCGATCAACGTGCTGTTGTCGAAGAAGTTCATCGAGGGGCTGCCGATGAAACCGGCTACGAAGATATTGGCGGGGTGATCGTACAGATTGGTCGGCGTGTCGATCTGCATCAGGCGTCCGGCGTTCAGCACGGCGATGCGCTGCCCCATCGTCATCGCTTCCACCTGGTCGTGCGTCACATAGATGAACGTGGTGCCCAGCCGCTGATGCAGTTTGCTGATGAACGTGCGGGCTTCAACGCGCAGCTTGGCGTCCAGGTTGGAGAGCGGCTCGTCCAGCAGGAAGACCTGCGGCTCACGCACGATAGCACGCCCCACCGCCACACGCTGGCGCTGACCACCGGACAACTGGCGCGGACGGCGATCGAGCAACTGCTCAATACCCAGGCTGGCAGCTACTTCGCGCACCCGCTCGTCAATGATGTGCTTCGGGGTACGACGCAGACGCAAGCCGAACGCCATGTTGTCGTACACGGTCATATGCGGGTACAGCGCGTAGCTCTGGAACACCATGGCGATATCGCGATCTTTGGGAGCAACGTTGTTAACAACGCGATCCCCGATCAGGATCTCGCCCTCGGTCACTTCTTCGAGGCCGGCCAGCATACGCAAGCTCGTCGACTTGCCGCAGCCGGACGGCCCCACGAACACCAGGAACTCGCCATCGGGGATCTCGATGTTGAGGTTCTTCACAGCCTCCACATCGCCCCAACGCTTCGTTACATTGCGGTAAGTCACACTCGCCACGGGTTTCCTCCCATATGATCATTGGCCCATGAAAACGACCTAAAGTGACTTTAATGACCCCTATTATGGCACTTCCTTCGCTGTCAGACAAGTTATTTCGTCCGCACTCGCCGTGCCATTGCTCACGATTCGGCGCAAGACAGACAGCCGCTGGCAGCAAGCTCCTCCCCCTTTTCACCTCCTTAATGGCGGAAATGCCGCACTCCGGTGAATACCATGGCCATTCCCGCCGCATTGACCGCCTCGATGACCTCCTGGTCACGTATCGAGCCGCCTGGCTGCACAATGCATGTCACCCCAGCCTCTGCCGCCAGTTGCACAGCATCGGCGAAGGGGAAGAAAGCATCCGACGCCAGCGCCGCTCCCCGCGCGCGCTCGCCCGCTTTCATCAGCGCCAGCCGTGTTGCATCGACCCGGCTCGGCAGGCCCCCTCCTATTCCGACAGTCGCCGAAGCGGTCGAAAGCACGATAGCATTGCTCTTTACATATTGTACTGCCTTCCAGCCAAAACGCATCGCCTGCAATTCCTCTGAGGTCGGACGCCGCGCCGATACCACCTGCCACTGTGTGCCTTCGGGATCACCGTGATCCACCTCCTGCACCAGGAAACCGCCCGTGATGCTGCGCAACTCCAGTGTGTCCGGTTGACGTTCCGGAATGCGCAGCAGGCGGCAATTGCGGCGACCCTCAGCCAGCATCTGCTGCGCCACCGGCGAGAAGTCCGGCGCAGCGATCGCCTCCACGAACAGGGTATCCAACGCCTCGACGAAGGCTTCATCCACTGTGCGGTTGGTCGCCAATACGCCCCCAAAGGCAGACACCGGATCGGATGCCAGCGCCAGCGGAAAGGCTTCGGCCAGCGTGGAGGCAGTAGCAATGCCCGTGGGAGTCAGATGCTTGACGATCACCACGGCGGGCGTCTCAAACAACCCGACAGCTCTCCAGGCCGCATCCAGATCGAGCAAATTGTTGTAGGAAAGCGCCTTCCCGCTGAGCAGTTGGCCGCCTAGAGGAGAACCGTTGGCCCCCACGGCATAGAGGGCAGCCCGCTGATGCGCGTTCTCCCCGTAGCGCAACTCCTCAACCCGCGTCAGACCCAGCGATAACACTTCCGGCAATGGCTCGGCAGAATTCGCTGGCCCGTATTGCTGCACCAGGTAGGCATGAATGGCAGTATCGTAGTCGCGCGTCATACGAAATGCCTTGATCGCCAGCCAGCGCCGCATGGACTCGCTCACCCGCCCCGCTTCTCTCAACATTGCCAGCACACCCGGATAGTCCGCCGGGTCCACCAGCACCGTGACTCTGGCGTGATTCTTGGCCGCCGCCCGCACCAGCGTCACCCCGCCAATGTCAATTTGCTCGATCGCCTCGTCCAGCGTGATCCCGTGCTGAGCGACGGTCTGTTGGAATGGATACAGATTGCACACCACCAGGTCTACCGGAGCGTAGCTGTGCCGCCGCAGCGTCTCCATATCCTCTGCCGTATCGCGCGCCAGAATGCCCGCATGGATGGCCGGATGCAACGTCTTGACGCGACCAGCGAGCATTTCGGGAGCCTGCGTGACTCGCTCTACTGGCGTGATCTTCACCCCAGCGACTTCCAGCGCACGCGCTGTGCCACCGCTGGCTACCAGGTCCCAGCCCAGTTCGGCCAGCCCATGTGCCAGTTCCACTAGCCCTGTCTTATCGTATACACTCAGGATCGCCCGCGGCATCGGTTGCCCTCTCCTCCTTCCTGTCAACCGCGCTCAGTCACGACGCCCTGCCAGTTCTTCGCGAATCGCCCCCGCCAGGGCACGCGCCCGCGCGGGCGCGTCACCCACATGGGTGCTGGCATCCATCAATTCGTCTATGCGCTCCTGCGAAAGATACCGCAACAGCTCTGTATCTTCCCTCAGCATTTCGTACAAAGGGTTGTGCCCGCTGCGTGCCATTTCCGCCCAGGCCGCCATGCTGTGCTGCCGCAATCGCTCGTGCATTGCCTGGCGATCCGCCCCCGCCCGCACCAGTGCCATCAGCAGACGCTCTGTTGCTGCGAAACCACCGTACCGGTTCAGGTTGCGAGCAATGGCCTCGCGGTCTATGCGCAACCCGCGCACTACCTTGAGCGCCACCTGCAGGATTTCGTCCGCCGCCAGAAACGCCTCTGCCAGCATCAGGCGGCGGTTGGCCGAATCGTCCAGCGTGCGCTCCAGCACTGCCAGAGCCGCGTTGTCCCAGGCCACGCGCGGCAGAGCGGCTAGCCAGCGGGCCAGGCTGTCTATCTTCTCGGCGTTCACCGGATTACGTTTGAACGGCATCGCCGACGAACCAACCTGTTGTTCGCGGAATGGCTCGGCCCATTCCCCGATGGCGGGCGACTGTAGCACGCGCAGGTCGAGCATCATCTTGTGCAGGCTGCCCGCCAGTCCGGCCAGCGCGTTCAGCACCAGCCAGTCTTGCTTGCGCGGGTAAGTCTGCGTTGCCACAGCGAACGCTGCCAGATCGAGACGGGCCATTACCCGCGCCTCCAGGTCAGCAGGGGTGAGTTCCTGGTCACGCAATAACTCGGCATACGACGCACTGGTGCCCACCGCGCCTTTGATCCCCTTGCCGCGAATGGCCTTGCGCACGTGAGACAATTCCTGCCAGTCCGTCCACAAGTCCTGGGCATACTGCGCCAGGCGATAGCCCACAGTCGTCGGTTCCGCGGGTTGAATATGTGTGAAGCCCATGCACGCTGTGTCAGCCCAACGCTCGATGCTATCTGCCAGGCTTCGCAACAGGTCGGCCAGGGTCTCCAACAGCAGATCGAGGGCCTCGCGCAGCCGTAGTGCATCCGCGTTATCCTGAATGTCCGCGCTGGTCGCCCCCAAATGCAGGACTCTGCCCCCCAAGGGACACTGCTCGGCAAACGTCTTCAGTTCGGCCATCAGATCGTGCTGCACTACTGCTTCGATAGCCTGCGCACGTCCCAGATCGATCTCGGTCATGTGTGCCCGCAGATCAGCCACTTCTTCTGCCGTCACCAATCCCAGTTCGGCCTGTGCCTCCGCCAGCGCTACCCACACGCGCCGCCACAACTGGCGCTGATACACCAGGCTCCACACCCGCCGCATTTGCTCCGAACCATAACGCCAGGTGAACGGAGATTGGTAAACTGACTGATCAAGATCGGCTGTTTGGCTCATAGCCGGCCTGTCTTCACACAGGTTAGTCATACCCAGCTCGCCGCTCGATTATACTGATCCGCTTACCTGCAGGCGAAAACTGCCAACCGTCCAGTCAATCCATGACATTCTTGGAACGCCTGTGCTGATCAACATCTTACCAATGTCACCCTTGACTCAACTTATCCCAAGTGCTTAAATGAAGATAGTAAAGATTATCTATCGGCCTGCCGCTGCCGATCGTGTGCAGTCAAGCCCCACTGTCACTCTCTAGGGAATGGTGATAGCACGGTGAGTAGTGGAGGATAAGAGGATGCAAACGTCAGAAGCACGTATAGGTCGCGTCATTCGCGTGGGACGAGGCTGGGCCGATGTCAGTGTGGATCGCCGCATCGTGCGCATCACCACGAACCCGGAGTTGCTGGTGAGGCCCGGCGGATACCTGAAAATCGTCGGCACCAGCGGAGTCGCTACGTCTTTGCCTGAGCCACGTCAGCCTGTTCAGGCTGGCCACTGACCGTAATTCAGTTTTTTTTCCAGAACTGCGGCGCGTCGTGCCAAGCTGGACGCGCCGTTTTTGTTGCCTCGCTACTACCCGAAGCGCCCCTGATCGTCTACAATAGAGAGCGGAATCTGGTTGAGACTTGCCCGTCTAGCGAGGATGCTGATGCAAAACGCCGAGGAACGGATTCAGCGTATGCGCGAGCTGCGCGACGCAAAAGTCATACCGCACCTGCAGCAATACGCGCCGGTGTGGATGGTCAGCGAGACGCCGCTGCTCAACGACGATGCCATCCAATTCAATGTGGTGTTCTACCATCCTTATTATGGCTGGGTGAACCGCCGCTACCGCTTCGATGCCTTCAACAACGTCCTCTATCACCAGGGACAGACCATTATCAGCGAGGACGAGGCGCTCCTGAATCTTGAGGAGAAGCCGCCATACATTGCCGCCGAAACAGTCAACACAGTGGACTCCTACGGCGGCTGAGTCCTGTCCCACCAGCAGCGAGCGCACGTCACGGGGTGTGCGCCTGCTCACGGCGCTGCCGGGCGTTCACTCATGCCACGATCTTCCGGGGCGCGATCATCAACTGGTAGATCTTGGTGTCGCGCCCGCCCATATCGTATTTGTACGCCTCGTCTCCCCGCAGAAAATCGAACGTATGATATCCCTGCTGGATGGCGTACTCAATCAGGCGCGCCAGCAACACAATGCCAGGGCTGAGATGCCCATGCCTTTGCGGGTCAAGACCGGAGTTATACACCAGAACGCGCTGATTATAGGCAAAATTGAGGTACGCTGCGGCACGCTCTCCCCTCACCGTCAAAAACGCCAGTTGCAGCCATCCCCGCTCCGCCATGCGTACTGTCATCAGCTCAAAGAAGCGCCGATTCTGCGCATCTTCCAGAAACTTCGCCTTATCTGGCGAGCTGGCAGCCATCAACGCCATGAAATGCGTCACTTCCTGCTGTAAGTCATGCTCTGGCCCCACAATATACCACCCTACTTCGCCTGCCGCGCGGCGAAGTTTCCGCCGCAGTTCGTGCCTGTTCTTCTTGTCCAGGCTGTTGACATAGTCCTCAAAGGTGCGCGGCAGCACAATGATCGGACATACCTCTTGCAAGCGAACAGTACTTTCCAGGCCATGCGTCTGTGCTGCGCGTGCCATGCCCTGCAATGCCTGTGATTGCTCTGGAATGTTACACAGCATCATCTCATCGAAAGCATCGGTATGCTCAGCGATCCAGGCTGCCAGCGCTTCGTATACCGCCTCTTCATAGCCGCGCCGGGCCACAATATCCAGATAGTCTGTCACGTCGACACAACCCACTGTCCGCACGATGCGCCGACCATCGGCCTGCAGATCAATAAACCATGGAGCCAGGCCCACCCATTGGCCGTCGTCATCGCGCACCACCAACACCCACAACTGTCCGGGATGATAGGCCTCCCACCACAGTTCCTGCCAGTCGCAGGTCAGGAAAATCTGGTTGGCATCACTGGACTGCACCAGTTCATTCCACTCGGCGGAACAACTGCTGAAAACGCTGGGATGGTCGTAGCGTGTGACGTGCATGGGTATGCCTCTCATCAGGTAACCATGAATACTCTCTCGATTATACTGTTCCGGTCGGCCCTTCCCCATGAGCGTTGCATCAGAATTATGCTAGAATGAGCGCACTGTCGCGAAGGGGAAAGGCCAGCCATGCGCAGACTCACCAGATTTCTGTGTCTGATCGCGCTTATCGCCTCTCCAGCACCCCTGTTGGGCGCTTGTCAGAACGACTCGCCCCCGGTGCAGCAACTGACGCCCGCCGCCACAGCAGCGCCATCGCTGACGCTCCTTGTCTGGCACGCCCTGCCTCAAGACGAACGCGCTGCGCTTGAGGATCTCCGCCGCAACTTCGAAGCCGCGCATCCGACCGTAGACGTTCAGTTCGTCGCACATTCTGCCGATACGTTGCTGGCAACCTTTCGCCAGCAAACGATGGCTGGTGCAGGCCCTGATCTGCTGGTCGTCCCTCGTTCCGAATTACCTGCCCTGGCCGAGTCTGGTTTGATCCAGGCGCTGGACGATTCCCTGATAGACCGGATTATGGCCAACCAGCCTATGGCCCTCTCGACCGCCACGCTCGATGGGACAGTCTACGGCGTGACCCTGGCCACTGAGTTCCCCACCCTCTACTACCGCCGCAACCTGTTCACTCCGTCATTCGCTTCCGTGGAGGACTTCGTGGCTCAAGCGAAAGCTGTCGGGCTGGTCATCCCACCGACCTTTGCGGCCACCGCCGGGCTGCTGCTGGCCGCCGACCCTGAGCCTTTCGACGAAGACGGCCCGTCGCCATCGGCACTGTTATCATACTTCACAGCGCTGGCCGATCTGGCTACTGGACCTTCCGTACACTTCACCACCGATCCCACCCCCTTCTTGAGTGGGAACGCCCCCCTGCTCATCGCCTCCTCCAACGCCTATCTACAGCTTGCAGACGCTGTCGGTAATGATCTGGGCGTGACGACGTGGCCGGGACATGGGCCGTCTTCGTGGCGTGTACCTGTCCAGGGAGAGCCGACGATCGCGATCAGCCTGAATATCACGCGTCAGAACGCCGACGCCGCCAACCAGTTCGTCGCCTACCTGCTCGCGCCCGATTCCCAGGCGCTCTGGTTCGCGCGGACAGGTCAAGCGCCCGCCAATCCCTACGCCCTGCCCGATAGAGAACTTGTCACCGCCTGGGGCAATGCCCTACGTTGGGGCTTTCCCATGCCCATCGCACCGGAGAGCGCGGTTGATGCGCTCGCTGCCCTGGACTCTGCTGTCCAGGAGGTCGTATTGCAGGGAATGTCTCCCGCCGCAGCCGTTGAGCATGTCCAGAGCGCCCTTTCAGTACCCTGAAAGAAGGTCTTTTCCAGACTCTGCTCCGCTGGCCTGCGGCGCTGAGGGTTGCTATACTGGTGACGAACCACCTGCCCAGTGTACCGATCGGCGGCCAGTCCCAACCGAGGAGTACCCGTGTCCACGAACGAGCGCTTGATTGCCTACCACCTCTCGCGTCTGAAAGACAAGAATCCGGAAGTCCGGCTCAATTCCATCGCCGAGCTGGTCTTGTTACAGGCCACGGACGCGCTCGATGCGCTGGAAGCGCTCTACTATCACGATCCCGACGAGCGCGTCCGCCAGGAAGCGCAACGTGCCGGACGTGCCCTGTTCATGCTCAAGAAACAGCAGACTTCACCCCGTTAGGCCACGCGCCAGTCCAGAGACAGACAACGAAGACGCGGGCTGCCCTGCGCCCAGAGCGGCCCGCGTCCTCCTCACGTCACAGTTACCCGCGCAGTGCTTCCAATCGCTCCACAACGGCTTCCCGGCTCGCCTGCAAAGCAGTCAGCTTCTCGCGTTCGCGCTGCACCACTTCTGGCTTGGCCTTGCTGACGAAGTTCTCGTTGGCCAGCAGCGCTGCTGTCCGCGCGATCTGCTGCTCCAGCCCCTCCAGTTCGCGTTGCAGGCGCTGCCGCTCCGCTTCCAGGTCTACCAGATCAGCCAGCGGCAGGTAGACCGTCACATCCGCCGCCACCAATGTGACCGCTTTCTGCGGCGCAGCATCATCCTCTGCGATCACGGTAATCTGCCCCACGTTGCACAGCCGCGCGAAGATGTCACGGTGCGCTTCGATCATGGCCCGTCGGCTGCCCGGATCGATCAGCGCGCTGATGCGGTGTCCCGGCTCGACCTGATATTCTGCCCGCGCATTGCGGATACCTCGCACCAGCTCCATCAGCACGTTGAACTGCGCCTCCGCCTCCGCATCCAGGTACTTCTCATTGGCCACCGGCCATTGCGCCAGGATCAGCGGGCCGCCGCCGGTCGGCAGATAGCCCCATATCTCCTCGGTGATATAGGGCATGTAGGGGTGCAGCAGACGCAAGCATGTGTTGAGCACGTACATCAGCACGTCGAGCGTCTGCTCGCGCCGCCCTGTGTCCTGGCCATACAAAGCGGCCTTGCTGATCTCGATGTACCAGTCAGCGAATTCGCTCCACAGGAATTCGAGGATCTGCCGCCCAGCCTCGCCATACTGATACGAGTCGAACAGGCGCTGTACATTGCTCACCAGACCTGTCAGTCGGCTGAGAATCCACCGGCTGGGCAGGTCCAGTCCAGCACGCTCCGGCTCGGCCTTCGGCTGATAGTCGCCCAGGTTCGACCACACGAAGCGCGACATCTGCCACAGCTTGTTGCCAAAGTTGCGATGATACTCGATGCGGCTCTCGGCCAGGTTCATGTCGTTGCCAGGTGTACTGCCGGTGAGCAGCGTAAAGCGC